>DMBU01000191.1 GCA_003446015.1 Bacteroidales bacterium | reverse complement strand
AATTTGTGTATAAAGAGTAGTTCAAAACAGGGGGCTTGTGAAATCATTTTTAGTTAGTTATAAACTTAGTTTAATTCTTCTTATCATTTTATTTTCGCAATCAGTTTGTGCAAATAAAAATGAGGGGTTTATAAACACAAAAATACAGGTCGATTTTAGAAGCATGCATGTATGGCGTGGCATTGCTACAAGCTATGTGCCCAGCATTGAACCTTCTTTCGAAATAAATCAAAATAATTACAAAACGGGTATTTGGTTTGCACAAAGTATTGATGGAAATTATACCGAACTGGATTTGTATTTAACATATAATTATAGAAACTTTTCGTTTACGATTTACGATTATTATTGTCCTCCATCTATCGAAGCAAGCAGCGAAATTGCCAACTACGAAAGAAACTCAACCAAACACACTATTGAATTGGATCTGGCATATCTGGGATCACAAGAATTTCCTTTAAAAGTTCTTGTTGCAACCATGATTTACGGTGATGATATAAATACATCGACAAATAAAAACTATTACTCAACCTACCTTGAGTTTGCTTATTCAACCGAAATTGATGATAACTCCATAAATCTATTTATTGGTTTAACTCCTTTTAAGAGTTATTATGCTGAAAAACCTGGAATAATAAATGCAGGCCTAACCGTTTCGCGAAATATTAATTTACATAAATCAATAACAATTCCTTTCCAAGCGTCATTGGTTACGAATCCGATTACAAATTCATTGTTCATTAATTTTGGATTTACACTTTAAAATTTTTGCTTATTCTTTTGTTATTATAATAAAGGAAATAGAATCTTAACTATTAAACTAAGTCAAAAAAATTTATATCTTTAATTCCATAGCTTATGTATACTAATTTTAAATATCTATACAATTTAAAAATTTTTGAAATTAATTAACTAAACTTATTTTTTTCAATACAAGTTTATTAGCTATTTTTGCACATTTAAAAACAAACTATTTTAGTATATTAGCGTACTAATGAATATTAAATTTTAAGCAAAGCACCGAATGGTTTTATCAGATCAAGAAGTTCAATTTTTTGTAAACACTATAAAAAACTCATCGGGTTACGATTTTAGTGAATATTCTGATAAATCACTAAAACGCAGGTTACAAAAAATTCTTCTTGATAATAATTCCGACTTACTTACCTTAATTAACAAATTAAAAACAAGTAAGGATTTTCTGGAAAAAACTGTAAAAGATATTACGGTAAATACAACAGAACTTTTTCGTGATCCTCAAATCTGGCAAACATTAAAATATCGAATTCTTCCTAAATTCGCCGAAAACAGGAATATCAACATTTGGCATGCAGGATGTTCTACTGGTCAGGAAGTTTATTCAATGATGATTTTATTAAATGAACTGGGACTTTTAGATAAAGCCAAAATTTTTGCCAGCGATTTAAACACAGATGCTCTTGATGCAGCAAAAAAGGGTAATTATAAATATCGATTTAATATTGGATATCTTGACAATTTCGATAAAGTAATTAAAGAAAACCCTTTTAATTATGAGGAATATAACGATGTGCCTTACTCAAAATATTTTAAAATTGATAAGGTTTCAGACTCTATTCAAATGAGTGATTTCCTCAGACAGAAACCCATTTTCAGACAACATGATTTGGTTCAAGGTGGTAACCTGTATTTTGCCAAATTTGATCTAATCTTATGTAGAAATGTAATTATTTACTTTAAATATAGTTTACAAAACAAAGTGTTTAAACTTTTTCATGAGCATCTTTATACAAAAGGGTATTTGGTTTTAGGGATGCACGAAACAATGCTTGGAGAAATAACCTCGAAATTTGAGAAAAAAGGTCAGGCATATCGTAAAAAGTAAACGATGCTAAAGGTATTATGTAATGAACAGATATGAACTAGGCATAGTAGATACAAGAAACATAATTAAAACATTACAAGATGTTTATGATTATGATTTCAAAAATTATGCGCTAACGTTTTTTAAACGAAGGGTAGAAAAAATCATTATAAATAATAATTTAAAAGATGCTGATGGTTTTATTCGAAAAATAGAAACAGACAAAGGTCTTTTTGAGCAATTCTTACAAGAAATATGTGTTGAAAATACAGAGATGTTTCGTGATCCTTCACTTTGGAGAGTTTTAAAAGAAGAATTCTTTCCTCAGATTGTTCCCGGTAATGGAAATTTTAAAATCTGGTTTCCTGAAGTTTCTTCCGGTGAAGAACTTTTTTCGACAGCTATAGTACTTAAAAAGTTAAATTTGCTGAAAGATGTTCAGTTTATTGCTTCAAGCATTAGTGAACTAAATATCGAAAAAACAACCAAAGGCTTGTTCGATCCGAAAAAAGACGAGGTTAACGAAGCCAATTTCACAAGAATATATAACGAGGGAGATCTCTCTGATTTTTATTCACATGAGGAAGATAAAGCCTATTGGGACACTTCTTTAATCGAGAATACCAAATTTATAAAACAAAATATTATATTTGATGATTATCCTAAAGGAGTTAAGTTAGTATTGTTCCGAAATCAAATGATTTATTATAATCAGATTTTACAAGAACGATTTACTAAAATAATTTATAACAGCTTAGTTCCCGGAGGACACTTTATTATTGGGAATAACGAAAAAATTGATTACTGGAATTCTGACAAGGATTTTACT
This sequence comes from Bacteroidales bacterium, assembly GCA_003446015.1. Taxonomy (GTDB): domain Bacteria; phylum Bacteroidota; class Bacteroidia; order Bacteroidales; family UBA12077; genus UBA12077. The sequence goes on along the minus strand of DMBU01000191.1, from coordinate 52,215 downwards.
TTAATCAATGCAGATGAAGGTATTTATAAAAAGAAATTAGTATAAAATAAATGTATAAAGCATTAGTAATTGGAGGATCAGCAGGAAGTTTTCAGGTAATCACCAGAATTTTAAGTTCACTACCTAAGAATTTCCCATTACCTGTATTGTTGTGCTTGCACAGATTAAAGCATGTACGTTCAGGTTTTGTTGAAGCTTTGTCTATTAAATCCACAATTCCTATCGTTGAACCTTTTGATAAAGAAACTATTAAGCCCGGAAAAGGATATTTGGCTCCTGCAAATTATCACATGTACATTGAATTAAACAAAAGAATCGCATTATCAACCGAAGAGCCTGTTAATCATTCACGACCATCCATTGATTTAACATTTGAAACAGCTGCTCAGGCTTATCGTGATAAATTAATTGGAATCATATTATCAGGAGCAAACAGAGATGGTGCATACGGGTTAAAAAAATTAAAACAAGCTGGAGGTTTGGCAATTGTTCAGGATCCTAACGAATGTCAGGTTAAAACAATGACCGAAGCATCCTTAAAACTAACAACTGTTGATCATATATTTACAACAGAACAGATTATCAAATTTTTATTAAATTTAAAATGATAATATATTAATGAATACGAATAGAATATATAAAATATTAGCCTTTTCAGCCCTCATCGCTGAATTTATAATATTTTTTATGCTTTTCGGAAAGATTAGAAATTTAATTCTGGAATTCAATCCTTCTGCAAATCAAAAGATGATATATATATTCTTAATTTTTGCTGTTATTATAGCTGTTTTCCTTTTTGTGCTTACGATAATAGCTACAAACAAGAGCCATTCAGAAGAAAAATATTCAAACAAGGGGATTATAATAAATGAGCAACATTCAAAACAAAAGAAAGTTGAAGATAATCAGACTGATGAAGAATTATTAGATGTAGAAAGTTACATAAAAAAGATCATCCCAAAAGAAGATACAAAACTTACGTTGGTAAAGTATACCGAAAAATTATTGTCGAATTTAGCTAAAGAATTTGATATTGTGCAGGGCTTGTTTTTTGTAAAAGAAAAAGAATCTGACACCTTTAATATTATTGGAAAATATGCATACTTTGGTGATGAAGAACCAAAAAGCTTTAATTTGGGAGAAACTTTATCGGGCCAGGTGGCAAAAAACAAAACAACATTAAATTTAAAAGAAATTCCCGATAATTATGTTACCATATTATCAGGCCTTGGAAGTAGCTCTCCAAATCAATTAATTATTATACCTATTGTTCTGGAAGAACAAACTGTTGCCATCATTGAACTGGCATCATTTAAAAAATTCAAACAAAACTTTAGTGATTTGTTTGAAGGAATGTCAGAACAAATAGGTAAAGCTTTATTGAAATATTAAATTATTATCCAAATATATGACTGTTAATAAACAGAAAAATATTTTTAACATAATTTCCTATAACGATATCATTATTGGTGTAGGAACATCCCTTTTATTTTTATTCATTTCGTGGATTATAGATATTTTAAACCATAATTTAAGCGTCTCTTTCCAAACTATAGCAGATATTCACAGGAATAATCCAATTCATTGGTTAATCGACTTAATACCTATTATCGTTGGTATTGTTATTTACTTCTCCATTAAGAAACGAGAAAGAGATAAGGCTGCATTTGAAAAAATAATTGAACAGCGCGATCAGGATATAAACAGAAACGCAAGATTTGCTAAAAGAATTGGCGAAGGTATTTATGATGATCGCGATGACTCTGTCGATGAAGATGACATTATTGGCCGATCATTAATTGTAATGCGCGATAATCTGCTTGCGAATAACAAAAAAGAAAAAGAACAAAACTGGATATCCGAAGGAAAAGATTTAATCTCAAGAATTCTTCGGATGCACAATAATATTGAAGCATTAGCATATGAAGTTATTGTTGAATTAATAAAATATATTAAGGTAATTCAAGGATCATTTTATATCTACGAAGAAGAAGATCGCAAAATTAAAAATTATGCGACTTATGCTTACAACAGAAAAAGATTTGTTAACCAGGAATTTAAAATTGGTGAAGGATTAATTGGTCAATGTGCTTACGAACAAGATATTGTTTATCGCACTGAAATCCCTGAAGATTACGCAACAATTACGTCTGGTATTCTGGGAAATAAAAAACCATCAAGTATTTTAATCGTCCCTTTAATTACCGAAGAAAAACTACAAGGAGTAATTGAATTTGCTTCACTGGATGATAAATTTCAAGATTTAACAATCAAATTCTTAAAAGAGCTTGGAGAGATCATTGCGCGTACTCTCTATAATTTAAGAATGAATCAGAAAACGGAGAAACTTCTTCTTGAATCTCAACAAATGACCGTTGAACTTAAGGCCAATGAAGAACAACTTCGTCAGAATGCAGAAGAAATGCGCGCCACCCAGGAAGAACTTGAAATCTCGAATAGAAATCTCGAAACGCAAATCAAAGAGGTTGAAAATGCACAAAAAAGACTTCATTCTTTACTTGAAAATGCATCGGAGGTTATCTCAATTTATAACAGTGAAATAAAATTAAAATATCAAAGTCCTTCAGTAACAAAGATTCTTGGTTATACTCCTGAGGAAATGATGAGTGGGAAAGACATGGACAGATTAACTGCAAAAGGTGAAGCTGCCATGAAAGAAATGTTTGAACAATTGCTCGAAGATCCGCATACTCCAAGAGCAATTCAATATACATACATTAAAAAAGACGGGAAAAAAATCCATATTGAAACAACAGGAAGAAACTTGCTCAATGATCCGGCAATAAATGGAATCATATTAAACTCGCAGGATATAACAGAAAGGAAAAGGGCTGAGAAGGAAGAGCGAATGAAAAGTAAAATGCAGTCTCTTTCCGAAAACAGCCCCGATTTAATTCTGCGTATGAATACTAAGGGTCAGTTCTTTTATGCAAATCCGATGGTTGATGACTACATAGGCGTTAAATCAAAAGATATTATAAATGGTAGAATTGAAGAATTGAATATGGAACCAACATTGGTTGATTTCTTTAAAGATTCAATTAAACAAGTTCGAAGAACAAACCAAAAATTGACCCTCGAATTAACCATGCCAACAGCAAATCTTGGTGAAAGGATAATGAACTATAATGTTATTCCTGAATTTAATGAGAATGAACTTGAAACCATCCTATTTGTTGGTCATGATATAACTGAAGCTAAACAGATAGAACTTGAGATAAAAGACAAAAACAAAAAGATTAGCGAGAGTATTAATTATGCTCAGCGAATTCAATCATCTATCCTTCCGAATACATCAATTATTCAGGAGTATTTACCAAAATCATTTATTTTTTATCTTCCTCGCGATGTTGTTAGCGGAGATTTTCCATGGTTCTTTAAAAAGGATGACATTTTATATATTTCTGCCGTAGATTGTACAGGGCATGGTGTTCCCGGAGCTCTTTTATCGTTTATTGGATATTTCCAGTTAAACAACATTGTCGACCATGATGTAAAATATACAGCTGGTCAGATCTTAGATAAGCTGCACTTTGGTGTTAGAAGCACATTAAAACAAGATAGAATTGATGCCGATGCTCGGGATGGAATGGATATTGCATTTTGCAGGATTAATCTAAAAAAGAAAGAATTGCAATATGCCGGAGCACATCGTCCTTTGTATTTATTGCGTAATGGCGAGTTAATCGAATATAAAGGAAACCGAAAAGCAATTGGAGGTATTCCGCATCGAAATAAAGCTGAAAAAGATTTTATAAATCATTCAATTGAAATAATCAAAGGAGATAAAATATTTATTTTCTCCGACGGGATGCCCGATCAAACAGGAGGCCCCGAAGGCAGAAAATATTCTCCTCAACGCATCAGAAATCATATTGTTGAAAACCAGGATCTAACTATGCAACAGTATTTAAATTTGTTTTCAACCGATTTTAAAAACTGGAAAGGGAAAACCAAACAGATAGATGATGTGTTATTAATTGGAATCGAATTTTAATTTTTTATTATTTTTAATAAATATTAATTTTACAACCTATGGATAAAAGTAATGTAAAAGGCTTTCTGGAATTTGTTTATGATTTTTATCGGTCTATGAAGGCTCACGAAATTACTTTGGTATATGAAGGTGAAATTACTCACCAAATTACCAAAGCATTTACTTCTTTAACAGAATCGAATATGGCTAAGGAGTCAGAAGCGAACGCAGTACAAAAGAAGGTATTCCATGTTATGGTTGAATGTTTGCAAAATATAAGTAAACACGCTGATTCTTTCGGATCAGATGATTTCCTTTTTGCAGGCAGAGGCATATTTATGGTAAGTAAAGGGAAAAACGATTACCATGTTACAACAGGTAATGTTATCGAAAACGATAAAATCGTTGAACTTACTGAAATGCTCAACCATATCAACAGTTTAGACCGTGAAGGTCTTAAAACTCTTTATAAAAGCCAAATGAAGGAAGGAAGACTTTCTGAAAAAGGTGGAGCTGGACTTGGGTTTATTGATATTGCCCGAAAAACAGGAAATAAACTTGAATTTCACTTTTTACCAATTGATGAAAGTAGTTCATTTTTTCTTTTAACATCTTCAGTTTCTAGAAACTTATAAAAAAATATATCATGGAAGTAATAAAGATCAAAGGTACTGACGATACTCCAACCATAATTCTTGATAAGGACAGTGGAATTTTTGAAATTTCGGGAAGATCTCTTCCTGAAGACGTTACAACGTTTTACGAACCTGTATTAAACTGGCTTGATGATTACCAGGAAGAAGCAAATGACCAAACAGTCTTTTCATTTAAACTGGTTTACTTCAATACGGCATCTTCAAAATTAATTTTAGATATTTTAATGAAACTTGAAGAAATGCATGAGAACGGTAAAAGCGTTTTAATTAAATGGTTCTTCCCCGAAGACGATGAAGATATGGAAGAAGCTGGTGAAGAATATGCAGATATTGTTGATGTACCATTTGAACAAGTAAGCTATACCTTATAATTTGGTGCTTATTTTCAAATTTTTCTGTTGTCATTATTTAATTTTAAATTATGAGTGAAGAGATTTTAAAAGCCCTAATGCAGTTATTTGCTATTATAGCAAAACAGGATGAAGGAGTAGAGTCCAGCGAAAGGGAATTTGTAAAAAACTTCTTAACTCAACAATTAAATGATGAAGCTGTTCCTGAATATATGGCTCTTTTCGACGAAAAAGCTGATATCACAGACGAAAAAACAGAAAAAAATGAAGAAGTAAAATTAACATCAGTTAAAGACTCTGTAAGAATCTTAGGAATCTGTAAAAAGATTAATAAAACACTTACACAAAAACAAAAGATAATTGTTCTTGTAAGACTTTTTGAGTTGGTAAATGCCGACCGTAAGTTTTCAGAACAGCGAATGGCTATTATTCATACGGTTTCTGAAGTATTTAAACTAACAAGGGACGAGTTTCGGGGAATCGAAACTTTCGTTATTCATAATGAAATTTCTGAGATTGATCAGCCTGGAAATCTCATCATTAACGATAAAGAAAATCAATGTAAAGAAGCTAAACACGTTAAAGTAGAAGCCTTAAATGGCAATATCTTTATCCTTCAGGTTAAAAGCGTTGATCTTTATTTTATGCGTTATACAGGTAATGAAGATATTTTTTTAAATGGCTTACCGGTAAATAATAATAGGATCTATTCTTTTGCAAGTGGAGGCACAATTAAACTGCCAAAAGGTAAACCAATTTATTACAGTGACATTGTTGCCCATTACCTTGCCGATAGCACTACAACACGGATATCTTACATTGCAAGAAATATTAATTTTGTTTTTCCAAATGGAGGTGTCGGTTTAAGAAACATTAATTTTTCCGAAGATCAAGGAAAATTAATTGGACTAATGGGTGCCAGTGGAGCCGGAAAAACAACATTATTAAGTGTACTGACCGGTTTAAGTGAACCTTCTACCGGTGAAATTCTTATTAACGGAATAAATCTTCATAAAGAAAAAGAAAAACTCGAAGGTGTTATTGGTTATATTCCCCAAGATGATTTGTTAATTGAAGAATTAACCGTTTTTCAAAATCTTTACTATAATGCAAAGTTGTGTTTCAACGATAAAACTGAAGAAGAAATCGTTGAGTTAGTTGATAAAACCTTAACAAATTTAGGATTATTTGATCGAAAAGATCTTAAGGTTGGTTCTCCACTTAACAAAATGATTAGTGGAGGTCAGCGTAAAAGATTAAATATTGCCCTAGAACTTATTCGTGAACCTTCTATTTTATTAGTTGATGAGCCGACTTCAGGACTTTCTTCAAGAGACTCTGAAAATGTTATGGATTTACTCCGGGAATTAGCTCTTAAAGGAAAGTTAATTTTTGTAGTTATTCATCAACCATCATCAGACATTTACAAAATGTTTGATAATATGATCATTCTCGATACCGGTGGTTACATGATTTATTATGGCAATCCGGTTGAAGGTGTAATGTACTTTAAAAGGCTTGATGCACAAATAAACAGTGATGTTGGAGAATGCCCCACTTGTGGTAATGTTAATCCTGAACTTATTTTTAACATTATTGAAGCTAAAGTAGTTGACGAATACGGGAAATATACACCAAAAAGGAAAATTTCTCCACAGAAATGGGAAGATAATTTTAATGAAAATATTAAAATCGAAGAAGTTGATGAAGTTACCGATGCCCCTCCTTCCACGCTAAATATCCCGTCCTGGATTATACAATTGAAAATTTATACTATACGGGATTTTCTTTCGAAAATCAGTAATACCCAATATATAGCACTTAATTTACTTGAGGCTCCGGTTTTAGGTTTTATACTATCATATATTATAAGATATATTGCTGACCCAAATTCAAAAGTTTATATTTTCAGAGAAAATGAAAATATAAACATTTATATTTTTATGGGATTAATCGTTGCCCTGTTTTTAGGTTTAACTGTTAGTGCCGAAGAAATATTCCGCGATCGTAAAATACTAAAGCGGGAAGCATTCCTTAACTTAAGCAGATCGAGCTACCTGATCTCTAAAATATTCATCTTATTCTCGATCTCAGCAATTCAATCTATTTTATTTGTCATCATTGCCAATAATATACTTGGAATACGATCAATGACATTTGAATACTGGTTTGCTTTATTTACAACCGCTGCTTTTGCCAACATGCTCGGACTTAATGTGTCGGCATCATTTAACTCGGCCGTTACCATTTATATCTTAATCCCATTAGTAATGATTCCAATGATGATATTAAGTGGCGCCATGTTTCCATTTGATAAAATGAACAGAGCTGTTGGGAGTGTTAAAAAAGTACCGTTTATTGCAGAATTTATGCCTACAAAATGGTCCTTTGAAGCATTAATGGTTAACCAGTTTAAAAATAATGAATTTGAGAAAAACTTTTATGAAATTGAAAAACGTGAAAGTACAGCTGATTTTAAACAGGTATATTACATTCCCGAACTCGAAAAACGATTAACCTACATCGAAGATAACTGGTATAAATTTAATGATGATAAAGAAGTAAAAGAGCAAATAGCTGCTAATTTAAGATTATTAAAAACAGAACTTCCTAAAGAAGAAATAAGAACCGGAATTCCTTTATTAATTGGGCATCAACTAGACACTTCACAGTTTAACGAAATTGTTCTTGACAATACAAGCGATTTTATTGAAAAGCTTTATACTTATTATGGATTAATGTTTCAGAAATCAAATAACGAAAAAGAAAATATAATTCGTTATTTGTTGAAGACAAATCCTGAGCTTTATAGAATGAAACGCAATACATTTCACAATGAAAGTGTAGAAGATCAGGTTAAAAAAGTATTTGAAAAAAATAAGATTATTCAGTACAAAGACGAGCTAATCCAGCAAGTCGACCCTATTTACAGGGATCCTGATGTTGAAGGATTTTTCAATTTCAGATCTCATTTTTACGCACCCAGAAAATATTTTGCTGGCAAGTACCATGATACTTACTGGTTTAATTTAATATTTGTTTGGGTTATGACTTTATTTATGTATATAACCTTGTATTACGAGTTACTTAAAAAACTTCTTGATCTTCCTGAAAAGATTAAGTTTAAAAAATAATATTTCTAGATATTGAATATTTTTATATCTTTATGAGATGTGTTAAATTTGCAATATAATTGAAAATCAATACCATTGATTATGAGCAAGAAACTGATTTACATACTTTTACCTTTATTAATATTTGCTGCTTGCCGTTCGGATAAACAAAAAGATACTGATTTTTCGAAAGAATTTGAAGTTCCTGATTCAGTGATATATGAAGGAGAGTTGGAAATTTCTGAACAAGCAATGGAAGAAATTGTCCAAAACATTTCTTCTCCCGTAGAAATTGCAGCCTTAATTAAAGCTGTTGGAGTGCCATACTCAAAAGATTATTTAGCTACTACAGATTTTGTTGATAATTATAATACGAATTTCAAAAAAGCAATAGGACTGGGAATATTTGGAGCCGATTTAGGTTACCAAAACATGTACAATAAAACCGGTGCAGTTATTGATTATATTTCTGCCATTAAATCTCTTGCAGACGGTATACGTGTTGGCCAATTTTTTGACTTTACTACACTTAAACGGTTAGCTACTAATAACCAAAACCTTGACTCATTAATGTACATTTCGGTGCAAAATTTTAATCAAATGGATCGATATTTGCGTGAGAACAACAGAAGTAATTTAAGTTCTTTAATTGTTGCAGGTGTGTGGATCGAAAGTATGTATCTTTTAGGCGAGGTTATTAAAAAATCTCCAAATGCAGAACTTTCAGAAAAAATTGGTGAGCAAAAAATAATATTAAGTAATTTAATGATATTGCTTAAGAATTACGAAAGAGATCCTACATTTAAAAAATTGATTGATGATTTAGCAGAAATACAGGGAATTTACAGAGAGGTTACTATAACCTATGAAAGAGGAGAACCTGAAGCTGTAGAAGAAGATGGAATGCTGGTTATCAAGCAAAACGACAAACAGTATATTGAAATCTCAAACGAAACTTTGATGAAAATTATTGATAAAACTGTTAAAGTTCGGAATAATATAATACAGTTGTAAATATGAGATACATTTATATAATTTTTGCCTTATTTGCAATGCTCTTGTTAGGAAATAGTAAATCATTTGCTCAATCAGGGCAAGAATTAGTAGATATATGTGGAATGATAGCAGGAGATGCCACATATTTAAAGGATTTTCAAATTAAATTAGAGGCAGCCAAACCTGGAGAAGAATTGCCTACAGCAAGATATTCGGTTGTTTTAAGTAAAAATACAGAATATCTTTTTTCAATTTGTAATTCAAAAGATTATCCTGGAGAAGCAATATTACACCTTTATGATAACAACAGATTAGTTACCACAAATTATATAATTGCTACAGGGAAATATTATCCCAAGGTTAGCTTTAAGTGCAGTACAACAGGCGTATATCATATGTTTATTACTTTCAAAGAAGGAGATCAGGGACTGGCCGTTGCTTTATTATCATTCGTTCAAAGACTATAACAAAATATATATACCCGAATAAATAATAGCTCATTACTTAATGGGCTATTATTTGTATATAGACCAGCGAACTAACCAATAATAAAAGGAGAATATTTAAGTACCAATTCCTTTTTACTGCGTGAAAATATTCTGCTAACAGGAAAGAAACAGGAATACTCATTAAGTAAATTATCTCGTACTTCACATTTTTAAAAATAAAAAACAAACTCAAGCTAAATATAAATATCCACCAATTGAGCTGAAAGTATTTTCTTGTTTTTATTTTTTTATTTTGAAAATTAGTTAGAAGAGTATAACTAGCTAAAATGATAATAAAGAATAAAAAGCCATAAAAAATATAATACGAATAATGAAGTAAGTGAAACGCTTTTAATACATAAAAACTGGCCACAAAATGATCAATTAACTGAATAAAACTATTCTCTGGCAAAAACACAAAATAATATACAAAAACAAATAAATAGGGTGTTAAGAAACCAAGTAAACCAACGATCCATTCCCGTCCGATAAACGGTCGTAAATTAGATATTGAAATCCAGATTATTAAAATAAAAATTGCCAGAGGGCCCCAAAACAATGAAGCGATTGAAACAAAGAAGCCTGCTAAATAAAGTTTATTCAATGCATATTCAGTTCTGTAAGTGCTAAATATAAAATTGATTGCTGCAAAAATAAAAATGCCTCCAATTAAAACCGGGTTTAAGCGTTGCAATTGAACAAAGCTTCCAGAAATAAGGATATAAAAAAAAGCAGGTAAATATGTTCTGTAATTTATTATGATATGCTTCTTATTAAACTGCACCAGTAAAAATGATTGCAAAAAAACCAGCAATAATGTAATAAACATTGATAAAAGAGAATTATATTGCACATATTCAGCAATAAATTCGTAAAAAGGCATGTTTATGTTATCTGAAGGAATAGCCGTTCCAATTGGATCTATAAATGAAGGAATCCACATTAGTATCCCTGAAAGAATAATTAAAACTATTACAATCGGTTGGTTACTTTTTAAAATAGTTGATAGCATATGTTTTATTTTAAATCAAATCCAATATCTTTTCGATAATTTTTCCCTTCAAATTCAATAATTTCAGCATTTTTATAACTTTTCTCCAGGGCTTCCTGCATAGTGCTTCCAAATGAGGAAACTGCAATTACGCGGCCTCCATTCGTATGAATTTCTGCTCCTGAGGCTTTTGTTCCGGCATGAAATAAAACAGATTCTACAATTCTATCAAGGTTTTTTATAATTTCCCCTTTTTTATAATCTCCCGGATAGCCTTTAGAAACTAACATCACAGTTGTGCAGCTTCGCTCATCTATCTCAAAATTGGCCAGATCGAGAGTTTCGTTGGCTGTATGTATTAATAAATCAACAAAATCTGATTTTATTCTGGGAATAACAACTTCAGTTTCCGGGTCGCCCATTCGCGCATTGTACTCAATTACAAAAGGCTCTTCTTTTACTTTAATTAAACCAAAGAAAATAAAACCTTTATAATTTATTTTTTCTTTAATCAATCCATTAATTGTTGGTTTAATAATTCTTTCTTCAACCTTATTTAAAAACTCTTTAGTTGCAAAAGGAACAGGTGAAACGGCTCCCATACCTCCGGTATTTGGTCCTGTGTCTCCCTCTCCAATTCTTTTATAGTCTTTTGCCTCAGGTAAGATTTTATAAGATTGACCATCAGTAATAACAAATACTGAAAGCTCTATCCCGTCCAGGAACTCCTCAATAACAACAGTCTCACTGGCATCACCAAATTGTCCATGAAGCATTTGTTCCAAAGATTCCTTTGCTTCATTAAGATCATTCAGAATAATAACCCCCTTCCCTGCAGCAAGTCCGTCTGCTTTTAAAACATATGGAGCTGAAAGGCTTTCTAAAAATCTTTTCCCCTCTTCGGTAGTTGGCTTTTTAAAAGATTGATACCTAGCTGTAGGAATACCATATTTAGTCATAAAATCCTTTGCAAAATCTTTACTTCCTTCTAAAATAGCTCCGGCTTTAACAGGACCAATAATAGGGATGTTTTTAAGTTCAAAATCTGACATGAAAAAATCACTAATCCCATCTACCAGTGGTTGCTCAGGTCCAACAACGACCATATCAATCTTTTTTTCTAAGGTATGCTTTTTGATTGATTCAAAATCTGATAAATCAAGCTCAATATTTTCACTAACTTCAGAAGTACCGGCATTTCCGGGAGCAACATATAATTTAGTGACTTTTTTGCTTTGACTCATTTTCCATGCCAGGGCATGCTCACGTCCACCTGAGCCCAATAAGAGTATATTCATATTCAACTATTTTACTGAAAACAAAGATAATTATCTAAAAGATAGGCAACAAATTAATCTGAATATGGATTTTAACAAATAAAAAAAGCCCCGTTGAAGGGGCCTCTTAATACACTCATTTATTGTTTATTGTAATAATATCTTATTGTTAATATTAAATTGATTGTTGTATACCCTGATAAAGTAAACACCCTTTGAATACTTCGACAAATCAATTTCTTCTTTTGTAAATCCTTGTGATTTAATTTCCTTATTCAATAAAATCTCACCTGATATGCTTATAAGCTGAAGATTAACAAGCTCATCCTTGTATTCAAATTCGATAAATATTTTATCTGATGTGGGATTAGGATAAATTTTAATGAAATCATTTGCTAAAATATCTTCAATGGCATCGGGGAATCCAATCGTAATTGTATTAGAAGATACCGGACCACAATAATTCTCATCTCTTACATTTACAGAATAATCACCGGGTACGAGAGCATTAAATATTCCAGTTTGATTTGATTTATTATTTGGTAACAATGTATAAGTTAACACACCAGTTCCTCCGGAAGCTTCAATTGTAATGGTTCCATCAGCAATAGCCTGACCAGTTGCATCAGTAAAGTTTTCAGAATCAATGGTAATAGCTGGTGGTGCTGTTAACTCTATTGTTTCGTTAACAACACATCCGATTGCATCAGTAAGTTCCAAATAATATGTTCCCGCACTTAAACCTCCCTGGTTCCTGTCCACCGGACTTAAACCACTACCGTCCAGTGTTGTCCAGAAATATGAAAATGGAAGAACTCCACCATTATGAGAAATCACAATTACACCGTCATTTCCGGTACTGCAAGATAAATTATAAGTTGTTTTTGTAACAATAATCGTATCAGGTTCTGTTAAGGTAAAGTTTGCAGTAGCCTCACAGGAATAGTCATCACTTACAGTTAAATAATATGTCCCTGCCCCCAAGTCTGGTTGATCCTGAACTCCTGTTGACAAACCTGAACCATTGGTAGTAGTCCAGGTATATGTATAATCAGTTGAAATGGTTCCTCCTGCAACAGTAATAAATATATTTCCTTCAGTTGTTCCATTGCAAGTTAGATTACTTGTGGAATTCGTAGTTATAACCAAAGCTCCGGGCTCCGTAATCGATAATGTGCCAGATGTTACTGAACACAAGTTTTCGTCTTGAACATTAACCGTATAATTACCGGCATTCAATCCTGTAAAAGAACCTGTATTGTTAGTTTGAATTGCACCGGGATTTAAAGTATATGTCAATACTCCTGTACCTCCTGTAGCTGTAATTGTTATTGTACCTGTACTTTCTCCCTGACATTCTGAAACATTCGTTTTTAGTTGACTGGTAATTTCTAATAAAGGAGGTTCTGTAATTTCAACGCTATCATTATACGCACAATTATTATCGTCAGTAACTGAAAAATAATACTTGCCTGCAGTTAATCCGCTTTGGTTTTTATCCGATGCTATTAAACCAGATCCTTCTGTGGTAGTCCATAAGTATGCATAAGGGGAAACTCCTCCGGAAACTATAAGACTAACTGCTCCATTATTATCTCCGTTACAATTTAAATCATATTTTAGTTTAGATACATTAATTGCTGTAGGTTCCGTTAAAACAAAGCTTGTAGTAGCTTCACAAGCATTATCGTCGGTAACTGTTAAATTATATGTACCAGCACCCAAAGTTGGCTGATCCTGAACTCCGGGAATTAATCCGGAGCCATTTGATGTTGTCCATGTATAATTGTAATCTGTAGCTACTGTACCTCCATTTACAGTGATATAAATACTACCATTATCAGTTCCGTTACATGTAGCATTATTTACATTGTCATTAACAATCACTAAAAGGTCAGGTTCAGTAATAATCATTGAGCTTGAAGTAATTGGTCCACAGCCAACAGCATCATCCACATTAACGGTATAGGTTCCTTCTCCAAGTCCTGTAAAAACTCCTGTGTTGTTTGTTTGTATTGCTCCCGGATTTAGTGTATAGGTTAATACTCCCGTACCTCCTGTTGCTGTAATTGTTATTGATCCTGTACTTTCGCCATTACACCCCAAAACATCAGTTTTTTCTTCATTTGTAATCTGGAGTAATGGGGGTTCTGTAATCTCGGCACTGTCGCTGTGTAAACAGTTATTATCGTCGGAAGCTGTAAAATAATATTTGCCGGCAGTTAATCCTGTTTGATTTTTATCGGTTGGTATTAAGCCTGATCCTTCTGTGGTACTCCATGAGTATGAAAAAGGAATTGTTCCTCCTGTCACAGTTAATGTAATAGCACCATCACCTGCAGAATTGCAAATTTCATTGGTAATACTTTTTGCAGCATTAATAAGACCTGGCTGAGTAAGATGAATTGCAGAACTTGCTTCGCAATTATTTACATCGGTTACTGTAACAGAATAATAACCGGCATCCAGACCATCGGCATTTCGTGTATCCTGAAAACCCGGATCATCCCATTGATATGTATATGGTGATGTCCCACCACTTCTATCGACAGTAACCTCTCCATCAAAATCACCATAACAAGTTGGTTTGGTAACAATTTCAGCTACAGCGGATAAAACTGTAGGTTGATCAATGGTATAATTTGTTATTGAGAATATACAACTATATTTATCTGTTACTGTTACGCCGTAAGTACCAATTCCCAGGTTTGTTAAATCTTGAACTGTAGACCCTGTGCTCCAGTTATAAACATACGGTTTTGTACCTTGACTTGTAATTGACAAATCAATATAACCATCTGTATCACCATAACAATTTACAATTGTTGTTCCTGTTAAAGAACCTGTAAAGGAATATGCTAATTCATTAATATAAACACTATCAACTAAAACTGTATTGGGTGTATTTTCAGTATCAGTAACCGTAACATAATAATATCTTCCGGGAGCCAGACTTGTAGCTTGTGCTGTTGTTTGGCTACCAGCATTTGCATCCCATAAATACGTAATCGCGGTGTGACTATCGGGAGAATAGTAACTTACCGTTGCCGTTCCATTAATGGTTCCATTACAGGCATCTTTATGTTCCGAAATAAATATATAGAAGGTATCGAGATTGGCTACATTAAATATAGTATCAAACTCACAAAGATGAACGTCTGTAACGGTTACATCATAATTCCCTGTATTCAGATTTGAAATATCTTCAGTTGTTTCAGAAAAGGCATAAGATCCAGTCCAATTAAATGTAAATGAAGCAGGTGTCCCAAATCCTCCGGAAAATGATAAATCGATTGCACCGGGACCAATTCCTGAAGAATCAGTTACTACAGAGCCTCCAAAAGTTACAGGATCAGGACCCGTAATATACATGATGGTATCTGCTGTACATCCTTTTGAATCATTAACCGTAACATGGTATGTACCAACGGTTAAACCGGACTGATCTTCGGCACTAAAAGCAACGCCTTCACCACCAGCACTTGCCTGCCATTGATACGTATTTCCACCATTTCCTCCCAAAATATTTAAATCGATAAGCCCTTCTTCGCTATAACTACATTGAGTTACCTGAGTAATGGAAGGGTTAAATGTAATTGGATCAGGTTCTGTTAAAATATAAGTCGCATCATCCGTAGCCAAGGTTCCATCAGTCACAGTAACTGAATATGTGCCTGGTGCTAAATTTGTAGCAGTAGAATCTAACAATGCACCATCGTGGCTCCAGGAATATGTATAGGGGGCAGTACCAAAATAAGGAGTAATAACCAATTCACCATTATCAGATTGATAACATGAAGGATTTTCTTTTACCGAAAAAGCTACTGAAAATGGAGCTTTTCCTTTTGTCATATAAACACCTTGTTTCCCGGGGTATGGGTTAATAAATGTACTATCTCCTACAATAACTGTAGTCGACCTAAATGTTCCTCCCCAATAAATTGTATTATCATCATCAATAGAAGCAGTCATTCCTGACTCATTTCCATCATCAGAATCATCAATTTTTACTGCCCTTAAGGTATTTCCCTGGCTGTCCAGAACCCCAATAAACGCATCCTGATCTAAAGTTGAAGATGAGGACAAGACATCGGTTCCAAATGTTATGCTGCCTGAGAAATAACCTGTTAAATAAAAAGCATTGTTCTTGTATTTAATATCCCTTGCCCATTCTGTTCCTGTTTCGCCAAAACCTTTGGACCAAATCATTTTCCCGCTTTTATTGTATTTTAAAATAAACATGTCTGTGCTACCTTGGTTAATGATAGCATTCTTTCCTTTAATTGTTCCTGTAGAGTCTACACTCATATTAGTTCCACTAAAATATCCAGTAAAATATACATTCCCGTAATTATCCTGAGTCATGGTTCCTGTAAAAGCATTGGCATCACCATAAGTTCTTCTTAACCACTGCCCTGTACCGTTAAAATCCGTTTTGTACAAAAAAACATCTGTGTAATTGGCATTATTGCTATTGTAAATCCCTAAATCAAACGTTGCCGCTCCTTTGATAGTTCCATTAAAATAATATCCATCAGAAAATACACTTACGGATTGTATTGTAGAACTAGAACTTGTTGTTGGAATATTTTTTGCCCAAATAAACGTCCCATTTAAATCAAATTTTGCGATATACATGCCATAAGAAGAAGTAAACCCTTGGCTATCGAAACCAATAGTACCTGTGTAATAGCCCCCCACAATCAAAGTGGTTCCATCAAAATCAATGCTAGAACCACGCTGGTTGGTTGCATTAAATGCTATTTTTTTTGCCCAAATGAATGTTCCAGAACTTGTATATTTTGCAATAAATACGTCGTAATTACCATCTGATAACAATTCATTTGTGCCATTAAAAGAACATTTATCTTGGAATGATCCTAATATATATATGTTATCCTGCAAATCTGTTACTATATCATTCGCTAAATCAATTAAGGTTCCTCCGATATGATTAATCCAAATTGGATTAAAATTATCATCGTATTTTGCCAAAAATATATCCCGGTTATCAGCAGCTATTGTTTCAGGTCTATTTATTGTTCCAAGAAAATCTCCAAACAAAACATATCCATCTGTAAGTTTTATTGTTTCATTAACTCTAATATTATCTGAACCAGATATAAAGTTAGATGTGTTAAAGTCTTGTCCAATAACAGTGTTAATAACTAAATAGAAGAGAATATTAAATAATATTAAAAAGTAACTTTTTCTCATATAAAAGTTTTAAGTTTCATAAAGGATATGTAATATTTTTTATATCAAGATGGAGTAGGATCATTCGTGGTATCTTCAAAAGGGGCCGTTGAGGGCCCTCCCTCAGTTTTCCCTTTATCCAAACAAAAAAGTTTGGGGGCTTCCCACTCCAATTTTAGATTCTCCTGATTAATTTCTTTTATTAATTCTTTCTCTTCCATAATCTTCACGTTTTCCAAATTCTACTCAAATTTAATGCAAATTTTACAATCTTTCATAAAAATCAAGTTATCAGCTATAAAAGCCTGTAATGGCATATTGCTTATGTCCTTTTTCTCCTGTAATAAAAACATCTCCGCTTTTCAACCATGCATGAGCTATTAAGCTGTTTTTTACGCTCTTATTTACACCCAGGTAAAGTGTTGAATTAATCTTGTATTTTTCTAACACCTTTTTTGCTGCTATGGCTTCTTCAAAGCATTTTACTTTCCAGGGTATTCGTTTTTTTAATCTTCTAATGTTTTTTTTTGTAAATGAAATTAAGTTAATTTCATTTACACTTAAATCGCAATGTATTTCATTGTTAAAATCCCCTAATAAATGACTAAACCATCTTAAGGGAACTATTCTAACCAAAATAAAAGCATAAATTAACCAAATGAAAGTTCGATTCAGGATTTTACGTTCAGTTTTTTCTATGCTATAATATTTTCTAAGTAATTTGAACATAGTTCAAGAACATAAGTTAAACGTTTTTAAGGCTAATTGGTTGCAATAACGAGCTCTTTTTCAATCAAATCGTTCATAAAAGGTGTAATATCATTTAAACATTGAGTTTCGTCTATTTTATATTTTTCTGTTATCATATGTATAAGGTCACTAATTTTGATAGGTTTCTCAATGTTATCCCATATAAACGTACCTGTTTTTCCCAAACCATAATATTCTCCTTTTTTTATGCTCATCATAACTTTTTCGCCGTCCAGATCGCTGGCAAGAATATCGTTATTTCGCTGAATAATTGTTTCTACGGTTATTTTCATCTTATTTAAATTCTGTTTTGTTTGAGACGCAATGCGTTATTTTGTTTGAAACGCAATGCGCTATTTTGTTTGAGACGCAATGCGCTATTTTGTTTGAGACGCAATGCATTGCGTCTCTATATCGTATTAAAATTAATATAATTCATCCTTGTTCCAATTCTTGGGATTATTCTGAATATACCTTTTAATTCGTTTAAATTCTTCTTCATTCCTTATAATATGATCATGATAATTCGGCTGCCATGCAAAATTAATACTATTAATTGTCGCATATTTTTTTATTGATGATTTAAAACCACGAATTATGGCACCTAAATTTTTTGATTGTGGACCAAATTTGTTTGTGTTTTTTGTTTTCAATGTAGTAGAGGCAGATTGCAATCTGCCTCTACATTGATCACCACCCCAACCAATTATGGCATGAAAATGGTTTGGCATAATGCAAAATTCATCTAAAACAATATTCATATCGGGTCGTAATTCAGGTGTTTTTAACCATTCATAATACGCAATATTACCAATTTCTGACAATTTCATTTTGAAATTAACAATCTCACCAAAATAATGTTCCCTACTTGCTGTACAAATGGTAATAAAATATTTTGCCGGAGAAGAATAATCCCAATTTGGATTTCTGTTCGATTCTATTCTATATTTTCTCTGGAACTTCTCTTTTGTCACGCTATCTTATCTAATTTCAAATTGAATGTTTGAAGGATGCAATGCTGCTTGAGAGGCAATGCATTGCATCTCTGGTTATAAAAATCAATTTAAAATATGGGTTTGTTATTTTCATCTAAATATCCAAATTTCATCATTATTGTTTTATGATTTTCAATCATTTCATTTGTCATTTTTTCGTCCAGGTGATTTTGCCAATCGCCAATTTTACCCTTTCTGAAAAATGATTTTGATTTGATCATTTTCTCTTTAAACCCGTCCTGTTTTTCCTGACTGGAAAGAACTGAAAAATCACTTTTTGTTATTGCTGTTTTAATTTGTGTGTCGGATTTTTCAATACCCATAAATTTTACAGCTTCTTTAAATTTTTCAAATGTATGGTTAATCATATCCTCATAGCGCATGACATGAACAGGGATTAAAGATTGTTCTGTCCAGCTTGTAACATGATCGGACCAGCTACCAAGGATTTGTCTTAGCTGATTTTGTAATTTGTCGTTTTTATCACAAAATGCGAAAGCAGAATCGTTTAATGAAGAAATCATTTTTGAAACCGGTTTGGCACTATGGTATGCAAAAGAAACCAAAACATCCAAAGGATTACGAATAAAATAGATTGCCCCTTTTGAAATTTCCTGAGGAAAGAGGGTTTGGTTATTATCGATCCAGTAAAATTTATCATGAACCTTTTTAAATAATAATTCCTCAGATTCCATAGACTGCATTCGATAAACATCAGGACGCAATCGGTCAATTTCTTCAAAAGTTAAATCGGATGAAGAAAGTCCGGTATACTCATCGAATATTTTTCGCGAACTTGAAATAGATGTTTCAGCCAGATCATTAATATTAGCAGGTATTTCAGAATCAAATAAAAGATTTGTAAGAAAAACTCTAAACCAGGTATTGCCTGATTTAGGATAACTTGCCAACCATATGATATTCTTTTTATACATCCAGGTTTAGGTTTTTTTGCAGAAATTCTCCAAGCTCAATCAGAGATATGGGTGCCTGAGGCCGGGCTACTTTATAAACTTTAATTTTCGGTAAAAGTTTACTCAGAATCTGAAAATGATCGAGCTGTTGTTCAAGTCCTTTTACAAATCGGTATCGATAGGTATTGTTTTTTATGGCATTAAACTTTTTTATTCCAGTTAATTCCTCCATCTCAAAACCAGGAGAATTTTTAGTATTAAGAATCACCAGGTTTTTCAAAGGGAGCGATTCAGTAAAGTACTGATCATGAATTGGCAGTTGAAATTTTTTAATATTTGGCCTGATCTCCATGAGTGAATCATTCCTTATTTCCAACTTTTTTAAAACATCATTCCAAATCTTCAGGCTCGGAAAACCAGGGACAACCTCAAGGTTGTGGTTTACTACACTAATATCATCAGCTAATGCCTGAAACCCCTTATTTACAAAATGAGCTGCAATGGACGATTTGCCCACTCCGCTTAATCCTGTAAAAATGGTGGCAGAATTGCCAAACTTTATTGAACTGCCATGAATGGGTAATAATCCTCGTTGTAAAAACAAAGCACCAAAAGCCGATCCTAATAAAAATAATCGAACTTCTTTATCTGCTTTATCCTTTAAAAGCTCAACATGAACTTTATTTCCATCCTTAACATAATATCTTGCAATGTGATCAACTTCGAGTAAGAATTCATTTTTTGTAGCCTGATATTTTACTCCCTGTTTTGTTATTTCATTCAACTGCTCAGGGGTTTTACCTAAACTTAATTCAACATCGGGAATCCCTTCTGATGGCAACAGTTCAGGGATTTCGAATTCTGATTTAAATATTAAACCAAATGCTTTGTATGTAAATGTATGGCTCATTTTTCTTAACTCTTACAAATTTAATCCAAAAACCCGGAATACTAAGATTTGTTAACTATTTTACCAATAGAAATATCGCAGTCATTTGCTTATCTTTGTTAAAATTGAATTTATGAACTCCATATTCGGAAGAATAAATATTGGCAATAACCCTATTTCTCAATGGACTTTTAATAAAAGCATTGAGAAATTAGCTGTATTTGAAGATGTTAGAAAAGAAAGCTTTTTGGGGGATCATTACGCGTTTGGCGAAATCATTTTTCATCCATTTAAAGAAGCTCCGATAAAAAGTCAAAATTTAATTATCGTTTCCGACTCGATTTTATATAATAAGATAGAGCTTTCAAAAGAACTTCAATTTTATGAGAATCAAACTAGCGACAACTTGTTTATTTTAAAATCTTTTGAAAAATGGGGAAAAGATTGTGTAAATTATTTAATTGGTGATTTTGCATTTGCCATTTGGAATTCGGAAACAAAAGAACTTTTTTGTGCCCGTGATCATTTTGGGGTAAAACCTTTCAATTATTACCTTGATGAGAATGCTTTTGTTTTCTCGACAGATATCACAGGAATTTTAGCTCAAGAAGAATTAAATTTTTCTTTAGATGAACAGTATATTGCCGATTCGATTTCTATTGTTAAGTCAGAAAAATCGAGAACAACATACCGGGAAATTAAAAAATTACCTCCTGCACATTGTTTGGTTTTAAAACAAAATCAACTTGAAATTAAATCTTACTGGGAATTAAAAGTACAGAATTCTATTCCAAAGAAAGACAATGACACGATCAATGAATTCAAATCTTTACTCATTGAATCTGTAAAATGCAGAACAGATGAACGCTCAGTTATTGGAGCAGAGTTGAGCGGAGGAATTGATTCATCGAGCATTACAGCTATTGCATCAGAACATTGTCAGCTAAAAACTTTTTCACATGTGTTGCCGGATACTTTATTGGGAAAAATCCATCCGTTTAAAGATGAAAGGGATTTTATAAATCTTCTAGGAGATTTTTGTAAGATTCCGGATCGTCATTTTATTACTTCCGAAGAATCATTGGTTAAAGTCATCGAAGAAAATGTTGCCAATTCTAAGAGTTTAATGCAGCAAAATTTTGGAGTTTTTTCTGATCAGTTATATTTAACGGCTATGCAGGAAGGCGTTTCTGTTTTGCTTTCCGGTTTTGGGGGAGATGAAGTTATAACATCAAAATCTTCGGGATATTTGAATGAACTGGCGATAAATAGGCAATGGAATGATCTTAAACTGGACCTTAAAAACCAACATCGAAACAAACTCAAGTATGCAAAATCACTTTTAAAAATATATTTGAAATCAAAACTCCCTTTAAGCACAAAAATAATTTCTCTTCTTAAACTTGAAAAACCCTGGTGGTTATCGAAATTTGAGAATCTGGCCATGAATCAATCTTTTGCTAAAAAATTAGACATTAAAAATCACTATTTCAAGTATTACAAAAAATCCGATACTTTTTCGTTGCAAGAAAAAAACATTGAGCGAGTAACACATCCACATGTTTCACAACGACTTGAATATTGCTCATTAATTGCCCGCAAATATGGAATTGAGTACCGATACCCTTTTCTCGACATACGATTAATTGAGTATTACCTGGCTATTCCAACAAGATTAAAAGCGCGAAACGGAATAGGACGATATGCAATTCGAAAAGCAATAGAAGGTATTGTTCCGGAAAAAATTCAATGGAGAAATGATAAAAGCGGAGCTACAATCCCGACCGTTTTTATGAGAATGATTAAAGACAAAGAAGAAATACTGGAAATAATTCATCATGCGAAATCTAATAATCTGATCACAAAATATATCGACCTTGACCAATATGAAAAATGGTTTCTGAGTTTTAGTAAAAGATCTGAAATAAAACAGAAAAATATTAACCCGGGTGCATTTTATAATTATTTAAAATTAATCTTATTTATTGAGCAAAACCCTTCATTATTTAAATGAATCAGTCAAAAAACGATATCGAAAAGGGATTCAGCAATGAATTGAAACTATTGATTTTTCTATCACAAGATGAATTAAAATCACATACTTATGAAGGTAATTTAGATGAAATCGACTGGAAGGTTTTTTTAGATCTAAGCTTAAAACACAGGCTCGTTTCTCACATATTAAAGCATTCGACTTTTCTAGCAAAGTATTTTCCAATTCCTACTTACGAGAAATTAATTGATTTTAGATTACAACATTCAAAAAAATCACTTCATTATGCGATACACGCTATCCGGATTTATCAAAAATTTATCGAAAATGATATCGCACATTGCTTTTTTAAAGGACCTCTCCTTTCCCTGGAACTATACAATGATATAGGGTATAGGAATTTTCGAGATATAGATTTCCTCGTTGAGGAAAAAGATGCTGAAAAAGCGAAAGCAATTATTGAAGAATTAGATTTTAAATGTATTTATCCAAAGATTAAACTTTCTGAAAAGCAAAAAAGAATAAATTATTCGATAAGTCATCATTATCACTTTATCCATCCAATACAATCCATTGATATTGAACTGCATTGGAGCATAACAAATCCTAAATCATTTTTTGGAGTAGATTCTAAGGATGTAATTTCAAACTCCCGGAAACTGAACGTTTCACACTATGAGTTGCCTTATATTTCGAGAATTGAAAATCTTGTTTATCAGGCAGCACATGGTTCAATTCATCAATGGTATAGATTGTTTTGGCTGAAAGATTTTTCTGTTTTAATTTCCAAAACTTCAGAGAAGGAAATAAGTGATGCATTTGAGTTATCAGTAAAGTTGAACCTGGATAAGACCTTTATTCAGGCTTGTGAACTTTCGAAAATGCTATATAAAGTTGCGATTCCTGATATTTCAACCTTTAAAATTAAAGAGAGTCTGATTAAGATTCCTTTAAAATCAATAAAGTCGACTGATTTAAGTCAACGAGGAATCAAAGGCAAATTAGGATTTGTTTTTTACAGATTAAGCCTTAAAAAAGATTTCAACTATTACCGGGATTTAATCTATCGGTTAAGAACGCATTTAATTGATTGGGAAATGATTAAAATAAAAGATTCTTTCTTTTTTCTTTACTATATTTTAAGACCTTTTTTATTGGTTTATCGATTTTTGTTCAGGAAATAACTCCTCGTTTTCCTCTCTTCCTGATTTAAATTATCTCTGTTTAAATTCAATAGGATTAAATACAAATCCCTCATCAGAATAATGTTTAAGCACTTTAGGCAATACATGTTTAAGATTTTTTTCTGCCTTTTGTGTATCATGAAAAACAATGATTGAACCTGAATCAGTTCGGTTAAGTATATTTTTAAAACACTTTTCTTTATCCAGTTTAATGTTATAATCTTTTGTAAGTACATCCCAGATTATAATTTTAAAATCCTGCTTTAATCCAGCCACTTGTTTTGGACGAATCTTTCCGTATGGAGGTCTGAATAAATTAGAATCAATGAACAGAGCCGCTTTCTTCACATTATGAACATATCTCTTGTTGCTTGTGAACCAGCCTTTCATGTGTGAATAGCTATGGTTGCCAACAGAATGCCCCTCGTTTAAAATTTGACTATATATTTCGGGATACTTTTTTACATTTTTACCAATGCAAAAAAAAGTTGCTTTTGCATCATACTCTTTAAGCAGTGCAAGCACCCACGGAGTTATGCCTGGTGTTGGGCCGTCATCAAAAGTTAAATAAAGCTCATTATCTTTCCCCGTAAAGTGCCAGGTTAAATCCCGAAAGATTTTCGCAGCCACATGTTCTTTTTTTATCATAAGGCTAACTGCTATAAAGTTGCATGTATTGCATAAACTTTTGTTCTATGTCTTTTGCAATTTCGAGTTGCTTATTGTCAGTTGTGATTTTATAAAGCTCCTGTAAAATATATAAATCCAGTTGTTTTTCGTTTGACATATCTTTTGTTCCCCGCGTATATTTATCATCAAGGCCAAAGTAATATTCCAACTCAACAGATACCTTGTTTAATAAACTATCAACCAAACCATTTGCTTTTTCAGTTGCCCCGGCATGATAATAAGCTGAAATAACAGATATAAGCGTATTGTTATATGGTATTTTATGATCAGGGAATAGTTCCATACAACGATCAAGTACCAATAATGCAGAATCTTTCTTATTTTCTTCAATCAGTTTTTCTGCTAAGCGTCCAAAACTACTTCTGAGATTTGAAAACATCCGAATATTATTTTCATCAAAATAAATATCATTATCTTCGATTCCTCCCCAACGGAATTTATTCATTACATTATTAAACATTACATCCGAATCGACCTCTCCATTGTAGAAACGCTCCGATTCGGCCAGAACAGGAACTAACTGATAGCTTAATCCATCCACCTTAAAATATTTTTGTAGATTAAAGTATTTTGAGCTTGATACAGTCATGGCCCAATAAATTGGTCTTTCCCAATTATTTGTTGCAAGCATATCTAAAAGCATTAAGCCATCTTTATATAAATAGCTCTGTCCAAAACTCCATTCCATCTGGTCAACAATACGATCTTTATATTTATCACTAACAATTCCTTTACTAAGAATGTTGTCTTTATTTATATCTAACTTATACTTTTTTGTTGGAATATAATTGATCGTTTCATTGGCAACAAAGGGAGAATTAATCTTGGTTTTAGGATCATCACTGGCAATAAAATCAACAACATCCTTAACATCAACCGCCTGCCCAACTCTGTCGTAAATAGGTAATATATCTCTGTTTCCTTTATGGTATTTATCATGTGTCAACGAAAAAGGTAGTCGTTCTGATTCATATGATTTTCTATTCATTTGATCGATATACCAGGCAGCACGTAAATAACTTAAATTGCAAACTTTTATATCTGTTCGGATACCTTCAACTTCTTGTGCATACCAGAGCGGGAATGTGTCATTATCGCCATTAGTAAATAAAATTGCATTTTCGTTACAGGAATTTAAATAGTTATAGGCTAAATCGCGAGCTGTATATCTTCCCGATCGGTCATGATCATCCCAGTTTTCTGATGCCATAATTCCGGGAACAAAAATCAAGGTCAATATGCTAACTAAAATTGCAGAAACTGTTTGCGGTAGTTTTTTCTTTAAAAGATCAATTATTCCGGCAACACCTAATCCCAACCAAATTGAAAAAGCATAAAACGAACCTGCAAATGCATAGTCTCTTTCTCGCGGCTGCAATGGATATTGATTCAGGTACACTACGATTGCAATTCCTGTTAAAATAAACAACATTAAAACGATCGTAAAATCATGTTTGTGTTTCTTATAGTGAAATAACAAACCAATTAAACCTAAAATTAGGGGAAGCATGTAATACTTGTTTCGGGCTGGATTATTTTTCATGTGATCAGGAACCATGTCCTGATTTCCTAATCTTGCATCATCAATAAAATATATTCCGCTCATCCAGTTTCCGTTTATAACATTTCCGTGACCCTGAATATCATTTTGGCGACCTGAGAAATTCCACATAAAATATCTTAGAT
This sequence comes from Bacteroidales bacterium, assembly GCA_003446015.1. Lineage (GTDB taxonomy): Bacteria > Bacteroidota > Bacteroidia > Bacteroidales > UBA12077 > UBA12077. Next base: position 26,050 of record DMBU01000191.1, on the reverse strand, counting down.
ACATGTGTCCGATCTGATATTTAAAGAAAAAAGTAAGATTATTGGCAAACGAAGGTTTTACTCTTTTTTCAACCTGTCCTCTTCCATTGTTAACGGAAATCTCTTTATTGGAAAGGTTAACCCACTTTTTATATTCAATAATGTGGCTTTTATCGGAACTATACATTCTTGGGAATAAGGTTGTGAATTGAGGATCAAACTCAACTTCAATCTTATGTTCTGCAACAATGTAACGTCCATCTTTCTTAATATATACCGGTTTTGTTTGTTTATTGCTGATCATGGGAGCATCGAATGTCTGACCATAAATTAATGGTCTGTCGCCGTATTGCTCACGATTTAAATAGTACAACAAGTCAAAAGCATTATCCGGATTGTTTTGATCCATAGGAGGATCGGCTGATGAACGAATTACAATCATTGCATAAGAAGAGTATCCAATAAAAATAACTGTAATTCCTAATATGATTGTATTAAAAATAACTTTCCCTTTTCGTTGAGTATATTTAATTCCCCAAACAATTAAAGAAATTACTAAAGCAATATAAAAAAGAAAACCGGAATTATATGGTAATCCAAATCCATTTACAAACAATAAATCAAACCATGAAGCGATTGTAATAAAGCCTGGAATGATAACATACATGATAGCACCTAATAAAATCCCGGAAATAAGAAAAGCAAAAAACACTCCTTTTTTGGTAACTTCATATTTTTTAAAATAATATACAAAAACTATAGCTGGAATTGCCAATAAATTTAACAGGTGAACCCCAATAGACAGACCAACTAAATATGCAATTAAAATAATCCATCGATTTGCATATTTTGTTTCAGATTCGTTTTCCCATTTTAGGATTGCCCAAAAAACCAAAGCAGTAAACAATGAAGAAGTAGCATAAACCTCAGCCTCAACCGCTGAAAACCAAAAAGTGTCGGAAAAAGTATAAGCCAATGCTCCAACTAATCCACTTCCTATTATCGTTATGATATTACCGATTGAATATTCTTCATTTTTGATTGCAATTTTACGCACGAAATGAGTAATGGTCCAGAATAAAAACAAAATTGTAAATGCACTAGCCATAGCTGAAAGTATATTTACCATTTTAGCAGCATTTTCAGGTGAGCCGGCAAACAGAGTAAATATTCGTCCCAATATCATAAAGAATGGTGCTCCCGGAGGATGTCCAACTTCTAAGCGATATGCCGAAGCAATAAATTCGCCGCAATCCCAGAAACTAGTTGTTGGTTCAATCGTTAAAAGATATACTATTGCTGCAATCAGGAAGGCAATCCAACCAAATAAATTATTATAAAAACGGTAGCTTCTCATTTTAATGTAAAATTGATTCAACATAAGAATGCACTAAAATAAAACAAATAACAATAAAACTCATTCTTAATTATGAGTAATGCATAATTTAACAGTCTATAAAAATATGTTTTTAAGGGTTTTTTCTTATTTTCGGACTCTAAATTAATCGCATGGATTTTAAGAATCATATTATTCTTTTCATTATTCTTTTCGTTATTCTACTCGTTAGCCTAAGCCCATGTAGATCCCAAACTAACGACTCCGTTTATTTCCAAAACTTTCAGATTTACCCTTCAGATTCTAACAAGTTATTATTACAAATTGACAATACCAATTTTATAAAAAACAATGAGTATTTTGGGAATATTGCCGAAGGTTATACGCTCCTGGGATTTAACCTTACTCCTAAATTTGTTTATTATCCAAACTCAAGAATCAAACTAAGTGCAGGAGGGAATTTCACATCTTATTACGGAAGAGAAAACGAAATCAATGCATCCCTTTTACTAACTTTCCAATACAAAGTACTGCCCCATTTTGACTTTGTTTTAGGGAATATTTATGGTACGCTAAATCATAAATTAATTGATCCTCTTTTTGATTTTGAGAGATATTTAAGTAATAACATAGAAAATGGGGTTCAGTTTCTTTGGAATAGTGATCGCATTTTTACTGATCTGTGGTTAAATTGGGAACAACAAATATTTCAGGATGATCCGTTTCAGGAAAAATTCAATGTGGGATTATCTTCTGAATTTATTCTTTTACAAAAAGATCAGTACGAGCTATCGATCCCATTTCAGAATCTTATCCGGCACGAGGGAGGTCAAATCAATAGTAATAGTGACGAACCATTAAAAACAATCTTCAATAATGCCACAGGATTACGTTTTTCAAAAAACATGAATCACAAACTAATTCACAAATTTGATGTTTCGTCGTTTATTGTTAATTATCAAGACCTGTCTCCAAACAAGCAGCAAATGTATATTGATGGTACTGCCAGTTTTACAAGTCTCGAATTAACAAATACTAATTTTGACTTTTTGGTTGGATATTGGTATGGAAAACAATTTATTTCTCCAATCGGAAATCCTATTTATGAATCGTATTCAAGAACAATGTTTTATGTTGAGGAACCAATCAGACAATTAATCATTGGCAAATTAAATTATCAGAAGAATGTCTACTCTGGTATTAATATGGGGTTTAGATTTGAAACTTATTATGATTTGTTATGGAGCAATCTTGAATATACCTGGACAGTAATGGTTGTTTTGAAGGAGGATTTTTTTCTAAAAAAGTTTTAATTGCAATTTTAAGCTTTCATCTTTAAGTAAATTTTTGTTTCTGGTTACTTGTTGCTTATTATAAAATATTAACCAGAATTAAGCAACAATTAGATAAAATAAGAACCCAACCTTATTTATTGCACAAAAGATACCTCCATGGTTTATTCTTATATTCTTCACCAGCATAATCAATACCAATGCGAGGGCTTGATTTAATTTTAATTTCGGATAATTTTTCTGATGATTCAATCCATAGTCTTTCACTGGAAACTAAATTTTCACCATAAAACGACTTGTCGATTTGTAAGCTTTTTGTTAGTTTCCCAGGACCATCGAATCCTTCGATCCCGCGTATTAAGACTGCTTGAGGAACATCTTTTGTCGCAGTAACAATATTTAACATCCAGTACATGCCATAAATTAGGTAAACGTAAACATGACCTCCTTCGTGGTACATTATATCAGTTCTTGGAGTTCTTCCTTTACTTGCGTGACAGGCTAAATCTTCTTGTCCTCTATATGCTTCAACTTCAGTAATTAAAAACTCTTGAACACTCTCGTCATCAAATCTTCTAACAAGATATTTACCTAATAAGTCGGGAGCAACTTCCAGAACATCTCTAGTAAAAAAGTTCTTTTGAAGTCTTTTCATTAATATTCTATTTTATCGGCTTTATCTCTCCATTTATGGAAAGCAGCGATAGCTTCTTCTCTAAGAATCTGTTTTGTAGGTATTTTTCTTTTTTCAAAAGGGAGGTCTAATTCTTCGTAAATAAAGGAATCATCGAAATCAATGTCCCTGGCATCCTGTTTGGTATTTGCAAAATATAATTTATCCAAATGTGCCCAGTAAATAGCCCCCAAACACATTGGGCATGGTTCGCAGGATGAATATATTTCACATCCTTTTAAATCAAAAGTTCCCAGTTTTGAAGCAGCTTCGCGAATTGCATTAACCTCTGCATGAGCTGTTGGATCATTATTAGATGTAACCCTATTTACGCCTCTTGCAATAACTTTACCATCTTTTACTATTACAGCACCAAACGGGCCTCCATTTTCATCGATGTTTTTAGTAGAAATATTAATCGCTTCGCGCATAAACTCTTCATGATTCTTACACATATCCTCTTCGTTTTATAAATTTTATTTTCTCCCAAATAAAAAAAGCGAGTAAAAATAAGAAAAAAATGTCACACCAATTTGTGTTTCTAAAGTATCCTCGTTAAGAAATGATAGCAAGGCTATTAAAAAAAATACGATGAATAAATAATTGTCAAAAGCTTTATACTTAAAAACCGGATAAAACATTGAGAAAAGTAAAAAGATAAAACCAAAAATCCCAAATGTTAGAAAAAACGTCAGGTATTGATTGTGTGCCCTCAAACGATTCTTATAAGGTAATTGGCTTTTGTTCGTTTCATACTGAACATTAAAAGAATCCTGAACATCACCGGTTCCAACGCCAAACCAAAAATTTTGTTTGATAATGCTTAATGCTGTTTTTGCAAACTCTACCCTGCTTGTTATCGAATTTCCAGAAGGATTTGAGCCCTTCCTGTATACATCAATCTGCCAAATTGCATCATAAATTTTTGGGTAAATAGCATACTTATTTTCGAAAATATAATTGGCCATTCCATCTTCTATGTTTCTAATATCCTTAGATAAAAGTTTTGAGAAACCAACGGAGTCTTTTCTAAAACCTTTGGAAGTTAAATATCTTATTAATGTAAAACGCAGTTCCTGCCCCTTATTATCTAATCCTTCATATGGCACCGAACTAACTTTTTCCCATTCATTTTTAAGCTCATCCTGACAAACATAAAACCACACATAATTTCCATTTTCAATCTGTTGCTCATTTAAAGAATGCTTGTATTGATTTCCGTTTTGTGTTAACTTTTCCAGATTATGAACGTCAATCTTTTCTACTGTAAAATATTTTGATATAGAGTGAGTTATAAACGAGGCAATGAGTAAAAAAACAGTGACTAAAGCAACCTGTAAAAACAACTTAGGTACAATCTCTTTGATTTTAAATGAGATAATTCCAACTACAAGAAAAAGACAAGTAAAAAAGATTATAATTCCGGTAAAGGATTTTAAAAGATAAAGAAATATGATTAACCAAATAATAATCACTGAATAGGCGGGGATTTCATATTGCGTTTTTTTAATATCTTTAGAAAAGATGATGTATGCTAATGAAAAGATCGCAATATTTATAAGCAGACTCAGCCTTATGTGCGACATAAAAGCTGAAATATCTCTAATATTTTGAATTGGATAATTAATTATTCCAAACAGGATAAATGCACTAATTACCGTTGAAGCTATCACGGCCAGAGAAAACCATATCAGAATAGTTTTAACCTGTTGAGTAGTTAATTTTCTTGAAGTTCCAATGATAATTGGGAATAATAATAAAATGGCCTTATTCCCAATATCATGAAAAGCATATTTAAAGTTACTTGTATTTATAAGCCATAAAATATGAACGAAAAATATTCCAGTAAAAATAAGAATTGAATGATTCTTTTTTATTTCTTCCCATTTCCGTTTAAAATCAAGCTCTAAAATCCAATTTGATAATAATACGATCATAGAAACACTTAATGCAAACTTCGACAATGGCAAACAGATTGCAGTTAGTATGAGGCCTAAATAGTAAAGTTTTATATGGTTAAATGTAATATTGAATATTCTCATTTTAATACAATTCTACATTTTCAAAGATAGTTAAAGATCAATTAGAATAAAAAGCAAAAATTCCAATAAAAAATAATTGAAATATATTCTGAAAAACTGTATTGTTAATATTTCAATCCAAAATTTATATTATATTTGCGGCTCGTTTTTAAGAATATTTATAGTTACCAAAGATCATTATTTGTAAGTCAGCTTATTAACTAATTATTTATTAGTAATTTTCTTGATTTATAAAAAATAATTGTATTTTTGCAATCCGCAAAATACAGGAGAATATAATGTATTAAGGTATTAATTAAAAAGTTAGGAGTTTTAAAAGTGGATACATTAAGTTACAAAACAGTATCAGCAAACAAGGCAACTGTTCAGAAGGAATGGATTCTTGTTGACGCGAAAGATGAAATTTTAGGCCGATTAGCTTCTAAGGTTGCGCTAGTATTAAGAGGCAAAACTAAAGCTTCTTTTACTCCACATGTTGATTGTGGTGATAATGTAATTATTATTAACGCCAGCCAGGTTAAGCTAACTGGAGACAAAATGACGGACAAAGAATATGTTAGTCATACCGGTTTCCCAGGAGGACAAAGAATTACTACCCCTGAAAAATTATTAGCTAAAAAACCTATTGAGGTTGTTGAAAAAGCTGTAAGAGGAATGCTACCAAAGAATCGTCTTGGTAGAGAATTATTTAGAAACCTTTATGTTTATGAAGGTAGTGAGCATGCACAGGAAGCACAGAAACCAAAAAAAGTAGAATTAAACTCAATTAAATAATTAGTATGGAAGTAAAAAATACTTTAGGAAGAAGAAAAGCTGCTGTTGCAAGGGTTTATTTAAGTGAAGGAAAAGGAAAAATCACAGTTAACGGACGTGAAATGGAAGAATTTTTTCCAACAAAACCACTTCAGTACATTGTTAACCAACCATTAGAATTAGTTGAAGCCGTAGGAAAATACGACGTCAAAGTTAATATTTTTGGTGGTGGAGTTAAAGGACAAGCTGAAGCAGTTCGTTTAGGAATCACAAGAGCTTTAATTGAAGTTAATCCTGAACACAGGGATGCTTTAAAGAAAGCTGGATTCGTTACTCGTGATCCTAGAACTGTAGAACGTAAAAAACCTGGTCAACCAAAAGCGCGCAAGAAATTCCAATTTAGTAAACGATAGGATTATATTCCATTGGATAATATTCCGTTTAGTATCTAAATTGTTGAGACGTCCTGCAAGGAGCTACTCAGCAATTGAGCGTAAAAAAGAATGTAAACGTTAAAAAACAAAGTAATGTCGAAAACAAATTTTAATGAATTGTTAGAAGCAGGTGTACATTTTGGACACTTGAAAAGAAAATGGAATCCAGCAATGGCTCCTTATATTTTTATGGAGCGAAATGGTATTCACATTATTGATCTGCAAAAAACAGAAGCAAAATTAAACGAAGCTTGTAATGCAATTAAACAAATTGCTAAATCCGGCCGCAAAATCTTATTCGTTGCTACCAAAAAACAAGCTAAAGATATAGTTTCAGAAAAAGTTAAAAGTACACAAATGCCATACGTAACTGAACGTTGGCCAGGTGGTATGTTAACCAACTTCCCTACTATTCGTAGAGCAGTTAAAAAGATGTCTTCTATTGATAAAATGGAAACAGATGGTACTTTTAATAATCTCGCGAAAAGAGAAAAATTACAAATTACACGTCAAAGAGCAAAACTGGAAAAAATGCTGGGAAGTATTTCTGATATGACAAGACTTCCTGCAGCTATGTTTATCGTTGACGTTTCAAAAGAACATATTGCAGTAAGAGAAGCGAAGAGACTTAACATTCCTCTTTTTGCAATTGTTGATACCAACTCTGATCCATCTCCGATTGATTTTCCGATTCCGGCAAACGATGATGCTTCAAAGTCTATTTCGTTAATTCTTGACAAGATCACAGAATCTATACACGAAGGCCTTGAAGAAAGAAAGATGGAAAAAGATAAAGAAGGACCTGCAAAAGAAACAAAAAAAGGCCCTAAAAAGCCACAGGCAGATGCTAAAAAAACTAGTGCCAGAAAAGAAGAAGATGCTCCAGTTGAAGATATAGTTGAAGAAATTGAAACTGAAGAAACAGAAGAAACACAAGAATAATTAATTAAAACCTGTCTGCCCTGACTGCCGTTAAGTAAGCGACAAGGCAGGCTATAAAAATAAAGAATATGGCTCAAATAACTGCTGCTGAAGTAAATAAGCTAAGACAAATGACCGGTGCTGGTATGATGGATTGTAAAAAAGCACTTGTTGAAGCTGATGGAGATTTTGATAAAGCTCAACAAATTATCCGTGAAAAAGGGATGGCTGTTGCAAATAAACGTTCAGACAGAGAAGCTAGCGAAGGAGTTGTTTTAGCAAAAGCAGAAGGAACAAATGGTGTTATTATTGCACTTAATTGTGAAACTGATTTTGTTGCTAAAAACGAAGATTTTGTAAAATTAGCTGAGAAAATACTTAATATAGCATTGGAAAAATCACCTGCAGACCTCGAAAGCTTAACTAATTTAGAAATTGATGGTTTAAAAATTTCTGAAAAGATTATTGAGCAAACCGGTGTAATTGGTGAGAAATTAGATCTTAAATATTTCGATAAAATCAAAGCTGATCAGGTTGCTGCTTATATTCATAGCGATAAAAAATTAGCTACACTTGTTGGTTTAACTAAATCAGGTATCGACGAACAAATTGGAAAAGATGTAGCCATGCAAGTTGCTGCTATGGATCCTGTTGCTGTTAGTAAAGATCAGGTACCTCAAAATGTTATCGAAAAAGAACTTGAAATTGGACGAAATCAAGCTCTTGCTGAAGGAAAACCAGCAGACATGTTAGATAAAATTGCTCAAGGCAAATTAGGTAAATTCTTTAAAGAAAATACTTTGTTAAGCCAATCATTTATTAAAGACAATAAAATTTCGGTTGAGCAATATTTACAACAAGCTGATAAAAGTTTAACTGTATCTGATTTTAAAAGATATTCAATTAAGCAATAATCTTACATATTATAAATTATCAAGGGAGTTCATTTTGAACTCCCTTTTTTTATTTTAATTTTATCCTAAAAAATTACAAAATGGAAATTGTTATCCTTGAACCAATCGGAATTAAAGCAATCAATCTAGCCAAAATAACAGCTGATTTTAAAGAGTTGGGTTGTGATCTCACTTTCTACGCTAATCGTCCGGGAAATGATGCAGAGATCATTAAAAGAGCTTTAAATGCGGATATTTTGGTTGTTAGCAATCTTCCAATATCAGAACAGCTTATTCACGAATGCAAAAACCTTAAAATGATTTCTGTAGCCTTTGCAGGAGTTGATCACATTCCAATGGAATTATGCAAGAAAAAAAATATCGTAGTCTCAAATGCAGCAGGATATTCAAATCATGCAGTTGCTGAGTTAGTTATTGGATCAGCAATACATGTATATAGAAAATTAAACTGGTGTGATCAACAAACACGAAAAGGATTAGATCGGGAAAATTTCTTAGGTTCTGAGCTTTTTGGAAAAACTTTCGGGATTATCGGACTCGGACAAATTGGACAGGAAGTGGCAAAACTTGCAAATGCATTTGGTTGTAATGTTATTGCATTTAATAAATCGTCGAAAAATATTTCTGAAGTTAAGCAAGTTGATTTGGAAACTTTACTTAAAATAAGTGATATAGTTAGTATTCATGTTCCTTTAACCACAAGCACAAAAGCACTAATTGGCAAAAACGAACTTGAATTAATGAAATCAACTTCGATTTTAATAAATACGGCTCGAGGAGCTGTAGTTAATTATACTGAACTTAAAAAAGCTCTCGATGAAAATAAGCTTGCAGGTGCTGCAATTGATGTTTATGAAAAAGAACCTCCTTTAGATAAAGATTATCCATTATTTAATTCTGCAAATACAATTTTACTCCCACATATTGGGTATGCAACGGAAGAAGCAATTCAGTTGCGAGCTGAGATTGTAATCGAAAATATTAAAAAATGGTTAGATGGTAAGCCACAAAACATGATGAACTAAATTTAATAACTCGATGGATGAATTTGAATTATTAAAACAAGAGGTTGAGACTTGTACCAAATGCAATTTATGTAAGACTAGAAACAAAGTGGTATTCGGAGAAGGATTTAGAAATTCTAAGATCATGTGCATTGGTGAAGGGCCCGGATATTATGAAGATCAGCAAGGACGACCATTTGTTGGTAAATCAGGACAACTGCTAGATATAATTCTTGATGTTTGTGGGTTTAATCGAAATGAACATGTTTTTATCGGGAATATCGTAAAATGTCGTCCTCCGAATAATCGCGATCCTTTACCTGAGGAAAGAGAAACCTGTATCCCTTACCTATACATACAAATTGAACTTATAGATCCGAAAATAATTATTTTACTTGGAGCAACTGCCCTTAAGGGTTTAATCGACCCGAATGCAAAAATCACTAAAGTACGTGGTGAATGGTTAGAATGGCAAAATCGACTTGTTATGCCTACTTTTCATCCTTCGGCCTTATTACGTAACGAAAAATTAAAACGTCCCGCCTGGGAAGATTTCAAAAAAGTAGTAGCAAAATATCGAGAAGTTATTAATCCAAATCATATTTCAGATTATTGCTAAACAAAAGAGGTTAACCAATTAGTCAACCTCTATATTAGAATTTAAAATTGATTTTTATATAATAAGCATTGCATCACCATAAGTTCCAAATCGATATTCTTCTTTTATTGCAGTTTTATATGCGTTTATAACGATATCATATCCCCCGAAAGCACAAACCATCATTAAAAGTGTAGAGTATGGAAGATGGAAGTTTGAAATCATCATATTAGGAACTTTAACCTCATAAGGAGGAAAAATGAATTTATTTGTCCATCCATCGTATGGTTTTAAGTGTCCCAATGTTGATACTGAGGATTCTAAAGTTCTTAAAACAGTTGTTCCAACGGCTACGATGTTACGTTTTTTATCCTTTGCATCATTAACCTTTTTAACAGCTTCTTCTGAAATATGAATTTTTTCAGAATCCATTTTGTGTTTAGTTAAATCTTCAACATCAACAGTTCTAAAGTTTCCCAAACCAACATGCAATGTTATCTCAGCAAAATTTACTCCATTAATCTCAAGTCTTTTCATTAACTCCCGACTAAAGTGCATTCCTGCTGTTGGAGCTGCAACAGCTCCTTCGTGCTTTGCATATATCGTTTGATATCGATCGCGATCTTCTGGTTCAACTTCTCGATTTATAAACCTTGGTAAAGGTGTTTCACCTAAATCATAAAGTGTTTTTTTGAATTCCTCGTATGATCCGTCAAATAAAAATCTCAGCGTTCGTCCTCTTGAAGTGGTATTATCAATAACTTCAGCAACCAATGAATCATCTTCGCCAAAATACAATTTATTTCCTATTCTTATTTTACGAGCAGGATCAACCAAAACATCCCATAAACGTTGCTCACGATTTAATTCCCTTAACAAGAAAACTTCAATTTTAGCTCCTGTTTTTTCTTTGTTACCATAAAGTCGAGCGGGAAAGACCTTGGTATTGTTAAATACCATTACATCCTGATCGTTAACGTAGTTAACAATATCTTTAAATACTTTATGCTCAATCTTTCCGGTATCTCTATGTACAATCATCATTCGAGCCTCATCTCTGTTGGCTGCCGGGAATTTTGCAATAAGTTCTTTTGGAAGATTAAATTTAAACTGAGATAATTTCATTAATTCAAATTATTTATATGGTTATACTTAAGTGACCTGCTTATACGTGGCAATATCCGATTAGTTACAAATTTTTTAAAAAAACTTCAAATTCTTCCAGAGTCATTGATGAATCAAGCTTATAGCTTCCTATCCGGGTTCTGATTAGCTTAACTAAATGCGCTCCGCTATTCAATTTTTTCCCAAAATCATTTGCAAAAGATCGAATATATGTTCCTTTCCCACAAACGATTTTTACTGTTATTATAGGCAATTTAAAATCTAATAACTCTATTTCAGATATCTTAATTTTATTCGGTTTTAACTCTAATTCCTGCCCTTTTCTGGCGTATTCATATGCTCTTTTACCATCAATATTCTTTGCAGAATAAACAGGAGGAACCTGATCTTGTTCACCAATAAATGATTTTAGTGTTTCTTTTACTAAGTTTTCATTAATATGATCGATTGGAAAAACCTGATCGTAATCAGTTTCAAGATCAAAAGAAGGAGTAGTTTTGCCCAGTTCAATGCTTGCAATATACTCTTTCTCGTCGTCCATTAATTCATTTATTTTTTTTGTTGCCTTACCTGTACATAAAATCACCAGACCCTCAGCTAAGGGGTCAAGAGTTCCTGCATGGCCAACTTTAAAACTTTTATTCCTTACATCCAGTGTTTCACGCAATTTCTTTAGAATCTGATTTTTTGCCTTTTTAACAACATCAAATGAAGTCCATTCATAAGCTTTATTAATTGGAATAATTGCCCCCGTCTGAAAATCTTCAACTTTAGTTATATCTAATCCCACCTTTATGTATAATTAAAAAGAGAAAAATATTGCGATTATTCCTATAATAAAACAATACAATGCAAAATATATAAGTTTGCCACGTTTTACTATCCTAAGCATCCAGGTACAAGCTAAAAGTCCTGAAACAAAAGCGGCAATAAATCCAATTATCAAGGTATTTATTGAGGTTGAACTTTGAGTTGCATAATCAAAATCCATTAAATCTTTTACATTAGCTGCAATAATTGGAACCAGGACCATCAAAAAGGAAAACTTTGCAACATCTTCTTTTTTATTACCAAGGTATAAACCAGTAGCAATTGTAGCTCCAGATCTTGAAATTCCCGGTATTACCGCTAATGCCTGTGCAATACCAATAATAAATGCATTTTTAAAGGAAATTTCTTTTTCTTTTTCTTTAGCATAATACGTAAATGCCAACAATGCGGAAGTTACAATTAACATTAATCCTACAAAAAGAATATTCCCTGTAAACAAACCCTCTATTTCGTCCTTAAAAAGTAATCCGATAATAACAACGGGAATCATAGAAACAGCGATCTTAAAGACATATTGAGTAGATTCGTTCCATTGAAATTTAAAGAAATCCCTGAATAGCTCAACAATTGTTTTCCTGAAAACAATAATTGTACTAAGCACTGTTGCCCCGTGAACAACAACAGTAAATGTAAGATCTTCAGTTACCTCAACACCCAAAATATGTTTACCTAATTCTAAATGCCCACTACTACTAACAGGCAAAAATTCTGTTAATCCTTGAATTAATCCAAGAATTAATGCTTGTATCCAGTCCATAAAATCTGATTAAAAACTATTGATCTTCAGTCTCTTTTGGTTTTTTCATTATTGCGTAAATCTCGAAAATAAACCCAAACAGAACAATGATCGGGGCCAGGGTTATTCGTCTGAAACTAAAAATTGCCTCATTAAATTCGTCTGGATTATCAGCTTTACCTCCAATCATAAGAAGAAAACCGATAACTATAATTGCAAAACCAATAATTAAAAGAGTATAGTTCTCTTTTCCAAGAGCAAATTCACTTTTCTTTTCTTCTGGTTTATTTTTTTTCGACATTAGATCACTATTTTAATTAATAATATAATTTATCAACTTTCATTCGTAAATACTTTGAAACCGCAAAAAATGTAGATATCCAGTTAATTATTATGCCAAAAAGCAGCACACAAAGAAATAGTATCCCAATAATTTCAATGTCCTGAAAACTAATAATTTCATGAAATTCTTTCTGAGCAGCATACATTAATCCAGCTAAAAAGCCCATTGCTAAAAATGCAGCAAAGATACCATTCCCGGCACTTCGATATAAAAATGGACGACGAATAAATCCGCGAGTAGCACCAACCAACTGCATGGTATTTATAATAAATCGTTTCGAATAAACGGATAAACGAATCGTACTGTTTATTAAAGTTATGGCAACAAGAAGCAATAAACTGCTAAAAACCAAAATTATTAAACTGATTTTTTTAATGTTTTCGTTCAGTAAACTAACCAGAGATTTCTGATAAAAAACTTCTTTTATTTGATCGTATTGCTTCAAATCTTTTTCAATTAAATTAATGCTATCGGGATTTGCATACTTTGCATATAAATGAACTTCTATTGAGGCTAACAATGGATTAAATCCCAGAAACTCAACAAAATCTTCTCCAAGTTCTTGTTTAAGTTCTTCGGCAGCTTCCTCTTTGGTAATATATTTTGTTGATTTTACGTATTCTGAAGCATCAAGACTTTTTTGCAATAATATAACATCTACTTCTTTAACATTTTCTTTAAGAATAACAGCAAACCCTATATTTTCTTTCACATAATCGGATAAACGTTTAGCGTTTAAGACCAATAGACCAAGTAATCCAAGAAGGAAAAGCACTAAAGATATACTTATGATTGAAGTAAAATAAGAACTTCTTAATCTACGTTTGGTTATATTAGCTTCTTTTCTACTCATGCAGTGTTTAAATAATCGTGCAAAGATACAAATAAATCTATAAATGTCTCTTTTTTAACCAATTTGAAAACGATAAAATTTATTCTTTATTCTGCTTGTAAACTACAAAAAATTCTCGTCCTACGACCAATATTAAAAAGATAAGCAAAAGTGCTGAACTCGCTATTGAAACCTTGTTGCCAATAGAATAAGACTTTGGTTCAAACTTGAATTCAATGATATGTTTTCCCTCGGGGATAACCATCGCTCTAAGAACATAGTTTGCTCTGAAATATTCTGCAGGAACATTATCAATAAAAACATCCCAGCCTTTTGGGTAATATATTTCTGAAAAAACAGCCAGCTCATCTTTAGAACAATATGCTGAATAAATTAAATTATTCGGTTTGTAGGAATCCAATTTAATGTATGAAGAAGTGTCTTTTGTAAAACTTTTCCCTTCAACAAACTTCTCAAATCGTTGATCAATAATTACTTCTTGCGAAGGATTAAACTCGCTTAAAGCTTGTATTTCGGCATCAGCATTTGGCACTATTCTATAATCTTCGACAAACCATGCATTCCCTAATGCATCATGGTTGAGTTGAGCAACTGGTTGTCGATTTTGATCAGGGACAATAAAATATTTTGTATTTAACATGTTTAAAACATCCATATTGTTTTTTGATATTTGAAACTCTATCAATTCCTGATAACGTTTCAACTTAGCTCCATGATAACCCCCTATAGACTTGTGAAAATATGACGTACTTGCATCTGAAAAAGGATCAACCGTTAAATTAAAAACTCTGAAGTTTGGATCTTTATCCTGAAGAATGTATTGATCAGCCTGTGACATTTGAAAAGGCTCATTTACCTTACGCTTGCTGATGAAATTATCATCATTTAAATACCTTTTATCTACGCCCCATAAATCAACTAGCACCAAAATTCCCAAAATGACAATAAAATAACTCTCTTTAATCTTTTTATTCAAGAAGAGATAAATAAGCAAGGCAACGGCCAAAATAAAAAATAATCCTCTAAGAACATCGTGTTTAAAAATGTTAATTCTAGCATTAACAATCTCGGCTTTTAATTCGTTTATTTGCGAAAGGGCATTCGCATTTCCTTTGTAATTTCCTATTAGCTTATTAAATTGGCTAACTTCATTGTTACTAAAAAAACTAAACCAAACAGATGGCATAACATAAAAAAGAAACAATAAACCCATTAATCCACCAGAAACATATAAAAACCGCTTTTTATCAATCTTTTCTTTTAACATCTGGTTTACAAACAAAAATCCTAATAATGGAAATGACAATTGAGCAAGTATAAGCATCATTTTAGTATCCCTAAACTTATTAAATAAGGGCATATAATTGATAAACCAATCGACAATACTACTATACTTCCATGAAAGGATAACTGCTAATATAGAGGCTGCAAATAATGCCCATTTAATTTTATCTTTTACAAAAAACATCCCCAGCAGAAATAATAAAAAGATACTTGCACCAAAATAAAATGCTCCTCCGGAAGCAAGTTGTTCTCCCCAATATGATGGTTGTTGAGCAACGGTATTTTTGTACTCTGGCTTAACCTTTTCAATAATTTCCTTCTTATTGCCAATAAGATTCATTTTGCCCCCTTTTACATCAGGAATTACTAAGGACCAAACTTCACCATAACCCAGACTGTATTGTTTTATATAATCCTTATCCAGAGCATTTTTTTCTTCTTTATTGCTTGTATTATTTTCTGCCGAAATCGTTAATTCTGATTTTCCGCGTGTAGTATATTTGCTGTACTCATATGTTGAATACAGATTTGAAAAACTCGGTAAGGCTCCCAATATACCAGCGAATAATAATATTGCAGAAACCTTAACAAACCTCGAGAATAACTGGCTTTTATAAGCTCTGTAAAATTCAATAATTACAACTGCCAAAATTAAAAACAGCATGTAATAGGTCATCTGGAAATGGTTGGCAGCCAAATGCCAACAGAGAAATAAAGCGGTTACAGCACTTCCTATATAGATATTCTTTCGGTATGCAAAATATATACCTCCTATAATTGGTGGAATAAAAGATATAGCATGTACTTTTGCATTATGTCCAGCTCCCAGATACAATACATTAATAGATGAAAGTCCAAAAGCAACCGACCCGACAATTGCCAGCCACGGATTTACATTAAAACATAAAAGCATGATGTAAAATCCCATCATGAGGAAAAACATGTAACCAATGGGTCTTGGAACTATTTTAAGAATAATATCTTTTAACTTTTTAACTAAATCATAACTTTTAACTGAAATCTGAAAAGCAGGCATTCCTCCAAAAGCTGAATTTGTCCAAAGGGTTTCTTCTCCTGTTTGTTCCCTGAAATCTTGTATTTCTTTGCTCATACCCTGGGCCATAAGCTTATCATGTTGATAAAGCTTATCACCTTTTAATTGAGGTGAAAAGTAGATTGCACTTAAAACAAGGAAAATAATAATTGCAACTACATGGGGGTTGATTCCTTCTATAAACTTCTTATTCATAGCACTTAAACTTAATTATTTGTAGCATAAAGTTAAACTCTAAAAATAATATAAATATCGTAGAATTCTTAAATTTATTGCATTTGAATCATTACATCCATTTTTCTTAGTATTTTTGAGTGCTAAAAGTAAATTTCATATGAAAAACATAGGAGTTATTATAGACAGTGAGCTTTATGGGGATGCAAGGGTTTTGAACGAATGTAAAATACTTGCAAATCATGGGTTTAACGTTTTTATACTCTGTTTTAATTACGGTAAATATGAACAAAAAGAGATTCTTTCCGATTTCCAGATTTCCAGAATAAGTATTAATCAAAAACTTCGTAATATTCTTTTTGCATTTAATAACACAGTGGAATTTTATAATCTTTTCTGGAAACGACAAATCAAAAAATTTATTAAAGAATATGCAATTGATGCACTGCACGTGCACGATTTGTATATGTCGAAGCCAGCGTATTATGCTACTAAAAACTTATTGGTTGAATTTACCTTGGATTTGCATGAAAATTATCCTGCTGCAGTTAAAGGATACAAATGGATGTATCAATTCCCTTTAAGATTTTTAATTCGTCCGAACAAATGGGAAAAACTCGAAAAAAAATACTTAAGTTATCCTAAAAATATAGTTGTATTAAGCGAAACTTTCAGAGATGATTTGCTTGAAAAATATTCTTTCCTGAATGCTAATCAGTTTGCTATTTACCCAAACATTCCTGATCTAAAAGAATTTGATAATTATATAATCGATCCAACCATTTACAATAAAGGTTCTGATTTTATTCTTTTCTATTTTGGTGTAATTTCAGAACGAAGAGGCATATTCACTGTTATTGATGCGTTAAAAATTCTCTTAAAAAATAATAAAAACATCAAGTTATTGTTAATTGGTCCGGTTGATAAGATAGAAAAATCAAGATTTTTTGAAGCAATCAGTACTCCTGAAATTAAAGAAAGCATTATACATTACTCTTGGAAAGATATAAGTCTCTTACCTTCATTTATAGAGATTAGCGATGTTTGTTTATCACCCATTGTAAAGAATGATCAACATGAATCAGGTGTAGCAAATAAAGTGTTTCAATATATGCTGTTTGAACGCCCATTAATTGTTTCTGATTGTAAACCTCAAGCCAAAATTGTTGTTGAAGAAAATTGTGGTTTGGTTTTTAAAAGTGAAGATGTTAATGATTTAGCAAAAAATATTGAAATATTCTATAAAGATATTAATCTTAGGCTGGAAATAGGGCGAAATGGGAAAAAAGCTGTTGAAGAAAAATATAATACTCAAATTGCAGGAAAGAATTTAGTTAATTTGTATTCTTAAAAAGTCAGAAAATGAATTTGAAAGAACTTACAAATATTTCATTAGAAGATATATACTGGCTACTGAAAGCAGGCAGATCAAAAAAAAAGGTAAATGTCTTTGATTTAAGGTCAAATCTTAATAAATACATTAAAAACCCTGTCTTTTTTCTTTCGACAGGCAGATGCGGAACCAAATGGTTTTCTGATTTATTAAAGCATAACAAATCACTTATGATTTTACACAGCCCTGTTCCGAACCTGGCAGTACAAGGTAAATTTGCTTATGAAATTTTAAATTATAATCTCCCGACTGACTCAGAAAAGAACCTACTAAAAGAAATTTATTTTGCCGGACGGGAACAATATTTAAGATATACTTATAAAACCGAGAAAAGATATGTTGAAACAAATAATTACATTACTTTTTTTGCCCCTATTTTAGCAGAGCTTTTCCCTGAGGCAAAATTTGTTCATTTATTCCGGCATCCCGGGGAATTTGTAAGGTCTGGAATAAGAAGAAATTATTATTCAACAAATAATCCAGATGATATAAAAAGGATAACTCCTCAAAACAAGCATCAAAATCTAAATTGGGAAACATTATCACAACTAGAAAAAACGGCATGGCTATGGAATGAAACTAATCTTTTTATTGAGAATTTTAAAGAAAAACATTCGTCTCGCTGTCAAAATTTTAATTTTAATGAATTATCTGTAGAAAATGTAAATTCATTATTGACATTTCTGGACATCGATATCTCTAAGGCAGCAATTTTAAAGTCATTAGGTAAAAAATCAAATACTCAAATACAGGGTTCTTTTCCCAAATATGAAGATTGGGATCAAGATCAAAAAATAATTCTAAAAAGAACATGCTCAGATTTGGCAAAAAAATATGATTATAAAATATAAATGAAATCTTTAATTACTTCAACATATAACCAACTTGATAATTGGATCGATAAAAATGGACCTATGAGTTATGATGTCTCTGATATAAAAGCTCAAGCTATTTATATTTGGATAATTAACTTCAGTCAGAAATCAAAATTTACAAAGATTTTAACAGCCCCTGCTATTCTATTAGCAGAAAATTACACAAATTTTCTTCGTAAAGTTTTTATAATAAAAAAGAAGATATATCCTCAGGGTCAAGCAGTTTTAGCCAGAGCCTATCTTGCTCATTATAAACTTTCAAAAAATAAAGATTCATTAGACAAAGCTTTGAAAGCTTTAGATTGGTTAAAACAAAATCCTTCGATTGGTTACAATAAATATTGTTGGGGACAACCTTACAACTGGTATTCAAGAAAACTTATTCCTGCCAACATACCTAGAGCCACAGTAACATCACAGGTAGCAAATGCTTTTTTGGATGCTTATGAAGTTATAAAAGAAGAAGAATATCTTGAAATTGCAATCGAGGCTTGTAATTTTTTCATCGAAAATCTAAAATGGCAAGAGGATGAAGATGGATTTATTTGTTTTAGTTATACAAGTGTTGATAACTATAATATTCATAATGCTAGCATGCTGGCTGCAGCAGTATTAATTAGAACCTGGTTTTATAGTAAAATAGGGAAATTTAAAGAATTTGGTATAAAAGCGATGAACTTTACCATTAAACATCAAAATGAGGATGGTTCCTGGTTCTATTGGGCCCCACCAGATAAGATTATTGGTAAAATAGACAATTATCATACTGGATTTGTGTTAGAATCACTCGAAGTAATTAAGAAATATACTGTTGGTGGATTTGACCTGGATCATACAATTAATAAAGGCTTGGAATTCTATCTAAAAAATCTTTTTGTAGATAACAGTATTCCTAAAATGACAAATAAATCGATTTATCCGATTGACATACAAAGTTGCGCTCAGGCTATAATTACTTTGGGAGAAATGAAATCAGGAAATCCCGTTTTAGAAAAAATTGCAAATGAAATTGCTAAATGGACAATTGAAAACATGATTGATGAAAAAGGTTTTTTCTATTTTAGAATTTATAAAAATGGCAGAATTGATAAAACTCCTTATATTCGCTGGTCAGAATCGTGGATGCTAAGAGCTTTAACTTTTTTGTTAGATAAAAACCCTGACACTAATGAAAATATCTGATTTAAAATATATTTGGAATAGAATAAAATTAACGAGAAAAATTTCAAAATTAAAGATTGAGAAAGCAGGAGTTGATCATGAAAATGTACCTTTTGTAAAGTTAATAAACGGGCCTGTTTTCTATGGTTTAAAAAGTAATTTAAAAGATAAAAAATATTATAATCTTTTACCTTCAAAGCTTAAATCTGTTTTACCTTTTGAGTCCTTTTTGGTTGCTAACGACATTGTTATAAGATATTTTGAGGGAGGATTAATGCTGGGTGGACCACGAAAAGAGATGTTTTATAAGACACAACCAGGAGATTATGTTGCTGAAATGGGTGCATACATGGGGCATTACACCATCTACCTATCAGAAAAAGTTGGAAAAGACGGAAAAATAATCGCAATTGAACCCATGCCTGATAATTTAAAAATTCTAAAAAAAAATATCACAGAAAACAATTTGCAAAATGTAATTATTGTACCTAAAGGTGTGTGGAAAGAAAAGAACGAGATGAATTTTAATCGAAAAAAAGGAGATCATCAGTCGGGAAGTGTAGAATTAAATTATGAAAGTAGTGATACATTGAAAATCTCTGTAGATTCTTTAGATCATATTCTTCAGGAACAAAAAATTGATCATATAAACTTTATGTTAATTCAATTAAATGGAGTTGAGCCAGAAGCACTTGAAGGATTGCAAGGGTACAGGCCAAATTATATAGCAATTGCCGCAAGATATGATAAGAATAAAGTACATGCAGCATCTTTAATCTCAGATATTTTAACAAAAAGAAATTATACTTGTACTGTTGTTAAAAACCATTTTGTATTTGCACAATTGAATTAAAAAATAAAGAATGTCACTTTATGCGAAATTTAAAAATCACTATTATAGGGAACTCAGTTGCGCTAAGAACAAGACCCCCAGAGAAGTTTCCTCTAAATAAAAATTACGGCCAACATTTAGAAGAGATTATTCATTCTCATTCACCCGACAGATCTATTTTTATTCACAACAAGGCACAAGGCGCAACAACTATTTACAATACGATTGTTAAAATTGATGAGCTCATTCAAACATTTCCAGATTTTTTTATTGTAAATCTAGGTGTTGTAGATGCCTCAACAAGAGAGATTCCATTATGGTTTTATAGATTGGCAAGTAATAAAAGAGATCGCCTGATTTATAACATTCCTGAATTCTTATATCGCAATATAATAATCAAGTTTAGACCTATCTTAGTTAAATTAAGATTTAAAAGGAGTTGGATTTCTTTTAAGGAATATAAAAGATACTTTGAAATTCTTATAAAATCATTAATAAAAGAAACAAACGCTAAAATTATTGTTTTACCAATTAACCTAGCAAATACAAGAGTAGAAAAAGCTTTACCAGGATCATTAAAGAAACATATTCAATACAATAATATTATGAAAAGTATTGCTTTAGAAAATGATCAAGAATTTATAGATTTAAGCTTTCTTGAAACAGAGAAACATTTCCCTGACGGGATACATTATTCAACAATTGGGCATAAGATTGTAGCGGACGAAATAAGCAAGATTATTATTAAGTCGCTAGCTAAATGAAAGGATATTTAACTTCAAAACAGATCGAATATGTTTTTTATCATTTAAATCTTTCAATTGATATTAATGATGAAATAAAAAAGTTTTTCGTTTTTAATACGAAGGATGATTTTATTGTTAATAATTCTGGCAAAATAATATTCAAGCTTTCTGACAAAAAAATAGATTTTCCGAAAATATTTCAGATTGATAATATTCCAATATTATTCCCCCTTTCTTCTGAAGAAAAGTTTTATTCAATTGTAAATAATAATTTAGTTTTTTACCATGATATTTTAAAATCTTGTTTTTACTTATTGTCTGGATACCAAGAGTACAATAGTAAGAACTTAGATAGTTTTGGAAGATTTACATTTAAAAACTCTGTTCAGGATAAACTGGGAATCGTAGACAAACCTATTGTTAATTATTATTTTAAAATAATTGAAACCGCATTTAAAGAATTTTTAAAGTTTCAAAATATAGAATTAAAGAAGAAAACATTATTTTATAATTTTGCTTTTTTCTTAACACACGACATTGATAATGTAGATTACTATACTTTTAATCGCTTATTATATAAAATAAAAGAAACTTTGGGATTAGTAAAAACATATTATAGTTTTTATACCAATATTAAACATGTTCTAAAAACCAGTCTTGAGTTACTTAAATTATGTAAAAAACAAAATCCAGCATGGAATTTTAATTACCTCAGAGAAATAGAAAAAAGAAATAATTTTCGTTCTGCCTTTTACTTTTTACAAAAGGATAAAAAACACCACGATTCTAATTATCATTATTCAGAAAAAAGGATTAATTCCTTATTTCAATATCTTATAAAAGAAGAATGTGAAATAGGATTGCATGGAACTGTTGCATCAGTTGTCAATGAAAATCGACTAATTCAGATTCTTGACAATCTAAATGCTAACCTCCCTAAAAAAGTTTCAGGTATAAGGCAACACAGACTTTTGTATAAGCTGCCACAAACAACACTAAATCATGAGAAAGTAGGATTGTCATATGATACTTCGTTAAGTTTTGCAGAGCGTGAAGGATTTCGAAACTCTTTTTGTCTTCCATTTAAACTGTACGATTTTGAGAGTGATAGAATGATTCAGGTCTGGGAGATTCCTTTAAACGTTATGGATGTAACTTTATTCCATTATAGACATTTAAACAATTCAGAAGCTCTAGAATCCGTGAAATATTTAATTCATGAAATTAAAAAATTTAAGGGTGTATTTACTTTATTGTGGCATAATGATTTCTTTGATGAAGATCGGTTTCCTGGAATTAAAAGTTTTTACGAAGCTTTACTTTCATATATTTACTCTGAAAAACCTGTGAACGAGTTGGGATACGAAATTATTGACAAATGCTTGGAAAATTAAAACATACTGCCAAACAAACCATCATATATAGTTTGGGAAATATCAGTTCTAAGCTGATCGGATTTATTCTTTTACCCTTATATACAAGTTATTTAACAACCGAAGAATATGGGATATTTGCCATCTTAGAAGTTACTGCTACGATTATGGTTGCAGTGTTTAGTTTTAAACTGTCAACCTCGATGATGAGATGGTGTTCCAATGAGAATTCTGAAAGAACTAAAAAATCATTACTCTTTACCACTTACATTAGCGCATTTATAATCATCCTCTTACTAAATTTTATATTACAGCCTTTTAGAAGGTCCTTCTCAAATCTGTTTTTTGAAAAAGACGAATATGCAGTTTATTTTTTAATACTCTTTTTATCTGTTTCATTCGAAATTCTAAATTTATTTTCTTTTGATTTAATAAGATTAAAAGAAAAGCCTGTGCTTTTTATTTCAATTTCAGGATTAAGATTAACTGCGATTCTGATTTTAAATATCTATTTTATCAAATATATGGGATTGGGTGTTAAAGGTATAATTCTGAGTCAGCTCATTGGAAATACCTTTATTACAGTTATTACACTGCCATTTTTAATTAAAAACATGATCTGGCATTATAACTTTGCAGAGTTAAGGAAAATGATAAGCTACGGTATTCCGCTGGTATTTTCAACCATCTCAATGATGTTACTTACTATGGGAGATCGTTTTATTATAAAATATTTTTTAGATTATTCTGAAGTTGGAATTTATTCTCTTGGTTATAAACTTGCAAGTGTAACAAACGTTATTATAATCCAGTCATTTCAAACAGGCTTCTTACCAATAGCTTATAAAAACTTTGATAAACCAGATGCTCAGCGTTTTTTTTCTAAAATACTGACTTATTATACATTTATCCTTGTTACAGCAAGTCTGTTTATATCCTTATTTTCACAAGAAGTAATTGAACTTTTTTCAAAAAACTCAGACTATAACGCTGCATATAAAATAGTACCTTTCATATCACTTGCTTTTATTTTTAAAGGAGTACAATACGTTTACTCTCTTGGCTTGCATTTTGCAAAAAAAACCAAATACAATGCAACCATTGTACTTTTTGCAGCTATTTTAAATTTTGGTTTAAATCTAATTTTGGTTCCTATTTATGGGATTTATGGGGCAGCCATAGCAACAATTATTTCATGGATAGTTATGTCAACCGCTTTTTATAAATATTCATTTAAATTTTATAAGATTCGTTATGAAATAAGTAAAATAGTTATTTTAGTAGCAATAAGTGCAGGTCTTTATATGATATCATTGCTTTTTATTCATGTTAATTTTTATTTGAAAATATTATTAAAAATCATTTTAATTGGTTCATTCCCATTAATTCTTCGATTATTTGGGTTTTATGAAATTATTGAAATTGAAAGAATAAGAGGGTTCTTTAAAAGATGGAGAAATCCAAAGACCTGGAAAAAATAATTTAAATTAATTTTACGACCTGCCCAGTTAAAAATTTTCTTGATAACTTTTTAATCTCAACATGATTTGTCTCGTTTTGTATCCCTGCAACCCAATCGTGCCTCAATCCAATAATATATTTTGCGATTTCTTCAGAATTTTTACAATCAAAAAACTCTCCTGATTTACATAAACTAATAACTTCAGCAGCATCACCATCTTTAGGTCCTATTCCAATAATTGGAATTTGAGTTGCTATATATTCAAAAAGTTTCCCTGTAAGAATCTCTTTATTGCCAACAAAATCGGGGATTACCAATAACAATACTGAAGATTTAAATAAATATTCAATTGATTTTTGATGAGGTACATAAGTTACAATCTCTAAATTTTCAAACAAACCAGCAGTCTTGAATCCGTTCAGGTTATAATCTGAAATATTGCCAACAAAGCGAATAATAAAATTAATTCCTTTTGATTTTAATTCTTTACACGCTTCAATAAAGGTCGAAATATTATACTGATCTGAAAGTGTTCCTGTGTATGTTATTGTAAAAACATCTGGTTTTTGGACAATTCCTGTAAAATCTTCTTCGTCAAATCCATTCGAAATAACTGTAATTTTATCTTGCAAAACTTTATGATAAAATTTTTCTTTTAGAGACTTGCCAACAACGATAACCCGATCAGCACCTTCCAAAACCTTTAGTTCTTTTTTCTTATCCAATCTTTTTGCGAAACCGGTATGCAATAAATCCTTGTAATAATAAATATCTGTCCAGGGATCGCGAAAATCGGCAATCCAGTTGATGTTGAGATTCTTTTTTAGTTTTAATCCTATTAATTGTGTTGAATGTGGCGGACTGGTTGTTATGACCGTTTCAATATTGTATTCTTTTATAATTTCTTTCGCTTTTTTGTACGCATACCTGTTCCATCCTATTCTGGCATCGGGAATAAAAAAATTGCCACGAATAAATCGCAGAACAGTTTGTAAAAAACTTTGTTTATTCACATTGGTAAATCCACCGTATGGTACATTTTTCTTGCCAAAAAGACCCGACAACAAATTTAATGGTTCAAATGATTTTGTTTTAAAAACTTTTAAATCAGAACGTATATCCTTTTCCAGACTTTCGTCTCTCTGAGGATATGAAGCATACTTCGGGTCAACTGTTAAAATGATAGGCTCAACACCAAACTCCGGAAGATATTTAGCAAATTTTAACCAACGCTGAACACCTGCCCCTCCGCTTGGAGGCCAGTAATAAGTTATGATTAAGATTTTTTTCTTTTCTTCCACACAGTGTAGTTAAAATATTTTCTTCAATAATTTCTTCATGCTCACTTTTTCATCGAGCATTTCAAAAAGTTCTTTAATTTGAACTCTTTCCTGCTCCATCGAATCACGATCACGAATTGTAACGGTATTGTCTTCCAGTGTTTGGTGATCGATAGTTACACAATATGGTGTTCCAATTGCATCCTGACGACGATATCGGCGTCCAATAGAATCTTTTTCGTCGTACTGACAAGTAAAATCAAATTTTAATTCATCGATAATTTCACGTGCTTTTTCTGGTAAACCGTCTTTTTTAATCAATGGTAATACAGCCAGTTTAATTGGTGCTAATGCCGGTGGAATTTGCAACACAACTCTGGTATCCGATTCTCCCTCATCCTTCCTGACTTCCTCTTCCTTTAAACAAGCTGAGAGTATTGTTAAAAATGTTCTGTCTAAGCCAATTGATGTTTCAACAACAAAAGGAACATAACTTTCGCCCGACTCATGATCAAAATATTGCAATTTTTTACCGGAGAATTTCTGATGTTGCGATAAATCAAAATCGGTTCGTGAATGAAT
>DMBU01000186.1 GCA_003446015.1 Bacteroidales bacterium | reverse complement strand
GGGTGACATTGAAACGCGGCGCACTCCCGCCCGCTTCAAACCCGAAGACCGTTATAAGTAAGGCGTCTAAAAAAATCAGAAAACTTCATTTCATCTTGACAATTCTGCAAATTAAGAATCAGTTTTAACGGTTTGATACTTTTCGAAAGTTGGAAATTGTATTTCATTTTGATAGTTAAAGTTTAAATTCTATTCGTAGCAGTTTGACAGGAAAATTATTAGGATTGGTTCAGTAAGTATGATAATAAAAAAATAGTATTCCAACGCGCTTTTGCGCTGACGCGCAATTTGGAAGCCAACCGCACATTAAAGCACTTTTGCTTCGCAAAACAGCTTTAATTTTGCCACATCTTTTGGTTTTGTTTAATTCTTTACTTAAAAAATAGTAATTTAGGTCTTTGTTATAAAAAGAAATTATTTAGAAAATGAGTTTATTTCAAACATCCGTAATCAAAAAATACCTAAGCGATTTAAGTCCAGAGCTTATTGACAAAAAATACAACGAATTTCAATCCTATTTTGGAAATGCACAAATTCAGGAAAATATTAGAAACCTGAAAGAAGAAGAATATCAGGAAGGTTTTATTCGTGAACTTTTTGTTAAAATTTTTGAATACACATTAAATCCAGAACCAAATTATAATATTGTTCTTGAAAAGAAGAATGTTGATGACAGCAAGAAAGCTGACGGAGCAATCATCCGTGACAATGAAGTTATTGCTGTAATTGAATTGAAATCAACTCAAACGACAAATCTTGACTCGTTTCGTGACCAAGCTTTTGGATACAAAAACCACAACCCGAAATGTGTTTATATAATTACTTCGAATTTTGAAAAAATAAGACTTTACATTCATGACACTATTTATCATGAAGAATTTAATTTATTCAATTTACCAAAAGAACGTTTTGCATTACTTTGGTTGTGTTTCTCGAAAGACAATATTTTAAAAGACATTCCGCTTAAAATTAAGGAAGCATCTGTTTTACAAGAAGAAAATGTAACCAAGAAACTTTACAATGATTACTCTAAATTCAGAGAAGAAATTTTTAACGACATCGTAAAAAATAATCCTGAGTTTGATAAACTTGTACTTTTCAAGAAAACTCAAAAGCTACTTGATAGGTTTTTATTTATTTTCTTCGCCGAAGACAGGCTTTTACTTCCTCCAAATTCTATAAGTGAAATAGTAAAACAATGGAAGACTTTAAAAGACGATTTAGACGAATATGTTCCGCTTTATGACCGTTTCAAAAAATATTTTGGTTATTTAAATACGGGTTACAAAGGCAAGAAATACGACATTTTTCCGTATAATGGCGGTTTGTTTGCTCCCGATGAAATATTGGACAACATCAAAATTAACGACGAAATTTTACATAAACATACACTACAATTAAGTACTTACGATTTTGAAACCGACGTTGACGTAAATATTTTAGGACATATTTTTGAACATTCTTTAGGCGAAATTGAAAATGTACAAGCGGAAATTGAAGGTAAAGCAGTAGAAACTCAAAAAACAAAACGCAAGAAAGATGGAATTTTTTATACTCCAAAATATATCACAAAATACATAGTTGAAAATACCGTTGGAAAACTTTGTGAAGAAAAAAGAACAGAGCTTGAAATTATTGATGAAGAATTCGCTAAAGGAAGGAAGAACCGTAAAAAAGAAATTGTTAAAGAATTAGATAATAAACTTACAGAATATCGTGAGTGGTTATTAAATATTACCATACTTGACCCAGCTTGCGGTTCAGGAGCGTTTTTAAATCAGGCTTTGGAGTTTCTGATTGAAGAACACAAAAAAATTGATGAACTAAAAGCTCAATTATTAGGTGGTTCAATTGTATTTTCAGATATCGAAGCAAAGATTCTTGAAAAGAATATTTACGGAGTTGATCTGAACGAAGAATCAGTTGAAATTGCAAAACTTTCATTGTGGCTAAGAACAGCGCAAAAAGGAAGAAAACTTACAACTTTAAGCAATCATATAAAATGTGGTAATTCTTTGATAGACGATACTGAGATTGCTGGTGAAAAAGCTTTCAAATGGCAAATTGAATTTCCAGAAGTATTTAAAAATGGTGGCTTTGATATCGTGATAGGAAATCCTCCTTATGGAGCAAAAATTCCACGAAACCATATTGACTACGTTGCAAATAAATTCAAAAATTATTTTTCTGGTGAAGTTGACACTTATATAGTATTTTATTTTTCATCTATACAATTACTTCGACCTAAAGGATTACTTGGTTTTATAACTCCAGATACTTGGTTAACTATCTCAAGGGGGAAAGGATTAAGAGATTATATTTTAGAGAACACAACTTTACTTGACATTTATGATAGATATAAACCTTTTCAGGATGCTAAAGATACTAGATGTCATACTTTATGTTTGGAGAAATCAAAGAAGGATAACTATAATTTTACAGTTATTGTTGTTGATGCAAAAGAGAATATTTTAAAATCATATTTGTTGGATAAGCAAAGAATTAAAAATACAGAAAGTTGGAATTTATACATTTCAAATGCAGAAAATACAATATTTGAAAAGATGTGGTCTAATTCAAAAAAGTTATCAGAATTGTATAATTTGAAGTATGGTTTAAGAACAGGGAATAATGAAAAATATCTTAGCAATTCAGATAATAATGGTCTTGGTATAAAAATAGCCCGTGGTTCGCATATTGAAAGATATTACTTTAATTGGATTCCTGAATTTTTACTTACAAAAGAAGATTTACCTATAAGTTATTTTGAACCAAATATTTTGACTAGTGAGAAGATAATTGTACAATATGTAAGGACAAACAGTACTAAAATTAATTCTAGATGGCTTGAAGCTACTTTAATAGATGATAAAAATTTCGTAGCACTAAATTCTACATCTTTTATTTCTAGAAAAGAATCTGATTATGAAATTAAGTGGTTATTACCAATCATATCTTCTTGGTTATTAAATTTTTATTACAAAGCACATTATACGGATGTTAATGTAAAGCCTTTATATTTAAGTGAGTTGCCTATTCCAATTTCTACTGAGCATTCTGAAGAACTAATAGAATTAACTGATACCATAATTGAATTAAATAAAAATTTAAGAAGTAAATCTAAAATATTTACAGACTTAATGCTCTCAAAGTACCATTTTGAAATATATCCAAATAAATTTAATGAATGGTATAAATTAGATTTTCAACAAATTATATCAGAATTAAGAAAAATAAAAATCACTCTATCGTTAAAGGATGAAGCGGAATGGCAGCAATTCTTTATTCATGAACAGGCTGAATTAAAGAGTATTATATCAGAAATTGAAAAAACTGATAGACTAATTGACCAATTAGTATATAAAATCTATGGTTTAAATGATGAAGATATAAGAATTGTTGAAAGGACATTGCAACCGTAATGCAAACACATTGTTAAGCACTCTGTTACCATAGCTCAACCTAATGCTTAACAATTAGTTTGCTCCCAGCCCAATTTTGCCGTACCCGGCAATTAGTAATTCCAACCTTAATACTATTTTTTTTGTTTTTCATGGATAAGTTTTCACTATATTGACAAGCATTTCAGCCTACGCCCAACTTATAACACGCAATCAACCATGCATGCGGGTTTTGGTAGTTTGCGGACAAAATATTATCTTAGTAAAGTTGTTTAACGGTGGACATTGAAACAGGGCGGAAATCCCGCACGCTGGTTATTGCGGAACCGTTAGGCTGCATAATTTCGCAGTGCTTAGAAAGACAAAGCTTCAATTAAAATTGAAAATAGAATTATGAATGAAGAACTGAATGAATTATACAATAGAATCTATCAAGATGAATCGACCAAAGATTCCAAAAAATTTATACAAATCATTGAAGAAAACATCAGCATTATTGATAAGACAGATTATACAAATCAAGAAGATTATGTGAAAGCAACTAGATTGTTATCTGACTATAGTTTATTTTTGGTTAATGCTGGGTATTTAAGAAAGGCAATCCCTTATTTGGATAAAGCAGTAAGTCAAATTGAAAATAGTAATGCAATTAATGAAAGTAATATTTGGTCGGAGCCTTTATATGAAAGACTAATTTGGGAAAGGGGAATAACCAATTTCCATTTACGAGAAAGAAATAAAGCGAAAAAAGACTTTTATCAATTGATAGCTCATTTTCCTGATAATGACAAATATAAAAATTGGTTTAAAGCATGTTCAGATAAATCTTACAATATTGCTGAATGGACTTTTGCAGGAATTGCCTTGATAAGTATTTTTATTTCATTCATTGTGAAACCTGAAAATGGAATTATTGACAGAATAGCATTTTACGGAATATTTTTTGGATTATTTGGTGGTTTGTTGACTAAGTTTTTCAGAAATAGAAGACTGAAAATGTAGTAATTACGCAGCCTAACAAGCCATCAGAAAAAATGCGGGGGTTTGGTAATTCTCA
>DMBU01000013.1 GCA_003446015.1 Bacteroidales bacterium | reverse complement strand
AAGCCAAAAAAGTGTATTTAAATTATAAAAATATGATCACATCAATATTTGGTGATTCTTATATTCCAAGTCTTTATCAAGTGATTCCTAATTACCCAAAACAAATTTTTCAAATCTGAAAACATAAAAACCTGTTGATTCTCTTTATTAAATTCGGTATCTTTATTTTCAATTTTAAATTCCTGATATCATGAAACATCTGTTTTACTTAATATTCATATTATTCAATCTAAATATGACTTATTCACAAGACTTACAAACCGATAAGCTTGAAACAAATAGCGGAGAAATAGAAATTAATTTCGTTAAACATGCCTCCCTTTTTTTTGAATTTGATGGGAAAATCATTCATATTGATCCTGTTTTACGAATGGGAAATTATGAAAATTATCCCAAAGCTGATTTAATTCTGATTACACATCATCATGGAGATCATATGGATTTAAATGCTATTGATCTTATAAAAAAAGAGAATACAAAAATCATACTCACAAAAAAATGTCATGAGTTAAGCGAAAATCTTTCTGAAGTTATTATTATGCAGAATGGCGATGTTTTAAATATAAATCAGCTTGAGATAGAGGCAATCCCTGCATACAATATGATACACAAACGCGAGTCGGGAGAACCTTATCATCCTAAAGGAGAAGGTAACGGCTACATCATTAAGTTTGGAAATAAAAAAGTCCTTGTTGCTGGCGATACCGAAAACATTCCTGAAATTAAAGAATTAAAAAACATCGACATCGCATTTCTTCCCATGAACCTTCCCTATACGATGACCCCAGAAATGGTTGCAGATGCTGCTAAAGCTTTTCGACCTAAAGTATTGTATCCATATCATTATAGTAATACCGATACGTCAATACTTATTGAGTTACTTAAAAATGAAAAAGATATTGAAGTCCGAATAAAGAAAATGTAAGTCTATCAAATAACAAATATCAATCTTCAAATTCCAAATAATCTTCATTGAGTATTTATACTTTGTATAATTTGGTAATTGTAGTTTGATCTTTATTTTCAAATTTTTTTCATAAAATTTGAAAATGGTTACGTCTTTTAAAATTTCGTTTAGTCTATAATAAAAAGCAAAAGGATTTGGGCAATAAGAATGTTGACATAAACTCGAAGTTAATTGACTCTGCTCGAAAGGGCGATCAACAGGCAATGTACAGGCTGTATAAATTATATGTGCAGGCAATGTATAATACATGTATCAGGATGGTTTCGAACCAGTTCGATGCAGAAGATATTATACAGGAATCATTTGTTAAGGCATTTAACAATTTGGATTCGTTTCGTGGGGAGTCGTCTTTTGGATCATGGCTTAAACGAATTGTAATTAATCAATCCATAACTTTTTTAAGAAAAAAGAAACAGAATTTTCAGGATATTGATGATTTGCAAATTTTAGCTGATGAGGACGAAGAAAATAGTTTCCCGGAAATTGATCCGATGATGATTCATGAATCTATTAAAACTTTACCTGAAAAGGCCAGAGTAGTTCTTAACCTTTATTTGCTGGAAGGTTATATACACAAGGAAATTGCTGATATTTTAAACATTACTGAATCAACGTCTAAATCGCAATACCTGCGTGCAAAACAACTGTTACGAGAGAAACTAGAAAAAGAAATTCGTTATGAATATTGAAGAATACATTCGAAGAAACAGGAATCAACTTGATGTTGAAAAACCCGACGAAGATTATTTGTGGACAGGTATTTCTCATTCTATAAATAAGAAAAGTGAAAGAACTCGTTTTCTTCCTATGAAAATTGCTGCAGCAGTTATTCTGGTTATTGCGATTTCTTTTATAGGCTATCAAGTAACATCTTTACAGAATAATCAACAATTAATTTTAGCCAAAATCGACCCAACCCTGGCGAAACAGGAGGCCCAATTCCAGAACCAGATTCAATCCTTTTACACACTTATTGAAGAGTCTGATTACGATAAAGATCAACTTATTACGAGTTTTAAAGATTTAGAATATATTGACACTTTAATAAGCAAATATTCCGACGACCTTAACAAACATGGCCCAAATCCAAAATTGTTAAATTCATTAATGGATTTATATCAAAAAAAGATTAGAATGCTAAATCGTATGTTAAACGAAATTGAAAAAGATAAAAAATATGAAAACACTAAAACAAATATCTAAAATAGCTCTTATATCGCTTTTTATTTTAACGGGTATAAATAATTGTTTCGCTGAAGATATTAAGGATAAGTTTGAAAAGACTTTTAAGCTAAATAAAACGGGTGAATTTTCTTTTTCTTGTTATGAAACTGATTTAAAAATAAACACCTGGGATAAGAATGAGGTAAAATTAACCGGAGAGATAATAATTAACGGAGGAAGTTCTGAAGATCAGAAAAAACTTATTGATGCATTTAAAAATCCTGAAATATCTGAATCGGAAAATTCATTAACAATTAAAACCGATATAGCCAAAAATACATTTGTAATAGGACCATTTAAAAAAATTACACTGGTTAATGGCAACACGATTCGTGTAGATAAATACAAAGCATCGTACACCCTTTGGATACCAGAAAGTGTTGCATTTAATTTAAAAAGTAAATACAATAACATTGATATTGCTAACTTAACCGGTGCATTAGATTTTAATTTATACGAAGTTGATTTAACTCTTGCTGGTTTTAAGAGAGGGAACTTTAACATGAAATACAGTTCTGCTCAACTAGTAAAAGGAGAAACTGCAAAATTTGATGTATATGAGTGTGAGTTGGAGATTAAAGAAATAAATACCTTTAGTACAAATACAAAATACTCTAAATTCAATATAGGAACTGTAGGAATGATTGCCTTAGGATCCTACGAAGATGACTTTAAAATACAAAACTTAATACAAGGAATTACAGGCCAGGCTAAGTATTCAGATTTTAATATTGAAAGTAATACACAGGTCATAAAAATGGATGTTTATGAATCGGATATTTATGCTAAAAATGTAAAGGAATTAGAATATACATCAAAGTATTCCACATTTAGTGCTCAAAATATTAACTCCATAAAATGTGAATCCTTATACGAAACTAAAATTTATGCAGTGGTGGTTGACGATTTTTCATGTAAAGAATCAAAATATGACAATATTAGTTTTAAAACCATAACAAATTCTATTAGCATAGTAAGCGCATACGAACTAGACATGAATATTGAATCTGTAAAACAGGGTTTTAAAAGCTTCAAAGGAGATTTTAAATATGGTTCGATTAAACTACCACTTGATCCTTCAATAGAATTCAGTATTAATTTTAAAACCACTTACGGAAATGTTGACTTCCCTAAAAACAGGGTAAAAATTAAAATCATGGATTTTGAAGATAGTAAAAAATCTTTCGAAGGCCAAACTTCTGAAAATCCTGCATGTAAAATCGAATTTACTGCATATGATACCAATTTTGATTTAGAATAATCGGATCTCATATTTAACTTTGGTAACTTCGTGCCTTCTTTGTGTATACTCTGATAAAAACAAATTTTTAAGCTACTTTTTTATCAGTTTTTCTTGGATCTGGACAAATGTAAAATGGATCATACATTTGTCTGGACTCAAGTATAGCGTATACTGTTTTTATTAATTTATTTGCTACATTATTTAAAGCAAGGTATTTAGGTTTACCTTCTGCTAATTTTTTTTCATAGTAATGCTTCATATCTTTATTGTGTTGTATAGCATTAGAAGCACATAAAAACAATAATGTTTTAAGCGATTTATCACTCATTTTGCTCACTTTAGATTTTTTGACCATTTTCCCACTCTTATCTGGGAAAGGACATATGCCAGCAAATGATGCTCCTTTTTTGGCTGTTTGTATTTTTTGAAAATTATGTGTTTTTATAATTAATTCATTGGTTGTTACCGGACCAATACCTTTTATACTTTGGATCAAACAACTATTTGCTTTAAACTCTTCATTTGATGTTATTATCTCTTGAATTTGATTTTCTATTTCTTCAATCTGCTTATTTAATGTTTCTAAAGTTGTTTCCGCAATTTTGTTAACCATAAGTGAACAAAACGGCTGCTTATCTTTTTCTTTCATGCTTGTTTCCAGCATTTTGTGCTGTTTAACAAGTAATTTTCGCAATGAATGTAATTCTTTTAATTCATTCATTTCTTCTGAGTAAAACGTAGTCTTTTGTAACTTATCATAGAACCGTTCACCATACTCTCGAATTCTTGAAGCATCAATAGAATCGCTTTTTCCTTTTTGTAAACCTAAACTATGCTTTATTTCATAGCCAGGGATAGCACATATTTGAACATTAAAACTATTTGCTAGAAACATTAAAAGATAACCATAAACACCTGTATGTTCTATACATAAAATACTATTTTGCTTAAGCTTTGATAAAAACTTACAAATTGGAGAATACTTGTTTTTAATTTCTAAATAAATCAGTTCCTTTTTTTCATTTAGAAAACAAACATCAAATTTTTCTTTTGATAAATCAATTCCATAAATTTGTTTCATAACATTTTGTATTTTGAGGCTCCATGTTGAGTGGCTAAAACCGTAATAATGGGTTTTTCCCTAAATACTCTCTGGCTTTAACTCAATCGTATGTTGTTCTTAATACACAAACTAGGTTTAAAAACCTTTAACTTTGTTAAAGTTAACGCAACATACGGGAGTCTCATATTCAAAATAAAAATATAAAAAATTACAATAAACAAATCTAACGGCTACTTTGTGGTGAAACTTAAATATTAAACCACAAAGTACCGATTAAAATCGGAACACAAAGGAGGCACAAAGTCTCACTAAGAAATGTTATTGAATTTTTACAAATTTTACTTCAAATAAGCTTGTCCAGCGTTTGCCCGTTATAAAATAACGGTCGTTGTCTTTATCGTAAGCAATACCATTTAAAACGTTGTCATCTTCATCTTGATAACCATTTGGAATTATTTTTCTGCAATCTATTTTTTTTAAAACTTTACCATTCTCAGGATTAAAAACGATTATTTCTTCTGTTTGGTAAACATTTGCATAAACTAAGCCATCAATATATTCCAGTTCGTTTAAATTATCAACCGGACCATTATTATCATATACTTCAATTTTACCTGTTTCGTTAAAATATTCAGGATCCAGAAAATGTATTGTTTGAGTTCCATCACTCATGATAAGCCTTTTATCATCGGCAGTTATGCCCCATCCTTCATTTGAATATTTAAGTGTAGTTAAAAGCTTAAAAGTACTTTTATCGTAAACAAATCCTGTTTTAGATTTCCATGTTAACTGAATAATTTTATCCCTAAATGGAGTAATCCCTTCACCAAAGTATTTAGCTTCTAAACTTAATTCTGCCAATACTTTCCCTGTTTCAAAATTAACTTTTTTAAGCTTTGATTCTCCATGCTGTCCGGTTCCTTCGTACATAATACCATACTCATAAAACAAGCCTTGTGTGTAATCCCTCTTATCATGAGGATAAGTATTTACAATTTTACACTCGTATAATTCAGGATTAATATCTGATTTAAACCGAAGTTTTAAATAATAACTGTCAATTTTATTTCCATCTGAATATGCAAAAACTTTTAACTGATTTGTTCCTGTTTTTAAATTTTTAGTATTCCAGATGTACACTAAATTACTAGTTTCCAAAACTATTTTAGAACCTTCTGATTCAACAATTAGTGAATCAATAGTAACATTTGCTTCTTGTATTCCAATATTAACGTTGATTTGATCTCCAATAGTGAACATTTCTCCTGCTTTCGGAGAGTTAATTTCAATTACTGAAATCTTTTTTGTGGTGCTTTCTTGTTTTGGAATTAAATCGTGTTTTTCACCAGCTTTTTCTTGATTTGAACAAGCTAATTGAGTTAGTAAAATTGAAAAAACAATAATCTTAACCATGAATGAATTTGATGATTTCATATTTTAACTTATTATGCTCCAAAATTTCGTTTAATTTTTTGCCAAAATGACCTTTTTGATATCGGTATATTTTTCATTTGTTCTTTTACATCATCATTAAAAAGTTCCGGATTTAAGATTTCCCAAATCTTACTCCAGTCTAAAAATCCTCCAGCATTTTTATCGTCGATATAAACATCGGCATATATTTTACGACTTATCGTTTCATCGTAAATTTCTTCGGGGTAATTTTTATTTATCGCGTAAAACTCTATGCCGTTCTTTTGACAATACTCAACTGCTTCTTCCAGCTCCTTTCCTGCCCTGTAAGTCCATAATATTAATTGATGTCCTTTGTTTTGCAATGCCTTTAAGGTGTCAAAAGCAAATAGTTTAGGCTTACCTATTTCAGGATATTCATGATCTACGATTGTTCCATCAAAATCTACAGCAATAATCATAATTGGTTATTTTGTATTTATACCGATAGTATTTCAAACTATCGTATTTGTTCATCTATTCAGATTCCAAATACTCTTTTGAAATTACATCGGCATTAACAATTTTAATTTTAAAATAATTTTTAAAATAGAAATAGTATAAAACAAAAGTAAGGATTTTTTTTGTCAAAGGAATTTTTATTCTACTTTCTATCAAAGGAATATCTTAATGAGAATACATTGGAATATAAGGCTAGCGACTGATCTCCAATATCAGTTAAAGCATAATCTATACTTATGCCTTTAAACTGAATACCTATTCCGAAATTGGGTTGAAAAGTCATTGATTCTTTGTTTTCAAATTCTTCAATACGTTGAAAATTTCCCACTCCGAATCTCACAAATGCCAGTTGATTATAATTAATTTCTATTCCTAAATGAGGATCAATGCTTATAGGATCGCCTTCAATTAACACATGACGTTGTCCATCAAAAGTAAAATCCAAATCAAGCTCAACTAATCCCCTGAATTTATTGTAAATTGGAAAATCCCTGGCAACACCAAGCAGCAATTTTGGCAATGTGAGTTCAAGTGAATTTTCAGGAGCAAAATTATAAATTGAATCCTGAACCTCAATAATCAGTTCATCTTCATTAAAAGTCCATGCATTAAATGTAGAAGTAATATCACGAGCCAAAAGGCCAAATTTCCAGTCATCCAATTTATATTGCAATCCTAAATCCAAACCAAATCCCCAGGCATGAGCAAATTTTCCTATATTTCGATATATAATTTTTGCATTGGCCCCATACGATAAATTAGGAATTGAGGTTTTTCGCGCATAACTTATCAGGAGAGCATAATCAGCAGCAGAAAATCGGGTGATTCTGTCATAATCAATATTCCCGTCGCTATCAATCAGGTCAGTGGTATTGGGAATATCATCAACTCCAAATCGAATTATCGTAGCTCCTAAATAACTATTGGTATCAAGAGCCATTGCACCACCCAAATAATCATATTTGGCTATACCAGCAAAATATTCAGCATGCATTATGCCTGCATCAAAATTGTTTTGTAGTGAAGTGAGACCAGCAGGATTCCAGTATCCTGAAGTTACATCCATCGTATTTGCAACCGAGGCGTTAGACATACTTAAAGATCTTGCACCAACACCAATCGACAAAAACTCGTTACTATACTTCGCTGTTTGGCCAAAAGCAAGATTAGTAAAAAGAAATAAAACAGGTATTAATATCCTTTGCCTCATTATAATTTATTAGAAATTCAGAACTAAAGTTCTTTATTATTTTTTATTTTAACCCCTACCATAAGATCAGGGTTGATCTAACTCCTTTATTTTTGGGGCTTTAGCCCGAATTTAATACTATTATTTTGATCTTATTCAAATTATTTTCAGTCGATAAACTTAGTAATTAATAAAATATTTATCAAACTATAATTTTTAACTTATTTTTGTGAAAAATATTGTTATACCTAAGAAAAAGAAATATGCCAGTTTCAATAAAAAGACACATTCCAAACACCATAACTTCTTTGAATTTATTGTCAGGATGTATTTCAATTGCCTTAGCTTTTGAGGGTTATATCCTATTTGCTGTATATATGATCTTTATCGCAGCAATTTTTGATTTTATGGATGGAATGTCTGCCCGATTATTAAAAGCATATTCTGTTGTTGGTAAAGAACTGGATTCTCTTTCTGATGTTGTAAGTTTTGGAGTTGCACCTTCGATCATTATATTTCATATGATGAAAATTTCACTCTTTAAAACTGTTCATTTGCCACCCATTGAGCATTTAACTTTACTGCAAATTGTGTTTTTACTTATCCCATTTTTTATTGCAATTATTTCTGGTGTGCGTTTAGCTAAATTCAATGTTGATGAACGACAAACAGAGAATTTTATAGGTTTGGCAGTTCCTGCAAGTGCCATATTCTTTGTTTCGCTCTATTTAGTTAGTTTGATCAGTACTAATGACTTATTATTAAGTCTGCTTAAAAATCATTACATCCTGGCCATCATAACAATTTTATTTTCACTGTTAATGATTGCAGAATTACCTATGTTTTCGTTAAAACTAAAAAGTTTTGGATTTAAAGGAAATAAGATTCGATATATATTTATTGTGTTATCAGTAATTTTATTGATATTATTGCAGACATTAGCAATCCCTCTAATTATTTTATTATATATCTTATTATCAGCAATTAACAATTGGATTTATAACTTTGATTAATACTTAAATAAAAGATATACCATTAAATCTAAAATTTTAAACAAATGAAATTTATTGCAGAAATAAACGTAATGCCACTAAAAGCTTTACTCGACCCACAAGGAAAAGCAGTTACTCATAGCATGAAAAACATTGGTTTTGCCGAAGTATCAAATGTTCGAATTGGGAAGCACATTACCTTGGAAATTGAGGCAAAAAGTAAAGAAATAGCTATGGAACGAATTAACGAAGCTTGTAATAAAATATTATCAAACCCTATTATGGAAGGATTTGATTACACACTAAAAGAGGTTAAATAACTTTATAAAAGTTTTTAGTTATTCCTTTTTTTCGAAGAAAAACCAAGTTTACTCATTACTTCAGTTTGTCGTTGAATTGATTCTTTATGCACAAGCTGAAGTAATTTCTTTATAAAATCCTCAGAAAGTCCCATACTCTTACCTAGCTTTAATCTTGTTGCAATAATCTTTTCCCATCGACGAATTTGAAGAATTGTGACTTCGTTTTTACTTTTATATTTCCCAATCTCTTCAACAACATTCATTCTTTGGGCAAGAAGTTCAAGCATTTGCTGATCAATAGAATCAATCTGACTACGCAATGTTTCCAGCATACTTGCAAAGTCAGCATCTTTTGTAGTAGTTCTTCTGTAAATTAAGTTCCCTAATAAATCTCCAAGCTGAGCCGGAGTTAATTGCTGATTCATATCGCTTAACGCAACCGAAGGATTGTAGTGTGTTTCAATCATTAAACCATCCATATTCAGGTCAAGTGCTTTTTGAGAGATCTCAGGAATAAATTCAGTAGCACCAGAAATATGACTCGGGTCGCAAATGATTGGCAAATCGTGACACATACTTTTTAATTCAATGGCAACTTCCCATTTTGGGATATTTCGTAAAGCTGTAGCTTCGAAAGGATAAAATCCCCGATGAACAGCAGCCAGTTTATTTATTCCTGCTTTATGAAATCTTTCCAATGCTCCAACCCAAAGATTCACATCAGGGTTAATTGGATTTTTTACTAAAATTGGTTTGTCATATCCTTTCAGATGATCTGCAAGCTCCTGAATAGAAAATGGATTAGATGTTGTTCTTGCACCAATCCAAAGTATATCAATATCATATTTAACTGCTAAATCAACATGCTCGGCGTTTGCCACTTCAATTGCAGTAAGCAGTCCTGTTTCTTTTTTAACTTGTTGTAACCACTGCAAACCCTCTTCACCTACACCTTCAAAATTGCCCGGGCGGGTTCGTGGTTTCCATATTCCTGAACGAAAAACATTAACTTTGCCCAATGTAGCAATTTCTTTTGCTGTTTGCATCATTTGTGCCTCTGATTCTGCACTGCACGGGCCGGCAATAAGCAAAGGATCTTTTAATCCATCGAACCACTTACTAATTTTGGAAATATTTTTGAGTTTGGTCATTCTTTGTATTTTATCCGTTAAAGATAAATATTTTCGAAATGAAACTATACCATTTTATTATGTAAACCTAACAAAATCTTGTTGAAAAGAGTTTTCATTTATCATACTTAGCAAATAAAAACTATAATTCAGATCATTATCAGATACAGCTTTGTTGTAATTTAAAATTATGCAATAAAAGCTAAGCTAGAAATAGCAATAATTGAAGTAGGAAGATATAGAACATGCCACTTAACTTCTAAACTTAAAATTGATTTTTATCTCAATTCAGAAATAAATTTTTGAATATGAATATGTTCAATTCCTTTATAATCAGAACCAGACACCACTTCATCCATGGAAACAACAAATTTCGGATAGTTATCTTTAACCTCCAGCAGATTCTCAAACTCTCGTTTTATCGTTTTTTCATCTTGCAAAAGATATGCAACCTGAACGTATAATTTCTTGCCTGATTTTTCGCATATAAAATCAATCTCTTTATCGCCAGATTTTCCAACATTTATATGATAGCCTGAAATTTTCAAGTGCTGATAAACTGCATTCTCCAAAATCTTATTGATATCATTAGTTTTATATCCAATAATTGAATGCCGTAAACCCAAATCTTCGAAATAGTATTTCTCTCCTATTTCAAAAATCTTTTTACCAGAGATATCTGCTCTTAATGCCTTAAAAATAAAAAAGGCTGATTCTAAATATCCCAAATAATCCAAAACCAATTGAGGTGAAATTTGAATTTGTTGTGATTTTAAAAAGTCGCTAATCCTTTTAGACGATACTAGGCTACCTGTATTGTCGGCTACATATCGAACCAGGTTTTCAAGAAAATTTATATTTCGCACATTATGCCGTTTAACAATATCTTTAAAAAGGATAGCAGCATATATATTTTTAAGGTAATCATAAATAATATGATCATTCAACTCCAGATTAATTAAATAGGGCAATCCTCCATATTTAAAGAACTTTACTAAAGAGTCCTTGTCATTTTTTAGCTGGTGAAATTCAATAAATTCACTGAAAGACAAACTGTAAATTTTTGTTTCAACATACCTGCCACTTAAAAATGTTGCTAACTCGCCAGATAATAATTTGGCATTACTTCCAGTACAATAAATATCGTATCCTCCCTTTGCCAGTAAATTCCTTAATGCTTTCTCGAAATTTTCAATATCCTGCACTTCATCAATAAAAACATAATGCTTAGCTGTTCCCTTTTCTTTACTTGTAATATAATCCAACAGGTTCTTATGATTTATTATAGATTCAAACTCATCCAACTCCATATTTATATATATGATGTTTGGATTTTTATGCATTAGCATAATCTCATCCATAATTTGAAAAAGCATATAACTCTTCCCGACACGTCTTTGTCCAACAAGAACCTTTATGATGTCTTTATCTATATATGGTTTTATCAATTCAAGATAAATCGGTCGTTTAATATAATCTCTTTTAAATTCAGTCATAAAAAAATTTACTGTTTATACATGAAACTTTTACAAATATACTACAATGTTTCGTGTATACACGAAACATTGTAAAATAAAATTTTGATGAATTCATAATGATCTTTATAACAGGTTAATAGCAATTATTTTTCGTGAAAAGCAAAATAATATAAAAC
This sequence comes from Bacteroidales bacterium, assembly GCA_003446015.1. GTDB lineage: Bacteria > Bacteroidota > Bacteroidia > Bacteroidales > UBA12077 > UBA12077. The sequence continues at coordinate 57,659 of DMBU01000013.1, read as the reverse complement.
AGCAAGACCTAACAGGTTTTTGAAACCTGTTAGGTCTAATTACCGGTATAAAAAAACTTTATTTCTCTTCGGATTTTTTAATGGCAAAAACCGAAAGTTTATAACTTCCCCAAATTAAAAGTGGCCATATAAGCAACCAAATTATTTCTGTTAAATATGTCATAATTATTCAAATTTTTCAATTAATAAACATGTATATCTTCTCCCATTTCTTCTGCACTAATTTTCTTATTGTTAATGGATTTCCATGCGTACCAAATATACGCGATAACAAATGGAACCATTAAAGAAACATAAGTCATAGCTTTAAGGGTATATTTGCTTGATGATGCATTTTCTATAGTTAAAGAGCTTTGCAAATCGAATGTTGATGGGTAAAATGCTGTATGATTAAATCCAGCAATTAAGAATAAAGCGAATACTGTTAAAATTGTTCCTAAACCTGCAAACCATACGCCTGTTGTTCCTGCTTTAAGTATCGATTTCCCGATTCCAAATAAAACCAATAAAACTCCAACTAAGAATATAATAAGAACCAGAGGCATTTGTAAAAAGTTATGCAAGTATTTATAGGATTCATATGTTACATTTTTACTTACGGGATCATAAGCAAAACCATCAATAAACATCAACCAGATAACAAAGGTTAAAAAGAAAATAAGAAATGGAACTGTATTATATATCAACTGTTTCTTAGTACGAGATAAAATTCCTTCTTCGCTAATATTGTTTATGAAATAAAGAATTGCAAGAACTCTTGCTAAAAAGAATACTGCTAAACCAAGCGATAAATTATGAAAGTTTAATGCCAATTCAAGTCCTCTCGCAGCCCCTTCCCATTTTGAAAAATTCATTTCATTAATTGAAAATTCGGAGCCTGTAAAAAAAGTTGCTACAGCAGTCCCTAATAAAATAGTGCCTAATGCTCCATTGATAAAAAGAAAGACTTCGAAAGTTTTAGCTCCCAGAAAGTTATTTGGTTTAGATCTGTACTCATACGAAATTGCCTGAATAATAAATGCAAAAAGGATTAACATCCAAACCCAATATGCTCCTCCAAAACTGGTTGAATAGAATAATGGAAATGATGCAAAAAATGCTCCCCCAAAAGTCACTAATGTTGTAAAAGTAAATTCCCACTTACGTCCTAAAGAATTTACCAAAATTCGGCGTTGCATATCGGTTTTACCTAAAGTATAAATTAGTGTCTGACCTCCCTGTACAAACAACAAGAAAACCAATATTGCCCCCAGTAGAGATATGATTATCCACCAATATTGTTGTAATGCTAAATGCGATAAACTTTCAAACATATTAATGTCCTCCTTCTTTAGGTCCGATTTTTATTTGCTTAAACATGATTTTAAGCTCTGCAATGAGCAAGGCTGTAAATACAATAGTAAATAACCAGAAAGTTATTTGAACAGCACTTGCATCAATTTGTGAAACTGAAGCAACTGTAGGTAAAAGGTCCTGTATAGTCCATGGTTGGCGACCAACTTCAGCAACAATCCAACCCGACATAGAAGCAATAAATGCAAGTGGAATTGTAATTATTGCCAAGCGTAAAATCCATTTCTTATCAATCAAATCGCCTCTGAAGATTAATATAAGAACCATTACAAATAGAAGAATGAAATAAAAACCCAATCCAACCATAATATGAAAACTATAAAAAGTTAAAGGTACATTTGGGATTATGCTCTTCGGATCATTTAAGAACCCATAACCAAAGAACCTAAAATTTTCATTAAAGATAGTTAAGTACTCTTCCTGCTTAACTTTATCACTTAATTTTTGCGCCTTCTTATAATCGGAAAGAGCTGTAATTGCTAATTTCCCTTTCTCAATCTTTTCAATGGCTGATAATGAAATTTGTTTTTCGCCATTCTCATCAGTATATTCATAACCGCCTTCAACAATATCCTTTACACCCGGAACAAATGCTTCGGTATCGCCATAACCTAAAAATGAAAGTAACTTAGGAATCTCTAATTTAAAGACAAATTCATCCTGATTGTCATCATATTCTTTACCTGGTGTTGGCATTCCAAGAACTATTAAACCTGCTCCTGTAGTTCCTTCATAAAGGCCTTCCATTGCTGCCAGCTTCATGGGTTGCTTCTGAGCAACCTGATATGCTGAACCATCGCCGGTATAAACCAGGAAGAAACTGCTTAATAAACCAAATACACCTGCAATAATGATACTTCGCTTTGCCATTAAGTGCTCTCTGCCTTTTAATAAATACCATGCACTAACTCCAATAACAAATATGGAAGCAAGTACATATGCAGAAGCTATGGTATGCAAGAATTTATTAATTGCTACCGGCGATAAAAAAACATCCCAAAAATTAAGCATTTCATTTCTCGCCATATCGGGGTTAAAATGCATTCCTGTTGGAAACTGCATCCATCCATTGGCAACAAGAATCCATAATGCAGATAAATTAGATCCTATTGCAACCAGCCAGGTAGAAAGGAGATGGAACTTTTTACTCACTTTATTCCACCCAAAAAACATGACAGCAATAAATGTAGATTCCATAAAAAAAGCCATAATTCCTTCAATGGCCAGCGGAGTACCGAAGATATCACCAACAAACCAGGAATAATTTGACCAGTTTGTTCCAAATTCAAATTCAAGAATAATACCTGTTGCTACACCAATTGCGAAATTTATTCCGAATAAGGTCATCCAGAATTTAGTTGCTTTTTTCCATTCCGGATCGCCGGTTTTAACATACAATGTTTCCATAAAGGCTATAATAAAGGTTATCCCTAAAGTAAGCGGGACAAATAACCAATGATACATTGCAGTTAATGCAAATTGTGCCCTCGACCAATTGACCAGGGCTGAATCAAGATGTTCAATCATTACTTGTATTTTTAGGTTGAGTTAATTGTTCAATAACATAATCGGCTTTTTCCCTTTCAGTATCGAATTTATCATTTAGGAAATCTTTGAAAAAGAAAATCTTAAGAATTGCAAACATGATAAAAAGCTTAATGATAATAATAGCCCACAGTTTTTTACCAACTGTCATGTTTTTAAAACCATCATAATAGAATAGAAATACTCTTTTTAAGAAGTTTATTATTTTCATCTGTATACGAATTCTTATTCAAAGATAAAAAAAATAAAAAAAGGTAATGCATTGCTTAATTACTAATTATTTAATTTTTATTAAACAAATACATAATATTCAAATAACAAGGCTGTTACAGCATGTAGTTTAAAAAGTTAAGAGATGAAATTATCTACGGTTTTTTATTATATAAATGGAAAAAACCTTGTTGAGCATCAACTGCAGGATCCTCAGATTTTAGCACATAAAAATAAATTCCTTCGCTTAAATCTGCTCCTGATGAGCTTTTCCCGTCCCAAACAATGATAGGAGATCTTGTATTAAAAACCACTGTCCCTGTTCTGCTAAATATAGTTATTTCCAGAGGAGTTATTCCATTTGCACGAACAATAAAAAGGTCATTTATACCATCGTCATTGGGTGTAAAAACATTAGGAACTCTAATAATGTCGCGGATTTCAAAAGTTTTTGTTTCTTCGTACAATTTTCCTGATGGTTTATGTAATACATCAAGAGTAAAGGTGTACACCCCCGCGGCACCAAAAGAATACATAACCTTCGGCAATCCATTTTCGAGAATAATACCATCTCCACTCCATGTAAATGTGTAATTTGTATCAGTTGGAGTTAAGGTGGGATTAAAATCAGAAGTATCAACACTCGTTATTTTTTGTGCAATACAATTAATTTTATATGAAGAAACATCCGGTTCAAAACGAAAACTAATTGTATCAACCTGAGCAATTAGTTTTTGGGAGAATAAGATTATCAAAAGACCAATAAAAACTTTAATTCTAGCCATTAATTAACATTTAGTCACGTAAATATATAAAATACCACTTTATTATCTTAAATTTTTTCGGTTAATTTTTTAACCAGCTTTAAATTATTGAAAAATTCTTTCGCTACTACTCGTAAAATAGTGTAAGATGGTATAGCCAGTATCATCCCTGTTATTCCAAACAAACTACCAGAGCACATAATTACAAGGAATATTTCCAAAGGATGTGCATTTACACTACTTGAATATATAAACGGCTGAAAAACAACATTATCGACAACCTGAACAACTATAAAAACAATGCTCATGTAACCTAATAAAGGCAACAATTCAGAATAGAAAGGAAGATCAAGATTTGTAGCTAAACCCAGCATTAATCCAAGGCTAGCACCAATAAGTGGACCTAAGTACGGGATAATATTAAAAAGTCCAACAACCAGACCTATAACCAAGGCATCTGAAAAATCAATACCGACTATGGTTAAACCTATAGAAACCAGTGTAATAATTCCACTTACCTGTACTATAATACCCACAAAATATCTTGTTAATAACTTTTTTATCGATTTAAGTATGTGTTCAGTTTTTTCTAAATATTTATCAGGAACAAACAATAATATTCCGTCACTAAACAATCCTTTATCCTTTAAAAAGAAGAATGTGATAAATGATATTGAGAAAGCTGCTATAAAAATATTTCCCAAAATACTTGCAATAGAAGTAAAAACATTGGAAAGCATTGAAACATTTAAAAGAGACATAAATTTTTCTGATAAATACTGGTCTATGGATTGATTATTATAAGTGTTAATGTTATATTTTACCAACAAAGTATCAATTTTACTTAATGGTTCCTTAAAATTATTCATCACCTCCTCAGCATCAATCGTTGATAATTCGCCAGCCTGATGTGCTACAAGAGGAATAAATACTCTAAAAAAAACCAATAACATAAACCATAAAAAAGCAAGTGTTAATAAGGCCGAAATGGCGTTAGGGATTTTAATTTTTTTATAATGTAGTTTATTTAAAAATGCAACTATTGGCCGCCCAATCAAAGCAAGCACTGATGATATAAGAATATATGCCACTATCGATTTGAAATACCAAAGGACAAATCCAATAAGAATAATCCCTAAAGAAATAAGCAGAAAGCGTAAATTTTTGTTCATTATTAAACTATATTCAAAATTTAATATCTAAGGCTTTGTATCATTTTTAAAATCTGAACTAAAATAAGTTTTTTTCGGCGATAATAAAATATTGTCAGGGAATATAAATCGGGGAATATATGTTTCAATCACATTTAGGAGAATATGCTGCCTTACTAACAGCAGTATTTTGGACCATCACAGCTATTGCTTTTGAATCGGCAGGTAAAAAAGTAGGTTCCTTATCAACCAATTTGATCCGTTTATTTTTAGCATTTATTTTTATTGGTATTTATAGTCAAATTACTCGTGGTTCGTTTATTCCGCTTGATGCCTCATTACACAACTGGATGTGGTTATCGTTGTCAGGTTTGGTAGGATTTGTGATTGGAGATCTTTTATTGTTTGAAGCTTATGTTGTTATAGGATCGCGTATTTCTATGCTTATAATGTCGTTAACACCACCAATTACGGCTTTTTTCGGATGGATAATATTGGGTGAAGTTTTAAGCCCTCAAAACATGCTGGGAATGATTTTAACTCTTTTTGGAATAATGCTGGTAGTTATTGACCGCAAATCTAAAAGTAAAAACCCGGAAGAAAAGAAGAATAAAAGAATAAAACTTTCTTACCCAATTGCAGGCATCTTACTTGCTTTTGGAGGAGCCGTAGGGCAAGGAGGTGGTTTGGTGTTGAGCAAATTGGGCATGCAGGATTTCGATCCTTTTGCAGCTACTCAAATAAGAGTAATAACCGGATTTGTCGGATTTGCAATACTTTTTGTTTTTATGAAACGTTGGAAAAAAGTAGTTGAAGCAATTAAAAACCGGGATGCAATGAAACGCCTTAGTATTGGAGCTTTTTTTGGTCCTTTTCTTGGAGTATCTTTTTCGTTGCTTTCTGTTAAACATACTACAACAGGAGTTGCATCAACTATTATGGCCATTGTTCCTGTATTAATAATACCCCCAGCCGTTATCTTTTTTAAAGAAAAAATAACAATAAAAGAAATAATAGGTTCATTAATTGCCGTAGGGGGTGTTATACTATTCTTTATGTAGTTTTTTTTGTACTTTAGCATAAAAGCTATTTATGAGAAAATACATTATTCTATTCATAACTGTAAGTATCATTGGATGTACTGCACCAAAAAATACTGTTGATTATAAAAAGATTAGTCAAAAAGAATTTTTAGAAACACCTTTTGGATTTGATGAAAATATTGAGAACTTCACTAATCTCGAAAAACCAAGGTTTAAAACACAAAAATTATTACGAAAGAATAAACACTATCCTGAAAAAACGGATACAATTTATCAGCTAACATATAAAAAATCAGAGATTTTCTTTTACAAAACGTACCTGGGAAAGGAATTTTTACTTGCAGGTAAAGTTTTAAATAAAGAAATACATTTGAAGAATTCTATACAGGTTGGAATGTATAAAGATCAGTTTATAGATAGATTTTCTGATGAACTTAAATTTAAAGCTGATAGCCTTCAACTAATTGGTGAAGGAACAAGATATACTTTCATCTTTACCAAAAACAAACTCTCACGAATAAATATCGATAATTACTTTGATTAATGATATTAATACATGTTTAATCTTAGTTAGCTCTATTTCTTTAATCTTAATTTAGATTTTAAAATATATCCCTGTTCGAACGGAGTTAGAAATAAAGAAGTCCGTTTCAAAGGTAAACTGCAGTAAATCTATTTCAATATCTAAATCTAAATAAACTTCTTTAAACAATTTAATCAAAATACCACCTGAAGTTACCATTGTTAAAGATTTGTATGGCTTATATTTATCAACTTTTATTAATAACACACTTATACCAAAATCGAATTTGGGTCTTACTATCCTTTTAGGTGATAAATACTCAAATTGCAAAGGGATTCTAGAGATTTTATTGATATCTGAAAATTTAGCTATTAAGTATCCCGTCTTAAAATACATATTCTCATTTGAACGTGGTAACCATAAATAAAACAACCCACCTGCCTGCATAGCATAATTGTCTGTATACTTATATTTTATTATGCTAAACTGTGGCTCAATTGCAATTTTTAATAATGGTTTTGGTTTGTAAAACTCAATATTGGTATTTTCTGAGCAATTATAATTATGATAATCCCTTGTTAATAAAATTAGGTTGTTGAACCCAGGTTGATTTATTTTTTCAATATCCAGAGAGATTTTTTCGCAATCTTTAAAATATTCCTTAAGATAATAAGAATGGACTTTTGATTCCCAAAAATAATTAGCACTGTCCTTGTTTATAATTTTTTCAAAGTACGGTATTTCAACAATTGTATCATTTTTGTAAGCTATTAAATAATGGAAACCTATATTGTCTCGATAATAAAAAATATCCTTTAGCCCTTTCACTAAGAATTCTACAAATAACTGCGATATTTCATCTTCTCTCTTAATGCTTTTAGAAATATAATACTTCCCATCAGTAAACCTGTAACTTTCTATTTCGTATGGATTATATTGTCTGATGAAATTCGATTCGTCTTTGAAAATGCAGTTTTTGCTATTTTTAATATCATTTCTAAAATCTAATTCTCCAAAAAGTGTATCTTTTTCCAAGGTAATAATATATCCTTCTCGAAAGTTATTCTGGGCAATCAAAAATAAATTGAAATGTAAAAGGAAATAAAGAATTAATGCTTTTCTCATTTTAGATAGATAGCTGACAATATTTAAATGGTCACTGATTTTTTATATTAACCTCATTAATTTGCACAGCTATCAATTTTTACAAATTATTTTATTTGAAATTGGGCTTAAAAACCTGCTCCACAATCTGTCGCATGGCAGATCGTTTTGTATTAAAATCAAATCCTTTGGCTTCTTTAACAGAAGTTACTTCACGAGTTGAATAAATCACATTATTTGTCTTGGGGTTTACAAAAGTAGCGTTTACAATACAAACACCTGCTCCTTCAAAACGAAGATAAAATTTAAGTATGAAATCCGCTTGTTTGGAATTGTCAACAACATTCCAATATCCCCAGGATTCTAATGCATTTTTCACATGAACTACTGCATTATCATCATGAGATTCTAAAAATACCTTATTACCTTTTTTTGCAATGGAATATACTTCTGCAGGAATATTATCCTGTTGTAGTACATTAAATAGTGTTATAAAAAATAAAAAAATGATCGTTTTCATTCTTTGAAATATTTAATTAAACAAAGGATTTTTATGAACTAAAAAATTAAATAGTTGCTAAGATAGTTTGAGTTCCTTTGGTTTTGTCTCCCATTTTAACTTTTACATCAGCGTCGAGGGGTAAAAAAACATCAACACGTGAACCAAAACGAATAAATCCAAGTTCTGAGTTTTGTTTTACTTCTAAATTTTCTTTAGCATAACTAATAATACGCCGGGCAATAATACCCGCTATTTGCCGAACTAAAATCTGTCTCTGAAATTTATCTTCAAGCACAACCGTTGTTCGCTCATTTTCAGTTGATGATTTTGGCAATCGGGCAACTAAAAATTTACCTGGATGATATTTAAAGTATTTAATAATTCCTGATACGGGAAACCAATTTATGTGAACATTCCATACCGACATAAATATAGAAATCTGTATACGTTTATCCTTAAAAAATTCATCTTCAATTGTTTCCTCAATCACCAAAACTGTACCATCGGCAGGTGCATAAATCGTATTTTCATCAGAGAGTAATATTCTTGTTGGTTTCCTGAAAAAGCGAACAACAAACAAAAATAATAAGAATGATGGGATACCTAATATCCAACTTACTGCCACATTGCCTGATAAAAAATAATACACCAAAAGATTAACAGACACCAGCACAATTAGTAATAGAGCAACTATTGATCGTCCTTCTTTATGTATAGTCATTGTTAAAGAAATGAAAGATTACTGAATGAAGTGTAAATATAAATAAAATAGTGGAAGTGTAAAAAATACTGCATCGAATCTGTCTAAAATACCGCCATGACCGGGCAATATGCTTCCCGAATCCTTTTCGTCAATATTTCTTTTAAAGGATGATTCAAGCAAATCACCATAAGTTCCAAATATTGAAATTATAACTGATAAACCCGCCCATTGAAGAAAACTTAACTCAGGAATGAAGATTGATAAAACATACGCTATTCCAAGACAGGAAATTGTGCCACCAATAAAACCTTCCCAAGATTTTTTTGGTGATACCCGTTCGAATAAACGATGTTTTCCAAACGAAACTCCAAATACATACGCGAGTGTATCAAATGACCATGTTAAAAAGAAAAATCCTAATAAAAGATAAGATGAGTAATTTGAATCATCAGAAAATACAACATAGTTTGTAAAAGATAATGGCACTGCCACATACAACACACCTAATAATGTAAATGCAATATTCACAAAAACATGTTCAGATTTTCGATAGAGTTCAATAATAAAGACACTTATTATTATAGGGATCAATCCGAGAAAAATCTCAGATCCAATTAGTTTATTAGCAAAAAAATAATTGGCAGCGAAAACAAACGTGCCAATTACTATTCCATATATTTTTAAAGGATTAAACTTCTTCTTTTCAGCTAATGTATAAAACTCATACATTGCTCCTATAATGATTAGTTCAAATAGTAAAAAGAAACTTAATTTCCCTATCGCGATTGCACCAACAACAATTATTAAAAATATTACTCCTGTTATTGTGCGTTGAATCAAATTATTCAATAGTCTAATGTTTTACAATTCTTATTATTCCTTTTTCACCTCAGGATTTTCTTCTACAACATTTTCTTTTACTACTTCGGTATCTTCTTTCTTGATATCCTTACTTATACTCTTGATTTTTTCATCAAGTTCTTTTTTCGCTTCAGTTTCCCTTTCGTGTTGTGTTTTCCATGGACGTTTGCCAAAGATCTTCTCCAAATCTTCAGTAAATATAACCTCTTTTTCTAACAGAATTGCAGCTAACTGATGTAATCCATCTTTATGCTTTTTCAATATTTCAATTGATCTTTGGTATGCCTCCTCGATAATACTTTTAACTTCATTATCGATAAGCTCAGCAGTTTTTTCACTGTATGGTTTAGTAAACGCCATATCTCCCTGACCAGTAGAATCATAAAAACTTACATGTCCCACTTTTTCACTCATCCCAAAATACGCAATCATCGCATAGGCTTGTTTGGTAATTTTTTCCAAATCGTTCATGGCACCCGTTGATATTTTACCAAAAATAAGTTCTTCGGCAACACGACCCCCGAGTGCAGCACACATCTCGTCTAACAACTGATCACGGGTTGTTATCTGTCTTTCTTCGGGTAAATACCATGCAGCACCAAGAGCACGACCACGTGGAATAATCGTAACTTTTACCAAAGGATGCGCATGTTCAAGCAACCAACTTACTGACGCATGGCCAGCTTCATGATATGCAATGGTTTTCTTTTCTTCTTTGGTAATAATTTTTGTTTTACGTTCCATTCCACCTACGATCCGATCGACAGCATCCAGAAAGTCCTGTCGTTCAACAACCTTTTTATCTTTACGGGCTGCTATTAAAGCCGACTCGTTACATACGTTTGCAATGTCGGCTCCTGAAAACCCGGGTGTTTGTTTGGCAAGGAAATCTATATCGAGATCCGTTTCCATTTTAAGAGGTTTCAAGTGCACTTTGAAAATGTCTTTTCTCTCATTAATATCTGGTAACTCAAGATGAATCTGACGATCAAATCGACCTGCTCTCATTAATGCTTTATCAAGAATGTCAGCCCGGTTTGTGGCAGCCATAATAATTACTCCCACATTATTCCCAAAACCATCCATCTCGGTTAATAACTGGTTCAATGTATTTTCGCGTTCATCGTTTGCTCCGTAATTTGGATTTCTTCCTCGAGCACGACCAATAGCATCAATCTCGTCAATGAAGATAATACAAGGAGCTTTTTCTTTAGCTTGTTTGAATAAGTCGCGAACACGCGAAGCTCCAACACCTACAAACATCTCAACAAAATCGGAACCTGACATTGAAAAGAATGGAACATTTGCCTCACCTGCAACGGCTTTGGCCAATAATGTTTTTCCAGTTCCGGGAGGGCCTACAAGAAGCACTCCTTTTGGAATTTTACCTCCAAGATCGGTATATTTTTTAGGTGTTTTTAAGAAATCAACTATTTCGCGAACCTCAACTTTTGCTTCTTCTAAACCTGCAACATCAGTAAAATCAACTTTTACAGTGCTTTCTTTATCGAATAACTGAGCTTTAGATTTACCAACACTAAAAATATTTCCTCCTCCGGCACCACCTCCACCTTTCGACATTCTCCTGAAAATAAAAATCCATATTGCCAAAATGATAAAAATTGGAAGTAACCAACCAATAATATCACGCATATAATTAGGTTGAGTTTTGTAACTAATTTCGATATTTTCACCTTTCAAATTTTCCTGCGCTTCGCTTATCCATTTCTCAAAATACTCCATTGAACCAATGGTGAAAAAGTAGTGAGGTCCCTCTTCTGCAGATCGAGCAATTGTATTATCTCCTAAATCCTTATATCGCGGATCAGATAATCGATCTTTTTTTATGTAAATATTTGCTCTTTCTTTATTTATAACTACTATTTTAGCCACATCACCAGTCTTAAGCATGTTGCGCTCAAATTCCTGCATGGTGATTTCAGTTGGCTTTGGAGTAAAACTCAAAAGTTGTAATCCAATAAAAACTACAGCAATTAATCCATAAATCCAATAAACATTGAACTTTGGCTTTGGTTTATTAGAATTATTCCCAGTTGGATTCTTTGGGTCTTTATTATATTTTTTATCTTCGCTCATTGTAATTAGTCTCCTAAATTATTTGATATCATCATATTGGGTGATTTTAGCATCAGCCCAAAGTTCTTCTAATTTATAAAAATCTCTGTATTCTTTTTGAAATATATGAACAACAACATCACTGTAATCAAGTAATACCCATGTTGCATTGTTTAGCCCTTCTTTATGCCAGACTTTTTCACCAGTTTCTTCGCGCACTGTTTCAATAACGGAATTTGCCAAAGCATCAACCTGTGTATTTGAATCTCCATGGCAAATTATAAAATACTTACAAACGGCATTCTCAATTTCTGTTAAATCTAGACTTACAGGATCTTTTCCTTTAATTTTCAATATCCCTTCAATTGCTGCGCTAACTATTTCTTTTGTATTCGTTTTAAGATCACTTTTCTTTTTAACCATTCATTTATTTTTTGCAAAGGTAATGAATATTACCATTTATTTTTAAAACTCTGTTTATCTTCTGGTTATTGTTTTCGAAAATTTGTACTAAAAGCGTATTATAATCAAAAATCATTCCTTTTAAACAGATTGATAGAATGATTTGTTTATGCGGCAAAATTGTCATTTTTTTAAAATTAATAACGCCTTTTTTAAAGATTTTGTCATGATTTTTTAACTTTTGTCAGATTTCGCATAACTTTATCTAAAAAATTGAAATGGAAAGCTGGCAAAAAATAATTAAAATAAGCTCTGTTGATTCAACGAATGTTTATTTTTCGAATCTGTTGAAAGAATCTGAATATGTTGAAGGTTCTATTGTTTCAGCATTATTCCAATCTAAAGGTAAAGGCTTAGGACAAAACACATGGGAAAGCGAAAAGGCTAAAAACTTAATTTTAAGCCTTGTTTTATATCCCGATTTCGTACCTCTTGAGAAAAATTTTCTTTTATCAAAAGCTATTTCGTTAGGACTTGTAAATTATTTGCACGCCAAAACAAACCATATTAAAATTAAATGGCCTAACGATATTTATTATCAGGATAAAAAAATTGCAGGAATTTTAATTGAAAATAGTATAAAAGGATCAACTATTCATCGAACTATTATAGGTATTGGATTAAATCTCAATCAAAAATCCTTTTTAAGCGATGCTCCAAATCCGGTTTCTTTATCGCAAATTACAGAAAAGAATTATTCAATTGATCAGGAGATTGTTAAACTCCGACAAAACATTCGTTTTTTTTATGATAAACTTAAAGCAGGCAAATTCGAAGAAATTAATAAGGAATACCTAAAATGTTTATACCGTTTTAACGAAATTCACCTTTTTAGAAGTGAAAACGAAACTTTCAAAGGAAAAATAATCGGTGTAAATGAGTTTGGCCATTTACAAATACTAACAGAAGATCAAAGAACTTTAGAATTCGATTTTAAAGAAATTGAGTTTATTCTTCCTTAAATTTCTCGTTAAAAAAGATAACAATCTGATCGACTATTGAATCGATTCCTTTTTGCAAATGTTTACCAACCATCATTTTCATCATTGGATTTAAATTGGCATCAATGGTTAATCTTATTGCTGTTTCTTTTTGAGCATCCTCCATTGGTTTTAGTTGAATCCAAAAGAAAAAACTAAACGGAGATTTACCATCGCTTGTTATTTTTATCAATTTGTTAGGTTCCTTCTCAATTATTTTTAATCCCGCCTGTCCTATTCCTTCAATTTTAAACTTACAAGTATCTTCTGTAGCTTCAAAATCTTTTATTTTACCCTGAGGAATAACTGATTTTAAATTGTTAAAGTCGGTAAGAAAATTATATATCAACTCATCTGATTTGTTAATCTTACCAATTTTGCTATTATATTTTCCCATTACTATTTCTTTTTTATTTGCGAATTTAAACTCCCCAGCTTTCTGGGTTCTTTCTCCAGTCTTTTAGCGTTTCCAGATCGGTTTCTTTAATGTAATCAGATTCCAAAGCGGTTTTTACCAAAACCTCGTAATTGCTTAATGTACTTAATTTTACGTTTGCATCATTAAAATTTCGATCCGCAGTTTGAAAGCCGTACGTAAAAATTGCAAGCATACCAAGAACCTCAACATTGGCGTTTCTTAGAGCCTCAACAGCCTTCAGGCTACTTGTACCAGTTGAAATTAAATCTTCAATAACAACAACCTTTTTTCCTGTTGGGGTTTCACCTTCAATCATATTTCCCAAGCCATGTTCCTTTGGTTTAGGGCGTACATAAACAAATGGAAGGTTCATTGCATCAGCCACTAATACCCCAATGGCGATAGCCCCTGTAGCAACTCCGGCAATTACTTCAGGTCTTCCGTATTTTTCGTTAATTAATTTCACAAATCCATCGCGGATTTCGTTTCTGATTTCGGGGTAGGAAAGTGTTTTTCTATTATCGCAATAAATAGGTGATTTCCATCCTGAAGCCCAGGTAAAATGATTTGCAGGTTGCAACTTTATTGCCTTAATTTGCAATAGTGATTGTGCAATTTTTTTCTCTAAATTTTCCATACCGCAAATGTATAAAGTTTTTTACAAGGATCGTACAGTTTTTTTTGTTGATCATGATCAAAATCTTTCGGCTGAGGCTGATGCCAGCGTTCATTTCTTTACAAACAGAGATGTCCTGAAAACAAGCTTAACTAATTTTTTAAGTAATCCTGCATTAAAAAATCTTTATGTGGTTCATGAAAATATTGAGTATGTATTTAATGAATTCATTAAGCTTTATAAGCTAATTGAAGCTTCTGGCGGACTGGTTAAAAATAACAACAATGAATTTTTATTTATTTATAGACGCGAAAAATGGGATTTACCCAAAGGAAAATTAGAAAAAACCGAAAGCCCGGAAGCAGGGGCAATAAGAGAAGTTGAAGAAGAGTGTGGAATTACAGAACTTGAAATTAAAAATCTTATCGAAATTACTTACCACACCTATAATTTAAAAGAAAAGGACATCCTTAAGAGAACGTATTGGTTCGAAATGCTGTCTAAAGGAACCAAAAATCCTAAGCCCCAAACTGAAGAAGAAATTACCGAAGCCAAATGGATAAACGCAGATGATCTTAGCGAAGTTCTGAATAACACGTTCCCATCAATAATTGAAGTTCTGAAAAAAGCTAATATTGTTAAAACTGAATAATGAATTGTTATTAGAAAAAAACGCTAATCTTTACTTCATACACACTAAATATCACCATTTGCCCTCATTTTCTGGAAAATCACATACTCAGCATTTTGGTCGGGAGATGGAGCAGGCGAAATTGCCAGTTTCCCTTCTTTATCGATGAAATAATAGGTTGGAAAAGCTCTAATGTCATAATCTTTAAACACATCAGGTTGATTGCCATAAAATAAAAATGTATATGAATATCCTTTCATATTAACAAATCTTTTTACCTGTGTATAACTTTCGTCCATACAAATTACGACGATCTTAAAATGATCCTTATGATTTTCGTACAACTTTTCGAGCATTCCAAACTCCTTTATACAGGCATAACTAATAGTAGTACAGAAGCTCAAATAAACATATTCGCCCTTCAAAGATTCAATACTTACCAAATTGCTATCCATATCGTAAAGCTCAAAGGCAGGGGGATTATAACCAACCATAAGTTTGGTTACTTTATTTCTGATATTTTTTGCAATTAATTTATGCTCTTCAATGTTTGTTTGCAACACAAGCGAATCAAGAACTGTTAACATTGCCGATCTTGAAAATTTATCGTTATAAAATTCGTCGTGCAGGCATTTTAAAATTACAAGTTCTTTTAAAGTGTCGTTTGTTAAAACCGAATCTTGTCCGAGAGTTCTTTTTAAGGATGTAATGCTTTTTAATTTTCCGATATCAGTGTAAATCTGCTTGCCTGAATCTGTTCTTCCAAAGTATGAAAAATATTCGTCGTAAACCTGGTTAAATAACTCCATATATGCAGGATTCGAATACAGCACTTCTTTATTTAAATAATAGGTGTTTGAAATACTTTTCATTTTCTCCTGATATGATAAGTGCCTATATGAAGCGAATTTGTATTTCTTAAAATCATTGAAAAATTTCAATTCGTTATTAGAAAACATTGAATCGACTTTCTGGATTGATCCATCAACATCCAATTCCCTTGATTTGATATAAATTAAGTAAGAATTATCCTCCATCATTTTTGAATAAACAGCATCGAAAAAAGCCAGCTGGTAGTTCAGGTCTGTATCCACTGAATTTTCTATTCCCAGGTGATACTTTACTGGTTCAAAATAAGGATTAAGATTGTCAGCAAGGGATTTTTCCTTTAGTTCTGGAAACAACAGATTATACTCGGTATCAGGTTCGGCAAAAATAAAAGCTTCATAGGCACCCAGATGAATAAATACATAGGTTATTTCAGTTATTTCAAAAGAACAAGAGAAGTCGCCGTTTTCATTAACTAGGCTTGAGCAAAGTTCCTTTTCTGAATATGTTATTTGATCGGAATACGCAAAAAAAGTAAATGTTTTACCCGCGTATTCGGGTACATTACCTTTTAAAACAACTTTTTGTGCAAAAAGGCTTAATGGCAATACAATAAGTATTATCAACAATTTACTTTTTAACATGTTTAACAGAATTAATTTGTCTTCTTAATATTCATTTTTGCAGGTAAAAATTTACTTGCATCTCCACCATGACGTATTATGTCTCTTACAATTGACGAATTAATTGGAGTATGCTCTGGCATAGTTAAAAAGAATACAGTTTCAATACCAGCATACATAGCTTTATTTACCTGGGCAATTGCTCTTTCATACTCAAAGTCTGCTGCAGTTCTTAAGCCTCTCAAAATGTAATTAGCATTCACTTTCTTGCAGAATTCTATTGTTAAACCCTCAAAATGAACAATTTCAATTTTTGGATTTCCCTGAAAAACCTCAGCTATGAATTTTTTTCTATCATCGAGTGAAAACAAAGCATCCTTTTTCGAATTAAAACCTACAGCGATATATATTTTATCGAATAAAACCTGTGCTCTGTTAACAATTGATTCGTGACCAACAGTAAATGGATCAAATGATCCTGGAAATACGGCTACTTTTTCCATAAATGATTTTTTAATTAATCTAACAAACTTAAAACATTTGATTGATATTATGCGAATATTTCATAATTTACAGGCCAAAAACTATACTTCAACTTGATTTTGCCGAATAATTTTCATATATTATAATGATTATTTTTAAAACAATAAAGTAGAAAGTTATGAAAGAAAGAAAAGACTACGAGATGAAGGCAGAAATTGTGGTAAAACAACTCAAAGCAAAATTATATGAGCTTGAAGCAAAAGCTCTCGAAGCTAAGCAAAATGCAAAATCAAGTATAGAAGATTTAGAAAGCAAACTGAATTCTCTTAAAAATCAGAGGGAAAAACTAGATCAGAAATTTAGTGACTTAAAAGCTGCCAGTAAAGACAAGTGGGACTCTCTTGTCTTAGATTTTGAGGAGTTTATTGATATTGTAAATGCTGACAAGAATAGTTTTTCTGAAAAAGCAGAGGTTTGGATTAATGATTTAAACAAAAAACTTGAAGAACTTGAAGAGAAAACTATAATTGCAAGCGAGGATCTTAAGGTAAAATTGAAGGAGCAGGTTGAAAACATAAAAACCTATAAAACATCACTCGAAAAGAAATTGACCGAAATAAAAGAATCTCAGGATCATAATTGGCATAAAGTGAAAGATGGTTTTGAAGAAAACCTTTCAAAAATCAAAAAATCAATAAACAAAGCATTTGATTATATTAAAGAATAAAATCAAAAAAGGGTCGCAGTTAGTTGCGACCCTTTATAATTCTTCAGGATTCTAATACGTTCTTATTTCGAAGCTGCCAAAAACAACATCACCCTTAACATAAATATAATTAGTATCGGGGCTAAATGTCTCACTTTCATATCGTCCTGTGCCAAATGTTGCCGTATTTCCATTAGGTAATTTTGCATTTGCAAATGCAGCATCTGCTTTAATTTTAATTGGTGTTTTATCGCTAATTTTTAGAATAGTTTCTCCGAAAATTGTATTGATTTTTATTTCTTTCGAACCTTTAGAAATATCTATGTCCCTTAAATCAATTACAGAACTTCCAAATATTACATTATATTCTTTAAAGTTCTCATCCAAACCATCTATTCTACTCTCACTAAAAATAGTGGTATTTTCATCCACGTTAATATGCCGGAAATTAAAATTCCCGATAAGCAATTTGATGCCAATAAAAATGAAGAAAAATGCAATGATGAATTTGACGATGGGGAAATTTATGTTGAAAACAACACGAATAACAACTCCTATTCCAATAAGAATTAATAATACACCCCAGAATAAACCAGCTCCCATTTTCATTTAGTTTAAATTTATATTTATAAAATTATAATTAAGAAAAGATAAATTTATGGAATTTAAAGGAAAAATCAATTAAAAATCCGATCATAAATTTATAATCGGATTAGTTAACTATTGAGAATTAAGAAATCTTCAATGGTTTCTTAACTTTTTCTTTTAAAAGAGCAATATCAAGCACTTCTATTATTTCTTTTACATAATGAAAAGTTAAGCCTTTTAAGTAAATATCTTTAATTTTACCTATATCTTTTCTGTTGTCTTCAGAGATTATAATATCGGTAATATTAGCTCGTTTAGCAGCAAGGATCTTTTCTTTAATTCCTCCAACAGGTAACACTTTTCCACGTAAAGTTATTTCGCCGGTCATGGCTATTTTATTTTCAACTTTTCTTTGTGTAAAAATTGAAGCAATCGAAGTGGCCATAGTTATACCAGCTGAGGGTCCGTCTTTTGGTATTGCTCCTTCAGGAACATGAATGTGAATGTTCCAGTTTTCAAATGCCTCATCGCTAATATTTAAATCCGCTGCATGTGATTTTATATATTCAAGAGCAATAACAGCCGATTCTTTCATTACATCACCTAAATTACCGGTTAAGGTAAGATTTCCTTTGCCCTTACTTAAACTGCTTTCAATGAATAATATTTCACCTCCTACAGCAGTCCATGCTAAACCTGTAACAACTCCTGCAAACTCATTGCCCTGATATTTATCTCTTGAAAATTCGGGAGGGCCTAATATTTCTTTAATATCATCAACAGATAATGCTTTCTTGAACTTTTCATCCATTGCAATTTTTCGGGCCAGATTTCTTGTAACTTTAGCAATGGTTTTATCTAAGGTTCTCACTCCTGATTCCCGGGTATAATTCTCAACAATATATTCCAGTACATTTTTATTAAACGACACTTTAGATTTTGATACCCCGTGCGCATCAAGCTGTTTAGGAATTAAATGGCGCTTTGCTATTTCAATTTTTTCTTCAACGATATATCCACTCACATCTATCATTTCCATCCTGTCGCGTAAAGCGGGATTTATAGTCGATAATGTATTGGCCGTTGCAATAAACATCACATTTGAAAGATCAAATTCCAGTTCAAGATAATTGTCGTGAAAAGCACTGTTTTGTTCCGGATCTAAAACCTCCAGAAGTGCTGATGCAGGATCACCGTGAAAATCTTTTCCTACTTTATCAATTTCATCTAGAATAAATACCGGATTTGATGATTTTGCTTTTTTAATATTCTGGATAATTCTGCCAGGCATTGCTCCAATGTACGTTTTTCTGTGTCCGCGAATTTCAGCTTCGTCGTGCAAACCACCCAATGACATTCTAACATATTTTCTATCGAGAGCACGGGCAACTGATTTCCCCAGCGATGTTTTTCCAACACCTGGAGGTCCATATAAACATAAAATTGGGGATTTTAAATCTCCTTTTAATTTAAGAACAGCGAGGTATTCAATGATTCTATCTTTTACATTTTCCAATCCAAAATGATCCTCATCAAGTACTTTTTGTGCTCTTTTTAAATCAAAATTATCATTGGTATATTCGTTCCAGGGAAGATCGAGCAATGTCTGTAAGTAATTAAGCTGCACAGAATATTCTCCAGTTGCAGGATTTAATCTATGTAATTTATCAACTTCTTTGTTAAATGTTTCTGCTACTTCCTTTCCCCACTTCTTACTTTTTGCTTTTTTCCTTAAATCCTCAATTTCCTGATCCATTGGATTTCCACCCAATTCGTCCTGGATGGTTTTCATTTGTTGATGCAACAAGTACTCGCGCTGTTGACGATCCAGATCAGTTCTTACCTTTGATTGAATATCGTTTTTTAATTCGAGCATTTGTATTTGCTTGCTAAGATGCTCTAACAATCGAATTGATCGCTCCTTTAAATTATCCATTTCAAGAAGCTTTTGCTTATCTTGAATATCGATATCGCTATTTGAACATATGAAGTTCACCAGGAATTTAGTATTTTCAATATTCCGTACAGCAAATGAGGCTTCAGGAGGAATATTACTAGACAGTTTAATTATTCTTAAAGAAAGATCTTTTAATGATCCAACAATTGCCTCGAATTCGCGGGTTTTATCGTTGGGTTTTTTGTCTTTTAATAAAGTTACTGTGGCTTTATGATAGGGTTCAGCCTGAACCATTTGATTTAATTCGAACCTCTGTCGACCCTGAATTATTACAGATGTACTTCCATCAGGCATTTCAAGGATTTTAAGAATTTGTGCAACAGTTCCTAATCTGAACATATCCTCTTCCTCTGGCTCATTTATACGAGGGTCTATTTGTGCAACCGTACCAATAATCTTATCTTTCTTATAAATTTCATTTATAAGACGAATTGATTTTTCTCTACCAACTGTTATTGGAAGAATAACACCAGGAAATAATACCGTATTTCTTAGAGGTAAAATTGGCAATTCTTTAGGAAGGTCTGCCTTTTTTATATCCCTATCGTCGTCATCATCAGAAATTAAGGGAATAAACTCACCATCACTTTCCATATCTGCGGCAAAAAATATACTTTTATATTTACTCTCTCTTATCTTATCACTCATAATTTTGCTTTCCTATAATTTATTAAATTCCTAAGACATTATGTCAGCACTAAATAAAAATAATGTCGGAATTAAGATCAGGCAATCACTATGCCAAAACTGTTTTCTCTTTACTAAATCGGATATGGTAGGAAAAAGTTAAAATAATCTGTATTTTGAAGTTCTTTCAAAAATCTCTTTTAGGATATTTTTTTCGATTTGATTTATTTTAATTCCCCTTCGTTCCATCACAATTTCTGCTACTTCAAAAGCTTTATCAATTCCATAAACTGTAAATCCATGAGCCCCACCCCAGGAAAACGAAGGAATAAAATTTCGGGGGAATCCTTCTCCAAAAATATTTGCATTAACACCCACAACAGTTCCTGTATTAAACATGGTATTTATCGCACATTTTGAATGATCTCCCATAATTAATCCACAAAACTGCAATCCTGTTTTTATAAACCGTTGGTTTTCATAATTCCAAAGACGCACTTCGGTATAATTATTTTTTAAGTTTGAGTTATTTGTATCAGCACCTAAATTACACCATTCGCCAATAACCGAGTTTCCTAAAAAGCCATCGTGTGCTTTATTTGAATATCCAAATATAACAGAATTGTTAATTTCGCCGCCTACTTTTGAGTGAGGTCCTACTGTTGTTGGTCCGTAAATCTTAGCCGCCATTTTAACAACAGAATGATCACATAATGCAAATGGACCACGGATTACACTGTTTTCCATAATCTCGGCATCCTTCCCAATGTATATAGGTCCTGTACTTGCATTTAATGTAGCAAATTCAATTTTCGCACCTTCTTCAATAAAAACATTTTCGGTCCCAATAACATTATTTGTTTTACTTAATAATGCCGATACCCGACCTTTTGTTAGTAATTCGAAATCTGATTTTATGATTTTTTCATTTAATCTGAAAATATCCCATGGCCAGGTAATTTTTACAACATCGTCTTCGTAATTTTTAATAGAATATTTATCAGTATTTTTATAATCGAAAATAGTTACATCCTTTTTTCCTAATCTAACTGCAAGAATTTTATTATCCTTAATAAGCGCTTCATTAATATTTAAGTTTTGAATGTGCTTAATAATATTAATATCCGAAATTATTGAACCATTAATTAAAATATTATCATCATCGATATTTAATATGTACTTTTTCTGCAAATACTCTTTTGTCAAGTATGACAATTTTACATTAAGAGATTTTTCCCATTTCTCTTTTAATGTAATAATACCAGCTCTGATTTCGCAAGTTGGTTTTGTAAAAGTTAATGGTAAAAGATTGTCCCAGGATTTGTCATCAAACAAAATATAGTTCATATCGTAGCTTATTAAATGATATTGACAAATTTACACAAAAAAAGCTCCGAATTACGGAGCTTTATAAATTTTATATAGCGTTTAACTATTTTTTAGTGTCAGCGTGTTTTTTGTACTTGCTTAAATATTTATCAACACGTCCTGCTGTATCAACAAGTTTCATTTTACCTGTATAGAAAGGGTGAGAGGTGTTTGAAATCTCAACTTTCAATAATGGATATTCGTTTCCATCTTCATATTTAATTGTTTCTTGCGAAGGTGCAGTTGATTTTGTCAAAAACATTTCACCGTTCGACATGTCTTTAAAAACAACTAAACGATAATTCTCTGGATGTATTCCCTTTTTCATCTTTAAACTCCTTTATATTTTGCTATACTTTTTCTATTCTAATTAAAACTTAATGGCTTGCAAAATTAAATATTGTTATTATAAATACAAAATTAAATCACTATTTTTTAAATATTTATTTAAGCTCAAACCATTTATTTAGATCGTAGTTTGATTTACCCTGCATATCTTTATGCAAAAACTCGTTTGTTTTTTTATTATACAGATAATCTAAAGCCCATTTTTCGTGATTCTTTTTAATTTCTTCAACAGCAAACACAAAATAATCAATTTCTGAATCCAACGTTGTAGGATGAATTGACCATCGAATCCAGCCTGGTTTCCGTGAAAGATCACCATGATTAATTAATTCGGTAATTTCCCGCGAATAATCATAACTCACATCCAATAGAAAATGTCCGTAAGTTCCGGCACAAGCGCATCCTCCCCGAACCTGGATTCCAAATCGATCACTTAATAATTTAACCACTAAATTATAATGTACATTTTCGATATAGAAAGAGAGAGCCCCAATCCGGTCAATTATATTTTCGGCTAATATTCTAACTCCGGGAATCGCGCTCAAACCTCTAAAAGCTCTTGGTATAAGCTCTTTTTCACGTTTTTCAATATTTTCAATACCCATCTGATCTTTAAGTTGAAAAGCAAGTGCAGTTCTAATAGCTTGCATAAATCCGGGAGTTCCGCCGTCTTCTCTTAATTCTATGTCATCAATATATTTGTATTCTCCCCACCGATTTGTCCAATCAACGGTACCCCCTCCAGGATTATCAGGCACATCGCAATTATATAAACCAGAATCAAATATCATAATTCCTGCTGTTCCGGGTCCTCCAAGAAATTTATGAGGAGAAAAGAAAATGGCATCTAATTTTTTCATAGGATCTTCCGGATGCATATTTATTTCTGCATATGGAGCAGATGCGGCAAAATCAATCAAGCAGATTCCTCCATATTCGTGCATCAGTCGTGCCAATTGATGATATGGTGGTTTGACTCCGGTAACATTTGATGCTGCGGAAAACGATCCAATTTTTAATTTTCTGTCTTTATACTTTTCCAGTTGTTCGCGAAGATTCTCTGTGTCAACTAAAAGATTTTCGTCTGGATCAATAATAACTACCTCACATATGGTTTCATACCATGATGTTTGGTTAGAGTGATGTTCCATATGAGTAATAAAAACCACCGGACGGTCAATCTCACGTAAGCATTCTTTATGCTTTAGCATCCCACATCCTTTTAATCCAAGGATTCTTTGCAGCTTATTAATAACTGCTGTCATTCCAAAACCTGCCTGAATTAAAACATCATTTGGTCCGGCATTTACATGTTTTTTTATTTGTTTCTGAGCATAATGATAACTATGAGTCATCAATGTCCCTGTTTCACTTGTCTCTGTATGTGTGTTTGCAACAAATGGCCCAAATTGTTCTACTATCTTTTTCTCGATTGGTCTGTAAAGTCTGCCACTAGCGATCCAGTCCGCATACATTATTTCTTGCTCACCATAAGGAGATTTGTATGTGGTATCAATGCCTACAATGTTTTTTCTAAATTGCTCAAAATATGATTCCAGGGACTTCATATTGGGTGTTTTAATTTATTTGCCGGGGCATAAAAGTAGAATAAAGCTTTAAATAATTACAATAAAATCATTTATTATTTATCAATTTAAAATGTTTAGATAAGCTGACTAATTTAAGTTTCAACTAAAAAAGCCTTGTTTAAGCAAGGCCATTTAAATATTTGTGTTTTTCTTTAATTTCTACTCGCTAATTTAGAAAGTAATCTGAGCATTTCAATATATAACCAAACCAAGGTTAATATTAATCCAAATGCTGCATACCATTCCATAAATTTAGGCAACCCAGCCTGTGGCCCTTTAGCAATAAAATCAAAATCTAAAACTAAATTCATTGCTGCAATTACAACAATTACCAGGCTTATTCCTATCCCTAAAATTCCGTTACTATGAATAATCAAATTACTTGCTCCAAACAATGAAAATATGATTGAAATAAAATAGACTAAGGCTACTGCTCCTGTTGCAGCAATTATTCCTGATCTTAGTTTTTGTGTTACTTTTATTATGCCTGTTCGGTACCCAATTAACATTACGAAGAGAGTCCCAAATGTTAGTGCCACAGCCTGTAATACCAGACCAGGATAGCTAGCTTCGAAAAAAGCAGAAATGGCTCCAAGGAATAAACCTTCAAGAATTGCATATATAGGTGCTGTAACAAATGCCCAGTCTCTTTTAAAAATGGTAATTAAGGAGAAAACAAATCCTCCAATACCTCCAATCAACATCCAACGCATTACCAAAGCTGAACCAGCTTCAATGCTCGCCGCTCCAAAAAACATTTTCCAGGTATACATAGCTCCTACAACCACTAACATCAACATTGCAATTGATTTATTAATGGTTCCGTTTAAAGTCATAACTTCGGTATATGAATCGGTATATGTTTGAGGATTAAAAGCCGCTTTTGACAATACCGGATTTGATGATCTTGCTATATTCATAGTTTTATTTTTTTAATTGTTATCAAAATAAGTGGGTGACAAATTATATACCTTTTTGTAGTTTTCTAAAAATGCTGTCAATTATTGTTAGCTTATCTGAAATTTTGACATTGTTATATTACAATAACTCCACGATCTAAAAGGATAAAGACAGATCCCAGCGCAAAATTATAAAAAACAGACCATTTAACAGGAATATACTCAAAAGGAGATATTCCCAATTTTACATAATTATAAAGGATAAGGATCATTTTTGAAATAAAATAAGTAACCACAGTTGCAAGAGCAACACCTACAACCCCATAAGGACCAACTAACCACAGACTTAAAAAAACGTTCATTACCAATTCAATACACGAAGTCCAAAACAGAACTTTGCCTTTCTTTAAACCAATAATAATGGTATGAGGGAAAAAGACACGGCTTACAATTGCCAAGAGGTAAATCACAAAAACGTCGGCACTTCTGGTAAATTCAGGACTAAATATCCCTTTAAACATTGGCTTTGCAAATAACAACAAAACTATGGTAAGGGGATACATGTAATGCATGATGCGAAGAGACTTTTGCTTTATCGTGAGCAAAGCATCCTTAAACCTATCCTTTTTAGAGAATTCAATTAACATTGCCGAATGCAAGCCTAAAGTCATCATTACAACAAAAGGCAACTCTTTAGATCCATATCGGAATATGGCAAATCCGTCCGCAGTATAATGAGTTGTAACAACTAAACCGTCAATATATTGAGCTGACCCACTTACCAATACGTTAAATATTAATGGTGCTGACAAGATTAAAACCTCTTTAATAAAAGGAAATGAATATTTTATTTCGGAATAGCTATATAAAAGAGAAATTAGCCATATGTTTTTAATAACAGAAACCACAACGAGTCCACGCAGTGACCATATTACATCATAACCCAGAACCACAGGTAAAATAGCAGCAGTAAGTTGCAAAGTTGAAGTAATAAAACCATAGCTCAAGGTATTCCCGTTTTTATCCTGAACCATGTAAATGTATTCAACCAAATTTGCCGGACTACTTAATAATAAATACCACAGAGTTATATTTAATAGAGGAACATCGCCCTTGTAGCCAAATACTGAGAAATTACCTTTAATAGCTAATCCGATTAAAAACACCAGAATACTAAAGAACATTAATATGACATACATATTAAATACTTCAGGAGATTTAGTACCTGCGAGCTGTTCTTTATCGCCAAATGTTTTATTGCTTTTAAATAATGGAAGGAATGCCTGAATGAACCCACTAACCCAAAAGAAACTCGCTGCACTTGCAATGAAAATTGAGACTTCAAACAAACCTATCTCTTCTTTCGACAAACCAATTTTTGTGAAAACAATTGATATGATAAGGAATGTAAGAAATCTTAAAATATTTATTGCCTGTAATCCAGTAACGTTATTGACGTATCTCTTTGCCCCTAGCACCAGTATATTTTTGAATTTGAGTTCAAAAATACACCATAACAATTAAATAAAAAACAAATTAACTTTTTTTAGGATTTAAGCCGGGCAAATATTTAAGATTTAAAGAAAATATTTTTTGGCATTATTGCAAAATATTAAAATTCTTCTTTATATTTGCAGTCCGAAAAATGGTGGTTGTAGCTCAGTTGGTTAGAGCGCCGGATTGTGGTTCCGGAGGCCGTGGGTTCGAACCCCATCTTCCACCCCAAAAAAGCTTCGATGAAAATCGGAGCTTTTTTGTTTACTGATATTCTGCATGTTAATGTAACTTTACACAAAGTTAAATTCAAAAATCATTATTCATTATTCGATGCCCTATTGTTAGATTATAATTTAAGAATACCGATTAACGATTTTAGACTTGCATATTGCAGGTTCATGAATTTCTACTTTTATTATATTTTTATCGTTTTTTTCTGTTTTTATTCATCATTTGAAATAGTGATATCATTCACATAATACGTTTAAGAAAAACCAAACAAGCTTTATTGAAAGTCAGGGTTCGAACCCCACCTGCCTGCCGGCAGGCAGGTCTTCCACCCCAAGAAGCTTCGATAAAAATCGAAGCTTTTTTATTTGTAGAAATTACGTTGTCGCATAGCTTCAAAAATCAATATGGCAGCAGAAGTTGAAACATTTAGCGAATCTATTTCGCCACTCATAGGAATCAGGATTTGCTTATCGGCTCCATTTAGCCATTTTTCGGTTAATCCATCTGCTTCAGTTCCCATTACAAAAGCTACAGAACCAGTTAAGTCAACTTCGTGGTAAAACTGCCTGGCAGTTAAAGCTGCTGCAAATGATTTAATCCCTTTTTCTTTTAGCCAGGCAATTGTTTCATTGGTTGAACATGTTGCTATTTGATTTGTGAAAACACAACCTACACTTGAACGAATGACATTGGGATTATAGATGTCAGTTAAAGGATCGCAGATGATAACGGCGTCGGCTTTTGCAGCATCTGCAGTTCTAAGAATAGCTCCCAGATTTCCAGGTTTTTCAACTGATTCAAGAACTACAATCAAAGGATTTTCTCTTAGTTTTAAATCATTTATCTCAAAATGTTTGGGTTCAGCCAATGCTATTATACCTTCGGTAGAACCCCGGTAGGCTGTTTTTTCAAAAATTTCTTTACTGATTTCAAAACTTTGAATATCAGACTGAAGATTTTTTCTAACATCATCATAAGAAATGATATCAAAGCAAATAAATAATGATTTTATTTTCATTCCTGCTCTGGAGGCAAGTATGATTTCACGTAATCCTTCAATTACAATCAGATTTTGTTTTTTTCGCTCCGACGATTTTTGTTGAAGCTTAACAATGTTTTTGATTTTAGGATTTTGGATACTTGTTATTTTTTCTATCATTTCCTTAAATTAATATCTGCAAAAATAAGACTTTAAACTTTTAAGAATAATTTGATGTTAAACAAATTACAAAATTTACATTTGCAACTGTTACTTTTTGATGTTTAAATGAAAAATATTGAGCTTTTAGCCCCTGCTAAAGATATTGAATCCGGAATGGCAGCAATCAACTATGGTGCTGATGCTGTTTATATTGGAGCGCCTAAGTTTGGCGCCAGAGCTGCCGTTGGAAATTCTCTGGAAGATGTAAAAAAGCTTTGTGAATATGCCCACCTGTTTTATGCAAAAGTTTATGTTACCTTAAATACTATTTTATATGATCATGAGCTTAAGGAAGTTGAGCAGCTAATTCATCAGCTTTACGAGATTGGAGTTGATGCCATAATTATTCAGGATATGGGTATTTTAGAAATGGATTTACCCCCTATTCCCTTATTTGCAAGTACACAAACGAACAATTATACCTGGCAAAAAGCCAAATTCCTGGAAGACGCTGGAATTCAAAGAATAATTTTAGCACGGGAGCTTTCACTTGATCAAATCCAAGAAATTAAATCAAAAACCAATGTTGATCTTGAATTTTTTATTCATGGAGCTTTATGTGTTAGTTTAAGCGGACAGTGTTATTTTAGTCATGCAATACATAAAGGAAGTGCCAACAGAGGAGCTTGTGCTCAGGCTTGCAGATCATATTACACCTTAAAAGACGAAGAAGGTAAAACCCTGGTAAAGAATAAACACTTGCTTTCGTTAAAAGATCTAAATCTTACAGATCATATCAATGAATTGTTGGATGCAGGAATTACATCATTTAAAATTGAAGGTCGCTTAAAAGATGTCGCTTATGTTAAAAACATTACCAGCCATTATAGGAAGCATATTGATCTTGCACTGAAAACCAGGAAAGATTTTAAAAAACAATCATCCGGGAATGTATATTCGGATTTTAACCCTGATCCTGAACGAACATATAATCGTGGTTATACGAACTATTTTATTCATGGCAGAACCGATAAAATAGCCTCTGCTGATACTCCAAAATCTATAGGAAAAGAAATAGGAAGGGTAAAGTCAATAGGTTCAAATTATTTTAAAATAGAGAGTAGTCTTACTTTACATAACGGAGATGGAATTTGTTTTTTTGATGACTCATCAGTACTTCAAGGATTTAATGTTAATAAGGTTGATAATACTAAAATCTACATTGATAAAATTCAAGATTTAAAACCGGGAACTATCATTTATCGTAATTACGATCATCAATTTAATAAGCAATTATCGAATTCTAAAACAGAACGAAAAATATCTGTGGCAATAGAAATTAATGAAACCGAACAAGGAATTTCGATACAAGCCAAGGATTCAGACAATATCGAAATAACCTGGAATTATTATAAACAAAAAGAAGAAGCAAAAAATGCCGAATTAGCCATTAGCAATATCGAAAAGCAATTTTCAAAAGGCGGGGATTCGATATTTAAGGTTGAGGAACTTGCGATGATTATTAAAACCCCTTTGTTCTTTCCAATTTCTGAATTAAACGAGCTACGAAGAAAAACTTTTGAATTACTAGAGAAAGAAAGAATTAAGGCATTCAAAAGAATTGAATTCAAAACGGAAAAAACTTCACATCATTTTCCCGATGAATTTATTGACTACAAAGGAAATGTTTTAAATCAAAAGGCCGTTGATTTTTATAAAAGACATGGTGTAAAAGTGATTGAAAATGCGTTTGAAGTTCAAACTAATTTTGAATCAAAAGAAATTATGACCACTCGACATTGCATTAAATTTCAGATGGGTGCGTGTAAAAGATTTGCTGAAAATCCAAAAGAAATTAAGGAACCTCTTTTTTTAGAAGATAACAACAGAAGATACAAATTGGATTTTGATTGCAAAAATTGTTTCATGAAGGTTATTTTGATCTGATATCTAATAAGAAAAAGTTACAACAGTGGTATTTTAACTGTGAAAAAATCTCCATCATCAGTAATTATGACTGGTTTATTTGCGATTAGTAAATATTGAGCTTTTAGAGTGTCTAAGCCTGTTTGAGTAGAATATGTTGTTTCCTTTTTATGGATGTTGTTTTTTACTGTTAAAAAACTCCCTGAAAAATCCGATTCGATTTCAATTTTTAATTTTTGTGTTTTGCTGGCTATATTATGTTTAATCGCATTTTCAAGTAACAATTGAAGGGTCATTGGAGGAATCTCGTTCTTCAACAGATCTTCTTTAATATTGATTGACACTTCTAATCCTTCACCAATTCTTTCCTTATGCAATGCAATGTATGAATTTAGAAACTCCAATTCATTTTCTAAAGTAACTGTATATTTTTCGTGGCTATTTAATACATATCTGTATACATTGGTGAAATTCTGAGTAAATGTTTCAGCATCTTTTGGGCTATACCTTATCAGCGACTTCAAAACACTCAGATTATTAAATAAAAAATGCGGGTTTAAACGATCTTTTAAGGAATTATAATCGCTCAATAATTTTGCTTGTTTCAAGTCGCTCAATTCTTTCTTACTTTCAATCCATCCCTTTGTTATTCCTGACAATACAATAATTAATAAATAAATGAGTAAAATTAACAATCCCAAAATAAGGATCATTTGTGTAACCTCATGTTGTAAAAGGTTATTGCTTCCAAAAATTATCTCGGCAATCTTAATAAATATAAATGTTACAAGGATTGTAATTAAAAACATGACCAGCATATGTACATAAATATTTTTATTATACCTTTCCGATGACTTGAATACATTTATCAAAAAAATATTTACCTCGGTTATACAATTAAATCCAATGATGGCTATTATATATCCTGCTAATAAAGGCCCGTAAACATTAATTGGGTTAATCAATTTATCAGCAATAAAAATTAAAAACATGGCCAAAACAGATGTAATTAAAATACGAATAGAAATATACCTGGGATTGTACGTTCCCATATTTACAAAAAACTCTATGCTTTGATTTTCAATCATTCCTTGTAGTTATTTACCAAGCCATACTTTAAATTCAGTCGCTTTTAACCGACTAACATTAATTTCAAAATCAGTTTCGGGTTTGGTTATTACATTTAATTTCCCGCCCTCGTTATTATTTACTTTCACAATAGCATTAATATTTACAATTATTTTTCGGTTTAACCGATAAAACTGATCAGGATTTAGTTCCGACTCCATTTGCTCAAGATTATAATCCAAGGTGTATTCTTTTTTATTAAAATCAACAGCAAATGTTAACTTGTTATCACTATAAATATATGCAATATCATTTGTTTCTATTTTTTGATAACCACTAATTCCTGTAATTAAAAACCGTGATCTGTACTCCTTCTTCCCTTCTAATATAGATTTAATTACATTCATGTAATAATTTTTATCCTCAGATAAAGAATAGTTAACAGGGAAGCTTTCCATTCTTAATTTTTCAAACTTTTTAAAAGCAGCTTCAAGTTCTTGTTCGTTAATTGGTTTTAACAAATAATCGATGCTGTTTACTTTGAAGGCTCGAATTGCATATTCATCATATGCAGTTGTGAAGATAATCCTACTAGTTATTTGCTTATTTATTTTTTCAAAAATCGAAAAACAAATGCCATCCGAAAGCTGAATATCCATTAAAATAAGTTCAGGTGATTTGTTTTCGTTTAACCATTCAACGCTCTCCTTTACACTTTCCAGAACGGATAGAATGTTCCAGGCTGGACGTAATTTCATTATCAAATCGCACAGCATTCTGCTATTATGAATCTCATCTTCAATTACTAAAACGCTTAACTTATCTTCTGGTTCTGTGTTCATTTACATGGATAAAATTATATTTTAAAAGTACATAATTTAGTTATTGGATCTAAATCTGTTGGTAACTTTTAGGTAGTTACTTTCTTTAATTTTCAGATCGGTAAGCGCATCGATTCTATTACTATATGTTTTTTGCCACTCGGCTTGTGCTTCTAATAAATTAACTATGGTCTCCATTCCAAGCTTATAATTATCCTGGCTGATTCTTAAATTTTCGTTTGCTTGTTCTAATGACTTTTTTGTCATCTCAACTCGTGTTTGTGCATCTAGATAGTTTAATCTTGCCTGCTCAATTTCTAACTGAAGATATTCTGTTGCTTGCTGTAATTCGTATTGCTTAATATTATAATCGGCTATTGCAGATTTTACTTTCCCTTTTCTTTCTCCAAAGCTTGTAATCGGAATTTTAATACTCGCTATTGCACTAAAACCATGAGAATCGTAATTATCCATATTTTGCAAAGCAATACTGTAATAATTATATCCTAATGATATACCCGCATTGGGCATGAAATCGCCCTGAACCATTTTGATATTTTGCTTTGCCATTTCAACATTACTTTGTAAAAGATTATACTCAATTCGATCTTTAGCATCTGAACTATAATTTTCGACAGCACTTGTAATATACCCAATACTATCATTGATTTCTATCGGAGTGTTAAAATCTACACCTAAAACTCTACATAAAGCCATTCTTGATAGCTCCAGTCCATTTTCTGCTTTTTGAACTTGTAAAGATGCTTCATTGTATTGAACCTGAACTTTTAATAACTCATTTTGATTTATCATTCCTGTTTGATAACTATCTGTTACAATTGCTACAAGTTGATCAAGTAAACCCTGGTATTTTTTTGCTAATACAACCTTCTCCTTAACCGACAAATAGGTATAATACATTTTATCAGCTTCGAATAATACTTCTGCAGTTTTAAGATTTTTATTTTCTGCTGCCATTTTTTCTCCAATGCTTGCCATTTTATTTCCAGCAATTATTTTACCTCCTGCATAAATGGGCTGTTCTGCCGACAAAGATGCTATATATCCGCCTTGTATGGTAATGTTAATAGGCATAAAAGCATAGGTGTTAAATACAGGATTCCCGTCTGGTCCAATAATTGGTTCACCGGTAATTGGGTTTATGGCAATGTTAGGAACAAGTTCACCTGTAGTCATATCAAAAACTTTGGTTGGCAGAACTAACTCCTGATTAATTTCATTTTTATTATATATTCCTGTGCCTGTTAAAGAAATATTTGGAAACCAGGCAGATTGAGCCGCTTGTTTTTCGCCATTCGCTTTTGAAATGTTTTCTTCGGCAATTTTTACAAGCTCACTATTTTCTTCGGCCATAGTTCTGCACTTATCAAGGCTAAGCTCTAATACTTCACTTTTTTGAGCCTTAATCAAAAAAGGACTGGTCAATAGCAAAATAATTATTATGATTTTTATTTCTTTCATCTTCATATCTTTTTGAAAACAACTTTAACTAGTTAATTTATTTATCAATTTTAATCTTGTAAAATGACGAATATAATATCGGCACAAAAACAAGTGTAATTAAGGTCCCGACTAACAATCCAGCAATGATAGCAACCGCCATTGAAGCATACATTGGATCAGTAAGTAATGGTATCATACCCAGAATTGTTGTTAAAGATGCCATCGTTACAGGCCTGATTCTTGAGATCGTGGCATCAATTACGGCTTTATATGCCGAGTCTGCTTCTTTTAGTCTTATCTTAATTTCATCCAATAAAACAATTGCATTTTTGATAATCATCCCCGATAAACCAATTACTCCAACAATAGCAATAAAAGAAAAAGGTTGTCCTGTTATTAATAAGCCGGGAACGATTCCAATGATAGTCAATGGTAAGCATAAAATTATGATCAGTGGCCTGCGATAATCATTAAAAAGCAGCAAAAGTATGAGAATCATGATTGCAACAGCCAATGGTAAGAAGCTTAATATTCCTTTCAACCCGTCTCTTTTCAGTTCAGATTCTCCGACCCATTCGAAACTATATCCTTCAGGAATATCAATCTTTTTTACCTGTTCATCTAATTCGTTTTGAAGCTCAGCAGGACTAATTCCGTCAACAGGCTCACATTGCGCCTGAATAACTCTCTTTCCATTTAAACGACGCACAACAGGCTCTTCCCATCCGAGCTTAACTCCATTTGTAACCGTACTAAGAGGAACAGCCGTTAAGGTTTCTTTAATCAAATCATCAGTATTTACTGAACCATTGAATAATCCCATAATATTATTCATATCTAATAGTCCACTAATATTTGGTATAGTGCTCCAAACCGGAATATCATTTAGATCTTCGATTCTATTCCCTACCTTATCACGAACTCTGAATCGAACAGGCAAAGCAGTTGCCCCTTCATAAACCGTTGCAACCGGCAGTCCGTCTGTTGCTGCAAGTATTGCCATATTAACATCTTCTCGTGTTACGGATGCTCTGCTTGCAGAAATAGGATCGTAAATAGCAGTTAATGTTTTTGCCTTAGGATTCCAGTCATCGCAAACCGAATAACTATCGGCATTTGGATTTTGAAGCATTAAATCCGATACTTCACCACTCAAGCGTTTTAAAACGGCCGGATCAGGACCTGTAAACTGAGCTTCGACAGTGTGTGTTGCTTTGATTGATAAAGTATATTTTCGTATTCTGCTTAAGGCTTCGGGAAATTCTGTGCGCAAATATTCATTAAATACCGGTCGCATTTTTTGCATGGTTTCATAATCCTTAAAATTGACAATTAACTCACCGTAATTATCTGCATTTTCCGACATGAATCCTCTTACAAGGCAATACCTTAGAGGAGTCATTCCCTGGCTTGTTACAACCATTTCAACCTCATCATAGGTATTAAAGTGATCGGTTATTTTTCTCAGATTTTCATTTACCATTTCGGGAGAGCTTCCCTTAGGCAGCGTATGTTCAATATAAAACTGATTATAACTGAAATCCGGGAAAAAGGTTTTATCTACATTTTTAATCCCCAGAAGTGAAAATGCCAGAATAGCAACAGAAAAAGATATGGTAACTGTTCTATGATGTAATCCGAATTCCAGTATTTTTTTTGAAATTCTGTATAATGGTTTGTCAAACTGGTTTTGTTCTTTTTTTGGCTTTTTCTTTTTTCCTTTATTCTTGTAAAAAAATGATGCAAATAAAGGAACCTGTGTTAATGCCAAAATCCAACTTATTGACAAAGATATAGCCAGCACAAGAAACAAATCTCTTACGTATGTTCCGGCAGTATCCGGAGATAGATAAACAGGGAAAAAAGCTGCAATTGCAATCAATGTTGCTGCTAACAAAGGAATAGCAGTTTGCTTTGCGGTTCGGGTATAAGCGTTCTTACCACTATATCCTTTATCTCTTTCAATTAATATTCCATCGAGTACTACAATGGCATTATCAACAAGCATTCCCATAGCTACAATAAATGCTCCTAAGGAAATCCGTTGCAAAGTACCTTCTGCGATTAATAAAACAGGGAAAGTAGCAAGTATGGTTAAAAGTAAGC
The DNA here is from genome assembly GCA_003446015.1 of Bacteroidales bacterium. GTDB lineage: Bacteria > Bacteroidota > Bacteroidia > Bacteroidales > UBA12077 > UBA12077. The sequence goes on along the minus strand of DMBU01000013.1, from coordinate 22,447 downwards.
CACTACCAATAATAACACCTCCACGGAATCCCATGGTAAACATCAAAACAACGATCACAATAACAACCGACAGAATTAGATTCCACATAAAGCCATTAATAGAATTGCTTACTTTTTCCGGCTGAAAAAACACTTTTTCAAAAGAGATTCCAGACGGGATTTGTAATTGTAAGTTCGTCAGTTTATCTTCAACCCTTTCTCCTACTTCGATAATATTCTCTCCAGACTCCATTGAAATTCCAATACCAATAGCTTTTTGATTATTAACATACATGGTATTCCTTAGTGGGTCGTTATATCCTTTCTCTATTTGTGCTATATCACCTAGTTTAAAAGATGAACCGTTTATCCCGCTAATAAGTATATTTTTAATATCATCAAGGCTTGTGGCTTTCTCATTTACATGTACACGTATTTGTTGCATTCCGCTTTGCATAGTACCTGCGTAAAGTTCTTTACACTGATCGTTTATTGCAGAAAATATCTGTAAGGGCAAAACTCCCATTTCGCTCATTTTATCTGCGGAAAGCGTAATTAAAATTTCAGGCGATTGTTCTCCATAAATAGCAACTTTTCTTACGCCATTAACTTCGAGCATGTTTTGCCTTATAAAATCAGCATAATCGCTCATTTCCTGATATGAAAATCCATCATCGGCGATCATTGCATAAAACATTCCGTACACGTCGCTAAAATCATCTATCACCATAGGAGTCTTAACGCCATTAGGGAGTTTAGGAATAGCCAATTCAATTTTACGGCGCAAAAATTCCCAACGTTGAGGTATTTCATCTTGTGGAACTGTCATTTTAAGTTCAACACTAATTATAGAAACATTTGCTTCGGAACGAGACTGTATTTTGTTTATATCAGATAATGCTGATATTTCATCTTCTAAAATCTTAGTTACCTGCAACTCAACATCGTGTGCTGATGCTCCCGGATAAACCGTTACAACATTTGCAATCATTACTGTAATTTCAGGATCTTCGAGCTTACTTAATTTTTTGAATGAAAAAATCCCTCCAATAACAATAGCTACTAATAGAAAGTAAAATATCTTTTTCTTTTTAAATACTAACTCTGAAATATGCATGACTAATAAGATTAAAGTAAGTTTCCAACATTGGTTTCACTCTCGTGAGGAACAATCTTTACAGCTTCATTTTCCTTTAGTAAATGAAGACCACCACTAACAACATGCTGATCTTTGTTCAAACCACTTACAATTCCAATTTCACCTTTATAGATGATATTACATGTTTCAACCAATTGCTTATGAACAATAGAATCTTTTACAAGCCACACATATGATTTATTATCTAGCTCAAAAACAGCGTTTAATGGAATACTAAGAATGTCATTTTCCCGGGCTTTATAACTGATTTTTACAGATACATTCATACCCGGAACTAATTCCGTCTTTCCCAAAGGAGTATGTTGTAAATAAAATTTATATAATCCATTATTATTAGCTTTTACATTAGTTGCCATTAATTTAAAAGGAAATGATTTATCTGGAATATCTTCCTGAAAGCAATCCATATTTATAATTTTGTCTTTTAAAAGCAGCATAGAAGCAGGAACATCAATCTCAACTTTTAAAATACTTACATCGATTAATGAGGCTATCGGGGTTCCAAGATTTACCAACTCTCCTTCTTTGAAATTTACTTTTGTGATATATCCCGAGAAAGGTGCGTAAAGCTTTGTATCGTTCAACTGATCAATTGCATTTTTAAGTTTTGCTTCGATCATTTCCTTACCAGCCTTCATTTTCTCATAATCGTTATCGGCTACACTTTTGCGACTATTTAGCTCCTCTATTCGTGAGTATTCAGACTGTATCTGATTGGCTTGTGCTTCAACTGCATTTTTCTGAACTTCATAATCACGTGAATCTATTTCGGCAACAAGCTGACCCTTTTTTATATAATCTCCTTCTCTGACATATATTTTTATTACTGGACCAGCAACCCGAAAAGCTAAATTCACTTCCTCATTTGCCTCAACAACTCCGGGAAACTGTTTTTGCATAACAACAGGTATTTGCTTTACCTGGGCAGTCTTTACTAATTTTAAATTTGAGTTTGCCTCATTTTCAGTCCTGCTGCAGGAAACAATAAGAATGAGTCCCGTAAACAAAATAGCGATTTTGCTTAACTTTTTTATACAATAATCTTTTTGTAACATGTTGGTTATATTTTATTCAGTTAATTTTTCAAGATTCAATAATCAAAATTACGATGAGAGAAAACAAAATGATTTGTATATAAGGTTGTAGTTAACCGAAATGATATTATTCAGGAGTGAAGTGTTTATATGTAAAAATGGAATGTAAAACTCTTTTTAAGGATGAGTTATTTACAAATTCCCCTTAGTTCCCATTTTAAAAAGGGGGAGGTAAGATTAACACTCCCTTGGTGAAGGGGTTGGGGGGATTCTTGTGCTTGACCCCTATGCAAATGTGGAATAACCCTATTATTAGGGTATAGCCGATTTACTAAAAAATGGATTCTTGAAATATTAGCTTTTTACAAAACTTTAAAAACAAACCCAACACCATGTTTATTTTCTATTGAAATTTCAGATAGTGGTTTAAAATATTTTCTTAAGCGGGTAATAAAAACATCCAGGCTACGCCCAGCAAAATAATCGTTATCGCCCCACAACACATTTAATATTCTTTCGCGGGTAAGTAATGTATTTTTATTTTCAAAAAAGAACTTCAGAAGTTCTGCTTCCCGATATGTCAAGTTGTTTTCTTTAGCTCCTACTGTCAGTTTTAATTCTTCACGATCAAAAATTGCTTTTCCCATTTTTATCTTTTTATTTTCAGAATCAGAATGGACTATTTTCTTTCGTTTTAAAAAAACCTGAATTCTAAGAATTAGTTCTTCCATGTTGTAAGGCTTTACAATATAATCATCAGCACCTAATAATAGTCCCTTAACCCGGTCTTCGGGTAATGTTTTTGCAGTAATGAATAAAATCGGGATTTCTTTGTTTACTGATCTTACTTTATGAGCCAGATCAAAACCATCCATTTTAGGAAGCATGATATCAAAAAGGCAAATATCAAAAGTGTCCTTTGAGAAAAGCTCAAATGCTTGCAAACCATCACTTGCATTAACAACCTCAAATCCTTTTCTTTTTAGATTGTCAGTTGTAATATAACTCAGGGTTTCATCATCCTCAACGTATAATATTTTAGTGCTTTTATTCACAGGTTTTATCTTTTAGTGGAAGAATTAATGTAAATTCTGTCCCCGCGTTAATTTCACTTTTCAGTTTATATTTCCAACCATGGCTTTTAATTATATCTCTTACATAACTCAATCCCAAACCAAAACCTTTCACATTATGAACATTGCCAGTGGGTATACGAAAGAACTTTTTAAAAATCTTTTTCTGATATTTTTTATGTATTCCAATCCCCTTATCCTTTATAAGCAAATAAACATTCTTTTTATCTGAATAAGTTGAGATACTAATCTCAGGTTTAATTTCACAATATTTTAAGGCATTATCGACTAAGTTTAAAAGCAAATTCGCAAAATGGAATTCATCCACACATACCATATAATTCTGAGCTTTTAATTCCAGCGAAAAAGTTCCTTGTTTATCATTTACTCGCTGAATGAAGTCATTCATTATGTTACTTAAAAACTCATGAAGATTTATATTTTTCTTATTTAACTTCCCTGTATTTTCCAATTCACTCATGCCAAGTACTTTTTCGATATGCTGCAATAAAGTATTAGCCTGTGTTTTTACTATTTGTGAATATCTGAAAATTCGATCGGGCTCATTTACAATATCCTTTTCGCTTAATACATCAGCTGAAAGAACAATTGAAGATAGTGGCGTTTTAAACTCATGAGTGAGGTTATTAACTACATCTTTTTGAAGCTCAGAAAAACGTCTTTGTTGCAATATGACTATTAAGGCATAAGCTAAAAACAAAACTACAAAAATTAATATCCCTGATAAAATATAGATACTATGAATGCTTCCTAAAATATGTTGTTTACGAGAAGGAAAATAAATTCCGAAATAGTAAATAAATTCATCGTGCTTAGGTAATTCTATTCTTGATGGTTTATCTTCGAGTTTGCTTAGATTTATATACTTACCAAATAACATTTTATCTGATTGGCAATCGTAAATAGCATATTCAAAATCAAGATTAATGTTTTGCTTCTCAAATGTCCTAATTAGGTAATGTTCAAGCACCTCTGCATCGATAAAATCATTTACATTTACGACAAAATAATCAGGTGAAACTTGAGATACCGGATTTTTGCCAAGGTATTGAATATTATTTAAGTCATAAATTTGCTCAACCACATCCCAAAGAGCCACCTGAATTTTCTGATTTAATTTTCGCTCTTCGTTATTAAATGTGATTTGAAAAAAATACACTTGCAATGTTATAATTCCAATAATTGAAATAAGACCTAAAAAAATTACAAGTCGAACTGCTGGTTTTCTCATAAGGGCTAATTTATGGAAATATTTTTGTTTGGAGCTAATGATTAACAAAACTTAACAAAACATGTGTTTGATTTTTATTGAATCTTTTTAAATTATTATCTTTAAAGCATATTATATAAATCCATGATTGATTTAGGAATTATTCTTCTTCGAAACTGGCAGGAAAAAGATATCAAGTCTTTATCAAAAAACGCAAATAATAAAAAGATTTGGGATAATCTTCGCGATGAGTTTCCTTATCCTTACACAGAATTAGCAGCTAAACAATGGATAGAAATTGCCAATCAGGATAAACCCTTAACAAACTTTGCTATTGAATATAAAGGCCATGCAATTGGTGGCATAGGTATTATAAAGCAAACTGATGTTTTTAGAAAAAATGCCGAAATTGGATATTGGCTGGGAGAAAAATACTGGAATAAAGGTATAGCAACCAAAGCGCTAAATGCAATGATCCAGTACACTTTTAAAACCTTTGAAGTTAAACGGTTATTTGCTCATGTTTTTGAATCGAACATTTCTTCAATAAGGGTTCTAACAAAATGCGGCTTTACCAAAGAGGCTTGTTTAAAAAATGCTGTACTTAAAAATAATCAATTTCAGAATTGTTATATCTACTCTATACTTAATGCAGATTTTATTAATTAACCTGTATACTTTTTCGTATTTGACTGATTATGAATTTAAAAATAATACGCTGTTTTTATAACTTTATTGGATTTTAAGTAAATATTCATCTATCTTTGTTAGTGTAATAAGTTGAGCACTAAGTGTGGACTGTGATATAATTAGGATATTAATTCATCAATCTTACTTTTTTACTCTCCTTAAACTAAAATTATTCATTTAACTTTTTTTAATTACTATGAACATTTTTATCGCCAATTTGAACTTTAAAGTTCAGAGTGAAAAATTGCAAGAAATCTTTGAAGAATACGGTGAAGTATCTTCAGCAAAAGTTGTTTTTGACCGCGAAACTGGTCGTTCTAAAGGATTTGGCTTTGTTGAAATGCCAAACGACGATGACGCTAAAAGAGCTATCGAAGATCTTGACGGTGTTGAGATTGAAGGCAAAACTATCGTTGTAAAGATTGCCAAACCACGTGAAGAAGGTGGCAGCCGACCAAGAAATCAAGGAAGATCTAATAAAAGATATTAATCTTACTTCGGTTTCTGTATTTTAAGAAAGATACTGATTACTACATATCTCTATAATCCCGGAAGGATTCCTTTCGGGTTTTTTATGCTTTTTTATTGCTGAATCATCCTGTTTTAAAGCAACCATAGTCAAAATATAAACATCTATAGATAAACCTATAAAACTGTTTTATATGAGAATATTTAATTTTTACAAATTGTTTTTCTTCTTGATATCATCCATCCTTTTTTCCGGATGTCCTTTAGGCGATGATTTTGAAGAAGGCAGGTTCCCGCTAACTCCTGTAAATTTCGAATCTATTAATTCGGAATATGATGATTATAATTCGGCTTCTCCATATGAATTATGGACCCAGTTTCCTTATTTATTTTCATCGAACAGAAATTCGAATGGTAATGAATTTGATATTGAAAACTTTATCGTTGAATATTACTATATTAAAAGTTCTAACGAAGTACATTTCAGTGTTTTGGACTATAGTCTTAGTACGTATGATACTATTTTAACCACAATTAATACTCCATCCAATGAATTTGGCCCATACTTAATGTATAGCAGGGATTTTATTTACGATTTCATTTTTTATGCAACTGACTCGTCAGAAAATCTCGATATTTATTATACAAAACATGAAGTCTACCAAGAACTCTGGGATAAACCCAAACCTCTCGACAAGATAAATACAGCGCATAACGAGGCCTACCCAACATTTAATCGTGAAAATGATGAAATGTATTTTTGTTCGGATAAAAATGGAGTTTTTGATATTTATCAAGTGAGCATATCAGGAACCACCGTAGCAAATTGGCTCGAAACAGAAGATTTACCTGTATGGATTTCATGCGAATCACTAAACAGCACTTCGAATGATAAATGCCCATATATAAATGGGAATCTAATGGTTTTTACATCAGATCGTGAAGGAGGATTTGGAGGATATGATTTGTATTATTCCGAATACAAAGACGGAAATTGGCAAGAACCTGTTAATTTCGGTGAAGAAATTAATACCGAATACGATGAGTTCAGACCAATTATAATTTTCGCAAACCGATATGAAAACGACCTGATGTTCTTTTCATCGAACAGGCCTGGAGGATTGGGAGGGTTTGATCTATATTATGTAGGAATTCCTAAGATGATAATATAATCAGTTCTTAAAATATATGTCCCTGATCTCATGTGTGCTCAGGGATTTTTTTATATTTACATTTCAATGTCGCTTAGTTTAGAAAATATTAGATTGCTAAGCTTTGTTACATTTTCGTGAATTAGAGTCATGGTGGCGAAAAAATATTGCCACAAAAACTCAAAGAGTCACAAAAAGAAACTGTACAATGATATTGATTCACATCTCACTAAATTTTTAAATCATGAAAAGAGTTCTAGTTGCTGTTTCATTTGTAATATTCTCTTTTAATATTTCGTTCTCTCAGGAAAATCATCTTATTCTTGTTCATCCTACCGAATACAACCTAAAACTTTTCACTTACCTGATTGATCATGATATAGTTGAAATTGACAATCTGAAAATAACAGGCGTATATCATAAAAATGAAGTGTATGATTATTCCGAATCAGAAGATTTTTTAGCAAAGAATAATTACCCATTTATTAATCTTAAAAAAATTGAAGCAGATATTACTCCCGGCTCACTTTATACAGAAAATAGTTGCACTCCGATCTTTACGGAATTATTCGAAAACAGTAAAGGAATTTTCTTTTTAGGTGGTCCTGATTTACCTCCGGCTATTTATGGCGAACAAATGAGTTTACTTACATCGATGACAGATCCCTACAGACATTACATGGAAGCTTCCTTTCTTTTTCATCTTTTAGGAGGCTTTCAGAATAATGTATTTACACCATTACTTGAATCAAATCCAAATTATATAGTTTATGCCATTTGTCTTGGAATGCAAACCATGAACATTGCAACAGGAGGTACCATGATTCAGGATATTCCAGCTGAAGTTTACAATTTGAGTTTTGTTGAAGAAGTTTTAGCTTCTGATAATAATGCACAGCACCGTAATTACAATAACAACCTGTATATCGACTCAACATTGTTTTCGGGTAATTTTCATGAAATAAAAATTAATAATCAACTTCCAATAGTTGGTAATTACTCAGGAAATTTAAGTCCTTTAATTTACAGTAATCACCATCAGGCAATTGAAAAGTTGGGAGAAGATTTAGATGTTATTGCAACATCCATGGATGGAAAAATTATCGAGGCTATTTCTCATAAAAAATACCCTAATGTATTAGGAATTCAGTTTCATCCCGAGGGAACTTATTTGCATAATCCTGAAATAAAATACAGGAAAAATCCAACAGATGAACTGAAATCTGGCAAACAAATTTTAATTGGACATAGAAGCTATGATTTTCATTTAGAATATTGGAAGAACTTTTCTGACAAGTTAGAAGCTATTCATTAATTTAAATTAATTAGGTTGGTTAATTGAACCAAAATTGACTTTCATTGTATTTTTAGTTACATTTATTAATCATTTTAAAAATTAAAAATCGCCCTATGAAAATCAAAATTTTACTTTTCTCAATTATTTTATTCGCGTTTGCATGTCAAAACGCTCCAAAGCAAGAGACTGAACAAGTACAAGAAAGCACAGAAGAAATTGTTTTAACAAACGCCCAAAAAATTGAAATCAGCATTGAAGGAATGACTTGCACCGGATGTGAAAATGCAATTCAAAATAAAATTAGTAAATTTGAAGGAGTATATTCAGTAAAAGCAGATCATGAAAAAGGAATTGCAATCCTTGAACTTGATTCTACAAAAATTGATATTTTAGAGGTTAAAAGTGCAATTAACGAATTAGGATATAAAGCAATTGGTCATATTGTATTAACAGAATAATTAACTTTTAAGCAATTAATTTAATTCATATGAAAAACTTAACTACAACAGGAAGAGTCCTTTTTGCACTCCCATTTGCAATTTTCGGATTAAATCATTTTCTGATGGTCGATTTTTTTACGGGTATGCTTAATTCGTTTATCCCCGGAACAAGTTTTACGATAATATTAACCGGTTTTGCTCTTATTGCTGCCAGTATAAGTATAATAATTAAAAAATACATAAAACTCTCTTGTATTTTGCTCGCGATTTTATTATTACTTTTTATCATAACAATTCATATTCCTAAACTATTTGCTGAGGATGAAGTAACAAGAATGGTTTCGATGGTTGCATTGCTTAAAGACACATCGCTAATGGGTGGGGCACTTATGATTGCAGGGATTTATAAAAAAGAAGAAAATGAAATAGGAATCTTATAAAACATTACTAAATGAAAAAATATATAACATTATTATTGATTACACTTTTTTTTACTACACACAATATTTCCGGACAACAACCTATCAGTAGTAATATTTTGGAAATTGGTTGGGAGGAACATCTTGGAGACACCATTCCACTGGACTTAGTATTTATAAACGACCAAAGTGATACTGTAACTTTACGCCAACTAATTGATAAGCCAACAGTTTTATCCTTTGTATATTTTAATTGTCCGGGGGTTTGTAATCCATTACAGGAAGGTATTGCACATGTTGCGGATAAAGTAGATATGGAATTGGGTAAAGATTACCAAATTTTAACTATAAGTTTCGACACAACAGATTCTCCTGAAAAAGCTATTAAAAAGAAGAAAAATTTTGTGGAACATATAATCAAAGACAAGGCAGCCTACTGGATTTATCTTACTGGTGACCAAAAAAATATTGATGCAATAACCAATGCGGTTGGATTTCGATTCAAAGAGACAGGGCTTGATTTTGCACACCCTTCAGGTATAATATTATTAAGTCCAGAGGGTAAAATTACCAGGTATTTATACGGATTAGACTTCTTACCTTTTGATTTAAAATTGGCTATTATTGAAGCACAAGATGGTTTGGCAAAGCCTACAATTAATAAAGTACTACAATATTGTTTTAATTACAATCCTCAGGGTCAGGGTTATACGCTGAGTATAACTCGCATAACCGGAATAATCATTATTTTCATTTCATTGTTAGTATTTATAAGCTTATTAATAGGACGTGGACGTTCTGCAAAAAAGCAATCTTAATTTGAAAAACCAGGCTGTATTCAGACTAATAAAATCACTCCCAAAACTTACACGTTTGGGTATTTCTGTTGCTGTTTCCTTTTCAGCTGCAACAGGATATTTGGTTGCAAATAAATATTTTGACTCTAAGATTATCTTTGTTGTTTTAGGTGTTTTGCTGTTCGCTTCAGGGGCTTCAGCCTTAAATCAATATCAGGAAAGAAATTCAGACGCATTGATGTTACGAACCCAAAACAGGCCAATTCCCTCTAAACAAATCTCTCCGGCCTTAGGACTAACTATCGCAATCGTTTTTTCAATTGCCGGCTTTCTTATCCTTTATATAAAAACAGGATATATTCCTGCACTACTTGGGATCCTCAATATTCTATGGTATAATGGTTTATATACTTATTTAAAAAAGAAAACAGCTTTTGCTGTTGTTCCAGGATCGCTAACAGGAGTAACTCCGGTTTTAATAGGATGGACAGCTGCAGGAGGATTTATCCTGAATCCTGTAATCATATTCATTTCATTTTTCATTTATATGTGGCAAATACCACACTTTTGGCTCATTTTAATAAAATATAACGATGATTATTTAAAGGCGGGTTTTGGATCATTATCAAAAACTTTTTCTGGTGAACAAATAAAAAGAATAGTATTTAACTGGGTTCTTGGCACTTCTATTACTTCTCTCTTTTTACCTTATTACGGAATTATCCAATCTCTATTTATAATAATACTTTTATTAATTGCCAATTTTTGGATTATTGTTTCTTTTTACAAGATCATTTTCAATAAAAGAGATGTTTTTAATTTTAAAAAGGCATTTATTTCGATAAATGTCTTCATGATCCTCGTTATGATACTTTTAATTATTGACTCTGTACTTCTATAGTTCTATTCCTTTCCCCCCGACAATGTTTGAAGATATAAAATAATTTGTTCTATTTCATCGTCGGTTAATTCGTTTTTATATGATCTCATCAAACCTTTATTAAATCCTTTTACAATATCATCATTAGGGTTATTTATTGAGTTTTTAATATATTCAGCATCAGCAATCACCTTTCTTTCTTTTCCATTAGTAATAACGTCAACCTCGTGTCCAAAAACTCCTTTATATGTTGGTCCAACAAGTGTGGATCCATCTAATGAATGACACGCAGTACAACCCATATCACGAATAATTTTCAATCCTGCAGCTCCTGGGATTGAAGTTAACGCTACAGCAGCTGTTGTATCAATATACCATTCATCGTATTTTTCAGGAGATAAAACTTTAACCTCAGTTTTCATATATGAATGTTGCAAGCCACAATATTCAGCACAAAAAAGATTGTATTCACCTTCTCTATTTGCCTTAAACCACATGGTTGTAATTCTTCCTGGAACAATATCCCTTTTTATTCTAAACGCAGGTATATACAGACTATGCAATACATCAGGAGAGTTAGCGATCAATTCGATAGGTTTTCCTAGAGGAATAATGAGGGTATCTGTCCTTTTGCCGTTTTCATATTCGAATTTCCACGACCACATTTGAGCCGTTGTTTTTATTTCAATTGAGTTTTCCGGAGCCTTCGAAAGCATTGGTATCCAAGCCATCCATCCATAATAGAACATTCCTAAAACTAATCCCAGAGGAATAATTGTCCAAACAATTTCAAGCCACATGTTTCCCTTTATGGGTGTTGGTTGGGGGTTTCTTTTTTCACTATACCGAAACAGAAAATAAATTAATAATACCGTTAAGCCAACCAAAAAAACTGCAATTACAGAAAATATAATAACAAAAGCATTATCCACTCCTTCAGAGAAATTTGACAAATTAGAATACATCTTTATATAATTTTTTATAAATAACTATAATCCAAGAACGTTACAATTAAAACTAAGGTCATAACCAATAAAACTCCCGCTACCATCAATGAATACATTTTTTTATCATATAATAAATGCATAAAAAAAGAAAACACAAGAAGAGATTTAATGCCTGCAATTGATAATGCAACTACTATGCTCAAATTACTTAAATCGATCCTTGTGACAAATACAGAAATAAAGGTTAATATAATTAATGCTATTAAAATAATTCCATATGTCTTATAGCTAACTATTTTATGCTTTTTTGTTTCTACCATATACTATACAATTAAATAAAATAAAGGAAATAAAAATATCCAGATAATATCAACCAAATGCCAGTATAATCCTGTATTTTCAAGCTGGACAAACCGTTCAGCATGAATTTTTTCATTATAAACTTTAACGCTTATTATTAAAATGATTACTATACCAACAATAATATGCAAAGCATGCAATCCGGTCATAGCAAAATATAACCCAAAATATAGTATTTCTCCATATCCTAATTGCTGTAATATTTCTGACCCGGGATATATTCCATGTTCAATTTTAGCCCCCCACTCAAAATACTTATTTACAAGAAAAACAACCGCTAAAATTAAAGTTATGGCTAAAAATATTAAAGTTATGTTTTTCTTTTTTAGCTGAATTGCAGAAACAGCCATCGCAATTGTTGCACTGCTAATCAATAATATAATCGTATTTATAGCACCTGTTGTTACATTTAACTCTTCAGCAGCCAAAGCAAATGCGGTTTCATTTTTATACCTTGAGATTGCATAAACAAAAAATAATCCTCCGAAAAATAATAGTTCTGTAAAAATAAATAACCACATCCCCATTTTGGAGCCTTCATGGTCGTAATGATCGTTTGAATTGTTTCCTTCCATTTTATTGAATTTATTTGATTTCAGGGATTTCTTCAAAATTCTCAACAATTGGAGGGCTTGATACAGTCCATTCCAAAGTTTTACCTCCCCATGGACTTTCCTCGGCTTTCGGTCCTTTTTTAGCAGATCTGATTAAATTAATTATTATAATAGCAAGACCTGCAATCATAATAAATGCTCCAAATGAAGATATGATATTTGCAGGATGAAATTCAGGAACATAATCGTAATATCTACGAGGCATTCCTGTTATCCCAAGATAAAACATAGGAGCATAAAGTGTCAAAAAGCCAATAAAGAATATTAACCATCCTGTATCTGCCCATGATGCATCATACATTCTTCCGAAAATTTTTGGAAACCAATAATGTATCCCTGCAAAAAATCCAAACCCCACACCTCCAAAAACAATAAAATGAAAATGTGCAACAACAAATGCGGTATCATGTAAATGTACGTTTGCAGCTAACGAACCCAAAACCATTCCTGATAATCCACCGATCATAAATATAAAAAGGAAAGAAACTGCCCAGTACATTGGAGTTTTTAAGATTATTGAACCTTTATACAATGTTGCTAACCAATTAAATGTTTTTATTGCACTTGGAATAGCAACCAGAAAAGTTAAGAATGAAAAGGCAAAAAGAGATGTCTCACTCATACCTGCTGTAAACATGTGATGTCCCCATACAAAATAACCAACAAATGCAATTAGCAAAGTTGAAATTACCACCGCATTATATCCAAAAATTTCTTTTCGTGCAAAGGTTGGTATAACTTCTGATATTACACCCATTGAAGGTAAAATCATGATATAAACTGCCGGATGCGAATAAATCCAAAACAAATGTTGATACAATACCGGGTCTCCCCCCAGGGCAGGGTCAAAAAATCCAATATTTAAAACTCGTTCTGCAACAACCATAAGTAACGTAATTCCTATTATTGGTGTTGCAAGTACCTGAATCCAAGCTGTTCCGTAAAGAGACCAGGGGAACAATGGCATTTTTAACCATTTCATTCCAGGTGCCCGTAACCTGTGCATAGTAACTATAAAATTAATTCCAGTTAAGATTGACGAAAATCCCAAAATAAATGCACCAATTAAAGCTGGTAATACATTAGATTGGGTTCTGAAGCTATATGGTGCATAAAATGTCCAGCCAGTATCAGGTGATGCTCCATGCATAAATTGAGATGATAAGGCTACTACTGCACCTAATATATATAACCACCAGGAAATTAAATTTAATTTAGGATAAAATACGTCTTTTGCACCAATCATAATAGGGAGAAAAAAGTTTCCTAAAATTGCAGGTATCCCTGGTATTACAATTAAAAAAATCATGGTAATTCCATGCAAAGTAAAAATGGCATTATAACTTTTAGCCTCCATAATGGTTTTACCCGGTGCTATTAACTCAAATTTCATTAATAACCCCAACAAGGCCCCTACTATAAAAAAAGTCATTACAGAATATAAATAGAGCAATCCTATTCTTTTATGATCTGTTGAAAAAATCCATCCGAGAAGTCCTTTATATTTCCCTTTATACTCCAGGTAATTGGGAAGATTTGAATTACTCATAATTGCAATTATTTAAAGATGTTAAAGTCATTATTATTTATCCGATTAAATTTATGAATAATATTATTTAAAAGATATAAAAATAAAAAAAAATCTAAAAAAAAGACAATTTAGTATTGAATTGCGTGAATTAATTGTTATTTTTATGTGCCTATATTACAACGTCTTGTTAGTTATTTGGTGTTTTTGCTTTATTTTATAACAGTACTATTGATTTTTAATCTAAATTAATTTTAGTGTTATTAAGCTTCAAAAATTAGTGAAATAGATTTTTTATTACGAAATTGAAAGTCAAATTTGAATTTAACTAGTATGAAGAAAATCAACTTTTATTTTGCAAAAATTATTTTATTTTTTAGTTTAATTAGTATTTTTTTAGTTCAAAATACCTTCGCCGAAGAAAATCAAAAAGATGATCATTTAAGTTCAAATGAACTCAAATTAGGTGAAAGATTATTTTATGGCTTAATAAATACGGGAGAGAATACCATTAACTGTGCTTCTTGTCATAACACATCAGTAATAGATACTTTCAACTGGAATCCTTCGATCCTTGAAATTGCTCTTTCAACACAAAACATGGATAGTACAACTTTTGCAAATCTCTTGCTAAATCCGGTTACAAAAAGAATGTCAGAGGTGCATGCAAATATCCCCTTGAGTGGAGAACAAATAATCCTCATCAGACAATACATTGATACTTACAGAACAACGGGGTTAAAAGAGCAAAAAAAACTAGTGACGAGATTATCCCTGTTTATTTTACTTATTGTAATTTTTATTGCAGCATTTGTCGATTTAAGTTTAACTAAATTTATTAAATATAAAGTTGTTCATGGTTTAATAATACTGATTGTTTTAGTCTTTATTTTCAAGATTCTATATGAGGATGCTGCCGGTTTAGGTCGAACAAAAGACTATGCTCCTTTACAACCAATTAAATTTTCACATCAGGTTCATGCAACCAGTAATAAGATTGATTGTATGTATTGTCATCATACAGCTGAAACAGCAAAATCAGCCGGTATACCATCAACAAATGTTTGTATGAATTGTCATCAATTGGTTCGCGAAGGAACATATTCCGGACGGTTTGAAATTCAAAAAATTTTAACTCACATGGATCAGGGACAGGCTGTAAAATGGATTCGTGTTCATAAACTACCTGACCATGTGTTTTTTAGCCATGCTCAACATGTTGGAGTTGGTCAATTAGAATGTAAAGACTGTCACGGATTAGTTGAAGACATGCATTTGTTAAAACAGGAAAACGATTTATCAATGGGTTGGTGTTTAGATTGTCATAGAACACAAAAAGTAGATTTTTTCGAAAATAAATATTATGAAAATACATTTGAAGAATATCACGAGCAGTTAAAAAATAATACCACAGATTCTCTCACAGTCGCACAATTAGGTGGAGAAGACTGCATGAAATGTCATTATTAATAATATGTAAAACTTCTTATATATGGCTAAATATTGGAAAAGTTTAGATGGAAATACTATCGAAAATAAAGATAGTAAGTTAGAAAAGATTTCTTCTACCAATCGAAGAGATTTTCTTAAAATGTTTGGATTTGGTTTAGCATCGACTTTTGTTCTTTCGCGATGCGAGAACATGACACATAAAGCTATTCCATACCTTATAAAACCCGAAGAAATTACACCAAGTATGGCTAATTATTATGCTTCAACTTTTTTTGATGGAGATAAATATGGCAGTATTCTGGTAAAGGTAATAGATGGGCGTCCTATAAAAATTGAGGGAAATGAATTATCAAGCATTTCACAAGGATCGGCAAATAGTATATTACAAGCCTCCGTTTTAAGCCTCTATGATGATACAAGATACAGGAATCCCCAAATAAATGGGGCAGATACTAATTGGTCAACAATAGACAACCAAATTGTTGAACAGTTAAAAAAGATAAAATCAGAAAAGGGAAAAATCGCAATTATATCTCAAAGTATAATTAGTCCATCAACTAAAAAAGTAATTACTGATTTTATTAAAGAATATCCAACAACAGAACATATTATTTATGATCCTGTTTCAATTTCAGGATTATTGGAAGCAAATGAAAAATCATTTGGAAAACGCGTTATCCCTAATTATCAATTTGATAAGGCACAAGTGATCGTTGGGATTAATGCCGATTTTCTTGGAACATGGTTATCTCCGGTTGAATACACTAAACAATATGCTAAAAGCCGGAAAGTTGACGAAGATAAAAGAACAATGTCGCGCCACATACAGATTGAAACCGGAATGTCCTTAACCGGAAGTAATGCCGACGAGCGTATTGTAATTAATCCTTCTGAAGAACAAAATCTTGTAGCAACTCTTTATAATTATATTGCTGCTAAATTGAATCAAAAAGAATTACCTGTTTCAACAAGCGCTACCGATATCTCAAAATTAGGAGATGAATTATTAGATAATAGGGGAAAATCACTTATTGTTTGTGGAACCAATAACATTGAAACCCAGCTTATAATAAATGCCATAAATCAACTTTTGGGTAATTACGGACAAACTATTTCTGTTAGCAGAGCATTGTTCACTAAACAAGGCAATGACGTTAAAATGGCAGATTTTATTAACAACTTAGATAATTATAAAGGAGTGATTTTTTACGATTGTAATCCTGCGTATGATTATCCTGCATCCAAAAAACTATCTGAGGCTATTCACAACTTAGAATTAAGCATTTCATTATCAACCATTCCTGATGAAACCTCAGTGTTGGTTAAGTATATTTGCCCTGCCAATAACTTTTTGGAATCGTGGAATGATTTTAATCCCAAACAAGGTATTTATAGTTTATCTCAACCCTGCATTCATCCAATTTTTAATACACGGCAAGAGCAGGAATCTTTATTAAAGTGGTCAGGGAATAACACAGATTATTATGAGTATATTAAGGATCTATGGAATTCAGAAATTTACTCAAACACTAACAGGGTATTTGATTTTAATGATTTTTGGAACATATCATTGCAAGATGGTGTCTTGGAACTTCCCGAGAATCCATTAAATGTCAAATTTAATTACGATATTAACTCAATCAAATTAACTGAAATAACCAATTCAGGTCTGGAGCTTCAATTTTATGAAAGCGTAAATATCGGTACGGGAAAGTATGCAAACAATCCATGGTTACAAGAATTGCCTGACCCTGTTACAAAAGTTACCTGGGATAACTATGCAGCGATTTCACCTGCATTGGCGAATGAAAAAAAATTAAAAACTGGTGATGTAATTATCATTAACAGTACATTGGAACTTCCTGTTTTAGTGCAACCCGGACAATCTAAAAATACAGTTTCAGTTGCATTAGGATATGGTAGAACAGTTGCCGGAAAATCAGGAAAAGATATTGGAGTAGATGTTTATCAGATGATCAGTGCAAAAGATTATAGAAATTATGCTTTAAGCAATATTTCGATTGAAAAAACATTAGATTTCAAGGAGCTAGCTACAACTCAGCAGCATAATTCCATGGAAGGACGTGATATTGTACGTGAAACTACACTTGAACAATACAAAAAAAATCCTTCTGCCGGTAACGAAAAACACAAAGAAATAGAAGAACAACATCAAACTTTATACGAAAAGCACCTGTATAAAGGACATCATTGGGCTATGGCCGTAGATTTAAATTCATGCACCGGATGTAATGCCTGCGTGGCTGCATGTAGTATCGAAAACAATGTACCTATTGTTGGTAAAGAAGAAGTAAAAAGGGCACACGAAATGCATTGGATACGCATTGACAGGTACTATTCGGGCGATGCAGACAATCCAGAAGTAGTTTACCAGCCTGTAATGTGTCAACATTGTGATAATGCTCCTTGCGAAAATGTTTGCCCTGTAGGAGCAACAAACCATAGTTCCGAAGGTTTAAATCAAATGGCTTATAACAGATGTATTGGCACACGATACTGTAATAATAACTGTCCATATAAAGTACGAAGATTTAATTGGTTCGATTATAATAATGCCGATGCTTTAAAGGGCAACTTGCATGATACGCAAAATATGACCAATGACCTTCCACGTATGGCTTTAAATCCTGATGTTACGGTTCGTGCGAAAGGTGTAATTGAAAAATGCTCATTTTGTGTACAACGAATCCAGGAAAAGAAACTAAAAGCAAAATTAGAAAACAGGAAGTTAAATGATGGTGAAATTAAAACCGCATGCCAGCAAACCTGTCCTGCAAATGCAATCGTATTTGGTGATTTAAACGACAAAGAAAGCAAAGTTTATAAACTATTTAATCAACAAAGAAATTATCATTTATTGGAAGAATTACATACCTTACCATCAGTTGGATATCTGACTAAGGTTAGAAACAAAAGCTAAAACTCTAAATTTTAATTTTTAAAACCTAAATAAGAAACAATGTCGCAAGAAAATCAACCATTTTATTAATTAAGTTGTGATTTTGTAATGAGAAACATATGTACTCGCACAAATAAATTTAATATTTGTTAGTTGAAATTTTGGATTTATTTGGAGCTGAAATTTATAATTTGAGATTTAAAATAGTATTGTGTCATTAAAAAAATAAACCGTGTCTGAAATTTCAACTCGAGAACCATTAATTAAAGGCAATAAAAGTTTAACGAATATCACAGACGATGTTTTTAATCCTATAGTAGCCAGACCAAACAAACTATGGTTTTTTGGATTAACCATTGCTGGTACTGCAGCGCTGATAGGCCTTATTGCAATTGTACTTACCGTATGGAAGGGAATTGGCCTTTGGAATGTAAATAAAACAATTGGTTGGGGATGGAGCATAACCAACTTTGTTTGGTGGGTAGGTATTGGACATGCAGGAACTTTCATCTCAGCAATATTACTTTTATTCCGACAACACTGGCGCACAAGTGTTAATCGTTCGGCGGAAGCTATGACAATTTTCGCTGTAATATGTGCGGGACTATTTCCCCTAATCCACATGGGAAGATTTTTACTTGCTTTTTTTATTTTTCCGTATCCTAATACCCGAGGAGTTTGGGTAAACTTTAACTCACCACTTTTGTGGGACGTATTTGCAATCACAACCTACTTTTTGGTATCACTAATTTTCTGGTATGTTGGATTAATTCCAGATTTAGGAACAGTTCGTGATAGAATGAAGACTAAATTTAAAAAAGTAATCTATCGATTTTTAAGTTTTGGATGGACAGGGTCGGCAAAACATTGGCAACGGTTCGAGATTGTAAGTTTCACACTTGCTGGATTAGCTGCCCCATTAGTATTGTCAGTTCATACAATTGTTAGTTTTGACTTTGCCACATCTGTAATCCCAGGATGGCACACAACTATATTCCCTCCGTATTTTGTTTCAGGAGCAATTTTTTCAGGTTTTGCTATGGTTCTTACACTTTTAATAGTCGCTCGTAAGACAATGAATCTTCAGGATTATATTACCCTGAATCACATTGAGTTGATGAACAAGATTATTATTCTTACCGGGTCAATTGTGGGAGTTGCTTATTTAACAGAACTATTCATGGCCTGGTATTCAAGCAATGAATACGAATTGTTTACATTTATAAACCGGGCAACAGGTCCATATTGGTGGGCATATTGGATTATGATGACCTGTAATGTAGTTTCACCTCAATTATTCTGGTTTAAAAAATTACGTCGTAGTATTGGTTTTACTTTTTTTATGTCAATTCTTATCAACGTAGGAATGTGGTTTGAACGGTTTGTAATTATAGTTACCTCATTACATCGGGATTTTCTTCCTTCAAGTTGGGAAATGTATAAACCATCTATAATTGAAGTCTTAATTTTTGTTGGGACACTTGGAATCTTTTTTAGTTTATTTTTATTATTTGTAAGATTCTTCCCCGTAATAGCAATGTCTGAAGTTAAAACAACCATAAAAAATAAATAGATAATATTATGGAAATATCAGGATATTATGATCGAGAAGCTAATTTATTAGATGCCGTTAAAAAATTAAGAGAAAATAATATCTCTATAAAAGATGTATTTTCTCCTTATCCTGTCCATGGTTTAGATCTCGCAATGGGATTAAAACGATCATGGTTACCCAAAGCTGCATTCGTTGGAGGAGCTATTGGTGCTATTTCCGGGTTTGGACTTCAGGCATGGGTTTTTACACGTGCATATCCAATAAATATTGGAGGAAAACCATTCCTTTCAGTCCCATCATTTATCCCTGTTACCTTTGAATGTGCTATATTATTTGCAGCATTATCAATCG
Source organism: Bacteroidales bacterium (assembly GCA_003446015.1). Lineage (GTDB taxonomy): Bacteria > Bacteroidota > Bacteroidia > Bacteroidales > UBA12077 > UBA12077. Next base: position 2,102 of record DMBU01000013.1, on the reverse strand, counting down.
TATTAGCTTATTTATTTAAATCAAATTTAGGTGCTGGTGCAGATAATAAAATATATGATGAACGAGCAACCGACGACCATTTTGTTGTAGTATTAGATGCTTCAAATTTCGTTCATAATGATGCGGAAAAAATCAAGATGAAGTTAGAAGAAACCGGTGCTTTGGATATAAAATATCATAACTAACATGGAAAATATTAAGCTAACATTTAAGTTCAGTAAAAAAATAAAGATTGTTTTAGGATCACTTATTCTTTTTGGCCTGATCGCACTTGCTTACGGAATTCTGAACTTTTCATCAGAAAAAGTTTGGTCTGCACTTGTTTTAAATTCAGTAAATTTCGTTACTATAAGCCTGGGAGCAACATTCTTTATTGCTATTCATATTATTACACAATCAGGATGGCATGTTTCTTTACAAAGAATTCCAGAAGCAATTAGTATGTATTTACCCATAGGTGCTATAATTTTAATTTTAATGATATTCGGTATTAATCATGTATATCATTGGACACACGAGATACATCACGATCCTGTTATTTCGGGGAAAGAGGCTTATTTAAACATTCCATTTTTTGTTATAAGGTTAGTAATCTATTTATCTGTATGGACTCTTCTTACACTTAAACTAAGAAAGCTTTCAAAGAATAGTGACATAGATGACGGACTAAAATTTTACAACAAAAGCAGAACTTATGCAGCACTATTTCTTGTCTTTTTTGCAATTAGTATTGTAATTTTTGCATGGGACTGGCTTATGTCTATTGAAGCACATTGGTTTAGCACACTATTTGGTTGGTATGTTATGGCAGGAGTAATTGTAAAAAGTTTTGCTTTAATAATTATAGTTTTGGCTATTTTAAGATCTTTGGGTTACTTTGAGTTCATTACTACTGACAATATTCATGATTTAGCGCGATATTTATTTTCTTTTGGAATCTTCTGGATGTATTTATGGTTCTCGCAGTTTATGTTGATTTGGTATGCAAACCTGCCCGAAGAAACTTTTTACTTTGTAAAAAGAGTTGAAAATTACAAATTCCTGTTTTTACTTAACGTAGTCCTTAATTTTGCAATTCCATTTTTAGTTCTTATAGTCCGGAAATTCAGAAGAATTCTCTGGATTGTAACAAGTATGGCAGTAATCGTTTTTATGGGTCAATGGGTAGATCAATACCTGATGATTTTCCCGGGATCCATGAAAGAAGTTCAATCAATCGGTTTTTTTGATATTGGACTAACTATCGGTTTTTTTGGTTTATTCTTGTGGGTAGTATTAAAATCATTAACAAAGGCTAACTTATTACCTGAGAATCATCCTTATTTAAATGAGAGCTTTCATTATAAAAATATCTAATAATTATTAAAATACTATAAAACATTAAATGAAATAGTATATTATGAAAAAGACACTATATTTTATAATTAGTTTATGTATACTTATTGTTTCTTGTGATAGGAGGAGTACCGATAGAGGTTATAGTTATTTACCCGACATGCAGGAATCGCAAGCTTATAAAACGTATAGCGAAAATCCAAATTTCTCCGATTCAATGACTTTACGAACACCTGTTGAAGGGACAATTCCAAGAGGAATAATTCCTTACCCTTTAAAAAAGACAGACGAAGATCTAAAATTGGCAGGTCAAAAATATTTTAACCCTTTGGAATATAATGCAGAGAATCTGGCTAAAGGGAAATTACAATTCGAAAGATTTTGCGCACAGTGCCATGGAGAATTAGGAGATGGGCAAGGTTTTTTATATACAAGTAAAAAATACGCTTTCCCGCCTGCTAATCTCACATTAGAAAAAACAATAAATCGTCCAGACGGAGAACTTTTTCATATAATTAGTGTTGGACAAAACATAATGGGTGCACATGCTTCGCAGATTTCACAAGAAGATCGATGGAGAATTATTATGCATATCAGAAAAGACTTACAGAAAAACCCGGATTAATCTTAGATTAAAGTTCTTAAAATATTTTCTCGTTCCATTTTGTTAAAAATTATTTCGAACAACTTTTATAATTCAATCTTTTGTTGATTATAATATTATTCTGTAACTTGCTCTTTTATCATTAATTAGTCGATCCTTACGA
>DMBU01000014.1 GCA_003446015.1 Bacteroidales bacterium | reverse complement strand
AACCATTTATCAGTATTATGCCATTAAACAAAAAAGCCGATCAGAAATCTGATCGGCGTTGTACCCGGGGCGGGACTTGAACCCGCACAGCCTAATGGCCACAGGATTTTAAGTCCTGCGTGTCTACCAATTCCACCACCTGGGCATTCAACATTTTTTAAATTTACCCTGTGTCTACCATCCCGATAACTATCGGGACCACCACCTGAGCATAATCTTGAGCGAAAAACGGGACTCGAACCCGCGACCCCGACCTTGGCAAGGTCGTGCTCTACCAACTGAGCTATTTTCGCATTTCGTGCTCTACCTCCCGAAAATCCCGATAGCAATCGGGACGGGATGAGCTATTTTCGCGTTATTTTTATGAACTTCTGCTATACTTTCGTTTAGCGTGTGCAAATATATTTATTTTTTTTGTTCTGCAAAAACTATATCTGAAAAATATTGAAGTTTTTTACTGAACTTTACTTGAGTCCAATATGCTTTTTAATCTCGTTTAATTTATTTAAAGCCTCAACAGGTGTTAAATTATTTATATCAAGATTATTAATCTCATCACGGATTTGTTTTAATACCGGATCATCCAACTGAAAGATTGTTGTTTGAAAACCTTCACGATGTTGTGCAATTTCACCAACGGGTTTTGCCAGAGAATCCTTCTTCTCCGATTTCTCAAGATCCTTTAATATCTCATTTGCCCTATTTATAACACTTTTAGGCATTCCTGCCATTTGTGCTACATGTATTCCAAAACTATGCTCGCTCCCTCCTCTTTTTAATTTTCTCAAAAAGATTACTTTATTGTCGAGTTCCTTAATTGAAACATTATAGTTTTTTATTCGCTTAAACGACTTTTCCATTTCGTTTAACTCATGGTAATGTGTTGCAAAAAGTGTTTTTGCTTTAGCCGTTGGGTGTTCATGAATATATTCGGCCATAGCCCAGGCGATTGAAATTCCATCGTAGGTGCTTGTTCCGCGACCAATCTCGTCTAATAAAACTAAACTACGAGGCGATAAATTATTCAAAATACTTGCCGCTTCGTGCATTTCTACCATAAAGGTTGATTCTCCCAGAGAAATATTATCCGAAGCTCCAACCCGGGTAAATATCTTATCTACCAATCCAATTTTAGCTTCAGATGCGGGAACGAAACTTCCGATTTGAGCTAACAAAACAATTAATGCTGTTTGCCGAAGCAGAGCTGACTTACCAGACATATTGGGTCCGGTAATTACGATGATTTGTTGTTGATCATTATCCAAATACACATCATTTGAAATATACGACTCATCAATGGGTAACATTTGCTCAATCACTGGGTGCCGGCCATCTTTGATATCGATAATATCTGAATCGTTTATTTCTGGTCGGGTATATTTATTTTCTTCAGAGATAACTGCAAATGATAACAAGCAATCCAGTTGAGCAATGAGCGAAGCATTTAACTGAATTGCTGATATATAATCTTCCAAATTAGAAACCAGTTCAAAGAATAATTTATGTTCCAGATCAAGTGCTTTTTCTTCAGCTCCAAGAATCTTTATTTCGTATTCTTTTAGTTCCTCGGTAATATATCTTTCTGCACTTACAAGCGTTTGTTTCCTGATCCATTCAGGAGGAACCTTATCTTTATGCGTATTCCTTACTTCAATGTAATATCCGAATACATTATTAAAACTAATTTTTAAAGAAGTTATGCCTGTTCGTTCGATTTCACGTTGTTGAATCTGCAATAAATAGTCTTTCCCTGAATATGCTAATTTGCGGTATTCATCCAGATCGTCAGAAACTCCTTGCGAAATGTAATTCCCTTTACTTAATAAAGCCGGTGGATCGGGGAACAACTCTTTTTCAATTCTATCGCGAATACTTAGGCATGGATTAAGCTGATCACCAATTTTTTTCAAAGCCTCACTACTCGATTTTAAACAGGCATTTTTTATAGGCTCTATCGCTGTTAATGCATGTTTAAGCTGAACAACCTCACGGGGATTTACCCTTCCCGTAGCAACTTTTGAAATAACTCGCTCCAGATCGCCAATTTCCTTAATATGCTCAGCCAGCAAATCTTTAAAATCTCTATCTTCTAATAGAAAATCCACTACATCATGTCGTTCTTTTATTGGTTTTTCATCTTTTAAAGGAAGCGCAACCCAACGTTTCAATAAGCGAGCACCCATAGGCGATATTGTCCGATCAATTACATCAACTAATGTTTTTGCTCCTTCGTTAATTGAATAAAATAACTCCAGGTTTCGAATGGTAAATTTATCCAACCACACATAATGGTCTTCTTCAATTCTCGATAAGGTTGATATATGTTGTAATTTATCGTGTTGTGTTATTTCAAGGTACTGCAATATTGACCCTGCTGCAATAATCCCTTGCTGTAAACCTTGTACACCAAATCCTTTTAAAGATGCAGTCTGAAATCTTTTAAGTAGTTTATCTGTTGCATTTTCCTGGGTGTAAACCCAATCGTCTAATTTGTAAGTGTAGAATTTATCTCCAAACAACTCTTTAAATTGCTGTTGTTTACTTCGTTCGAAAAGAACTTCTTTCGGATGAAAGCTATTTAATAGCTTATCAATATATTCAAAACTACCTTCTGCTGTTAAAAATTCGCCGGTTGAAATATCAAGGAAAGCAATTCCCGCAAATGTTTTTTCGAGATGAACTGAAGCCAGGAAATTGTTTTCACGATGCTCAAGTACGTTATCATTTAAAGAAACACCGGGAGTAACCATTTCAGTTATACCCCGCTTTACTATATTTTTCGTTGTCTTTGGATCTTCGAGTTGCTCGCATATTGCAACCCTTTGGCCGGCACGAACCAGCTTAGGTAAATAAGTGTCTAATGCATGATAAGGAAACCCAGCTAATTCTACAAATGAAGCTGAACCATTTGCCCTTTTGGTTAAGGTAATACCTAAAATTCCGGCAGCTTTTATCGCATCTTCTCCAAATGTTTCGTAAAAATCTCCAACTCTAAACAATAGTATCGCATCAGGATGTTTAGTCTTGATCTGGTAGTATTGTTTCATTAAAGGAGTTTCTGCGTATTTTTTTTGTTCTGCCAAAACGTTGAACGTATTAATTTATTATTGATCTGAACAAAAATAAGATTAATCAAGTACTTTACAATAAATAAGGAAATCGTTTTATTAACAGATGAAATTTTAAAGCTTAATTCTATTCATGTTAAAAATAGTGTTTAAAGACATAAACTTTAAACAATCAACATTGTTATACAACTAAAATCTTAATGTCTAATTACCAATAGCATACAATATGTGTTTGATTTCCATCTTTAAATCTTTTCAAAAACTGTCAAAAACCATTTTTCTTGTTCAAATATAATTTTACATTAGCACCTCATTTTGAATTTAAAAATTAAACATCCGTATGAAAAAAATATTAATTCTTGGAGCAGGATTATCCTCATCCAGTTTGATCAAATATTTACTTGATCATTCAAATGAGAACAACTGGAAAATTAGAGTTGGAGACATGTCCTTAGAAGTTGCGACAAAAAAAATTAATGGCCATAAGAATGGAGAAGCGATCAAATTTGATGTATTTAATGAGCCACAGAGAATTGAAGAGGTTAAAAATGCTGATATCGTAATTTCAATGTTACCTGCAATGTTTCATCATTTGGTTGCTGAAAAATGTGTTGAATTTGGCAAACATATGGTAACAGCATCATATGTTTCAAAAGAAGTTAAAGCTTTAAATGATGCAGCCATTGCCAAAGGTTTATTGCTTTTAAACGAGATAGGTGTTGATCCAGGAATTGATCATATGTCGGCCATGAAAGTAATTGACGAGATTAAAGCCAAAGGGGGTGAAATGATTTCATTCAAATCAAGCACAGGAGGTTTGGTTGCACCTGAGTATGATAATAATCCGTGGAATTACAAGTTTACATGGAATCCGCGAAATGTTGTTGTTGCTGGCCAATCTGTAGCTCAATATATTGATCATGGGAAATACAAATATGTTCCTTATCATCAATTATTTAAGAGAACAGAGAATATGAGCATATTAGATTTGGGTAAATTCGAAATGTACCCAAACAGAGACTCTTTAAGTTATAGAAAAACCTATGGTCTTGAAGACATTCCTACTCTTTTGCGTGGCACATTGCGTCGACCAGGTTATTGCAAAGGATGGGATATTTTTGTTCAGTTAGGAGCAACAGATGACACCTATGAAATTAAACACTCGGAAAACATAACTTACAGAGAATTTATCAATAGCTTATTGCCTTATGATGAGGAAGATACTGTTGAGCAAAAACTTTCGAATTATATTGGAGTTGAGATGGATTCAGAAACGATGAGTCGGCTGAAATGGTTAGGAATTTTTGAAAACATTAAACCAGGAATCCCAAATGCAACACCGGCAAAAATTCTTCAAAAACTGTTAGAAGAAAAATGGGCATTAGGTGCTGAAGATAAAGATATGATCGTAATGCAGCATCAATTTGAATATAAGTTAAACGGAAAAACAAAAAGGATTACCTCATCGTTAGTTGTTAAAGGTAAAGATCAGGTGCATACTGCTATGTCAATTACGGTTGGTATTCCGGTTGCTATTGCTACAAAACTATTCTTAACAGGGGTTATTAAACAAAAAGGGGTTATTGTTCCTACTATGAAAGATGTATACGAGCCTGTTCTTAAAGAATTAGAAGAATATGGAATTGTATTCGTTGAAGAAGAAACTGATTTAGATTAATAAAACATTCTATTTCTTTAGAATATTAAAAAATAAATCTTCACCGCTGAGTCGCTAAGACGCTAAGATATTTGAAATTATTATTTGTCAAATCTTTGCGTCATCGTGACTTTGCGGTTCTTAAATTCTTAGACAAGTACAAAATTACAGGTAAAATGAACATTGCCCGATAGATTAAACATCTAAAAAGCTAAATAAAAGTCCTTCGTAAGATTTTTATATGCATCAGAATAATCATGCCGTTTGTTGAGTTCAATGATGATTTCCTGCTCCACAAGCGGCTTTTTAGTTTTCATGAATTCAAGTAACAATCTTTTAGGCTCTGCACCGGGTTTTGGTAATATCTTAGTTTGACGAACACAAAACAAATTATACTCTGCAGCTTTTACAATAAACATATTTCCCTCAAGGTATGGTAAAATCAAATTTAGCTTTCCGTTTTCGTTTAGAAGCTTTATTGAACCCATAATAATATCTTCTAATTCAAGATTAGAATTATGCCTGGCATCAGTTCTTTTAGGGTTAGGTGCAACTAATGAATTTTGAAAATATGGAGGATTCGAAACAATTAAATCGTAATTTTTATTTGTTTCTTTTGAAAAATCCTGAAAAGATTGGTTTATGATATTTATTCTCTCTTTCCAGGGTGATTTGTTTGCATTATCAGCAGCTTGCTTACATGCATCAGCATCAATTTCTATAGCATCTATACTTGAATTTGATCTTTGAGCCAACATGAGTGCAATAAGCCCTGTTCCTGTTCCTATATCTAAAATAGTCTGTGCATGTTCACAACTTGCCCATGCTCCAAGTAAAACACCATCAGCACCTACTTTCATGGCACATTTATCCTGATGAACAGTAAATTGTTTAAACTTAAAATAATTGTTTGGCATATTTAAAACTTTTCAAAAACACCTAGTCCAAATAAAGCAAAATCGTATTTTATAGGATCGACAGGATCAAATTTTCTTAAAACTTCAGTAATCTCTTCTACCGCTTTCCAATCATTTTGCTTTCTTGTTAACAAACCCAATTTTCTGGCAATATTTCCTGTATGAACATCTAAAGGTAAAAATAATTCGGACATCGGAATTTTACTCCACATTCCGAAATCAACTCCGGTATTATCTTTTCGAACCATCCAGCGTAAAAACATATTCAGGCGTTTTGCAGAGGCTCCTTTTAAAACATTTGAAATGTGCTTTTGTGTTCTTTCGGGATGATGAATTTCAAAAAACACCTCCCGAAACCCGGCAAGGGTATTAAAAACACTTTTTTCTTTGATGTAGATATTTTCAACGAGTTCCCCTAAACTGCCATAATTCTCATAGATATTTTTTAGTGAAAAAACAAAAAACTTACAATCCTCACCATTAAATGTTCTATGCTTAAAATGATTTAAACGTTCTAAATCTCTATTATTGCTGTTCATGATGAATTCATAAGGGGCATGATCCATAAGAGAAATCAGCTTTTGCATATTCTTAATAATGGTAACACGCTGTCCCCATGCAATTGTAGAAGCTAAAAATGCAGAAATCTCAATGTCGGCTTTTTCAGAAAATAGGTGAGGTATTTGTATTGGATCCGTATCTATAAAATCAGGATGATTATATTTTTCAGCTTTCTCATTTAAGAAATCCCTTATCTCAATTAAATCCTTAGTAAGTTCCATTTTTAAGAAACAAATAAACCATCTCTCATGGTTAACTTTCGATCAGCCATATTTGCCAGCTCATTGTCGTGAGTAACGATTACAATAGATGGGTTATATTTATCGCGAAGAGAGAAAAATAAATCATGTAGTTCTTTTTTATTCTCAGAATCGAGGTTACCAGAAGGTTCATCAGCAAAAATTACAGAAGGGTCGTTAATTAATGCACGAGCCACAGCTACACGCTGTTGTTCACCACCAGATAATTCTTTCGGTTTATGATCAATTCGGTGATCGAGTTTTAAAAATGCTAAAATCTCTTTGGCCTTCTTTTCAGCTTTATCTCTGGGTACTTTGCCAATAAAGGCAGGAATACAAACATTCTCTAGTGCTGTAAATTCTGGTAAAAGATGATGAAATTGAAAAACAAATCCGATATTACTATTTCGAAATGCTGCTAATTGCTTGTCTTTATATTTACTTACTTCATTATTATTAAACAATATCTGACCAGACTCAGGCCGACTTAATGTTCCTAAAATTTGAAGAAAAGTTGTTTTTCCGGCTCCACTTGGGCCAACTATGGAAATAATTTCACCTTTTTTTATTTCAAGATCGATTCCTTTTAAGACTTGTAAATCGCCGTATGACTTTTTAATATTTTTTGCAATAATCATTGATTTAATTTTAAATTATACTCCTTTAATTGAAAATGCCAGGTAAATATAAACGATGTAAATCAACACAAAAATGAATCCTTTCCACCGGGAAACAATAGCTTTTCTTAAAGGTAAGATAAATAAAAATAATAGCAAAGAGATACCTAACATCCAGAAAATATCAAACTTCAATATCATTGGATTAATATCAATTTCTTTAACAACACTAGTGAGTCCAAGAATCGCTAGGATATTAAAGATATTTGATCCAATAAGATTTCCGATCGAAATATCTAACTCTTTTCGAATGGCCGCCATAATTGATGTTGCCAATTCGGGAAGACTGGTCCCAAGAGCAATTACAGTAACAGAAATTATTCTCTCTTCGATACCAATGCTACTTGCGATGCTGGAAGCCCCTTTCACTAACAATTCTGCACCATAAATTAATCCTACTATTGCAGAAATGACCAAAATAAAAGAAACAACTAAATTGTGCTTAGGAGCAATCGGTTCTTCCTCATTTATTTTATGTTCTGCTCTTGATTGATGAACTGACCAAAATACATAAGCGAGTAAAAGTACAATAAAGATTAAACCCTCAAACAGTTGTAATTTAAAATTCAGGCAAAATATATAAAATAAAATACTAACCAACATCATAACCGACCAATCGAAATGGATGGCCTTTTTCCTTACCTGTATTGGTAGTATCATGGCCGTTAGTCCAAGAACTAAAGCTAAATTTGCAATATTTGAACCAACAACATTGCCAATAGCAATATCGGGATGTCCTTTTATGGCAGCATCTAAACTTACAACAAGTTCCGGAGCCGAAGTTCCAAAAGAAACCAATACAACACCAATTACCAGTTTTGAAACTTTAAAATGCACGGCAAGAGAAACGCTCCCTTTTACCAAAAAATCACCACTTAAAATTAAAAGTACAAAACCAAGAAAAAGAAAAATGTAATCCATAAATTGAGGTGTAGTTTATTAGCCCTTGAGGTCCTTTTTTGTATTTTTTATTTCATCTTCAATGTCCTTAAAGTCTTTTTTAAGGTCGTTGGTATGATCATTCATTTCGCGTTTTATATCATCAGCAGCTTTTTTAAACTCGGCCATTCCTTTTCCAAGTCCTCGTGCAATATCAGGAATTTTATTTGCTCCAAAAAGCAACAAAACTATCAAAAGGATAACAAATATCTCTTGTCCGCTAATGAATAAAAAAACTGTTAACATGATATCATTTTTTACAAATATACATTTTGTTTAAGTCATTTTCTAAATTAGAATTTACATTATATTCCTTAAGTAGTATTAATGCTATTGATTCAACGATTTTATTTAAACAAAAGAGCCCCTTAAATTAAGAGGCTCTAATAAATGTATAGTAACTTTTACTTTTTGTCGTCTTTTTTCACTGTATCGTAAACAAGTGGCGAAGCGATAAACAATGATGAATAAGTACCTACGAGAACCCCTATCATTAATGCAAATACAAAACCACGAATTACTTCACCGCCTAATATAAAGATGATAAATAATACAATGAATGTACTGAATGATGTACTAAATGTACGACTTAATGTACTATTTAGTGCAGAGTTAATAATTGATGATCTTTCTCTTTTTGGATATAAACCAATGTACTCTCTCATACGGTCGAATATAATTACTGTATCATTCACAGAATATCCAACAATCGTTAAAATAGCAGCAATAAATGCCTGATCAATTTCCAATGAGAATGGTAACTTACCCCAGAATAAAGAGAAAATACCAAGTATTATAATTACATCATGCAATAATGCAGCAACTGCTCCTAAACCATATTGCCAGTTTTTAAATCGAATAAAGATATAAATAAACATCATGATGAGAGCAAGAATGATTACAACCAACGATTTGTATAAAATATCATCGGCTATTGTTGCACCAACCTTTTGAGAGCTCATTTTATATTCAGTGTTGAATTTCTCAAAACTAATGTCATCCTTAAAATATGGTTTTAAACCTTCGTATAATTTGGTCTCAACATCTTTGTCAACCTCAACAGCATCCTCATCGATACGATATTTAGTTGTAACCTTAATCTGATTATCATCACCAAACACCTTTACTTCAGGGGCATGACCATAAACTTCTTTTAAACTGCTGGCAACATCTACTGTATTTACTGCTTGTTCAAAACGAACAATATATGATCTGCCTCCGGTAAAATCGACTCCAGGGTTAAAACCTCGAATGAAAAATATGGATATAAGACTTAAAATAACTAATGTTGATGATACAATATAAGCAACTTTACGTTTACCCAACCAATCAAAGTTTACTCCTTTAAAAGCTTTTTCAGTTAATTTAGTTGAATATGTAATTTCTTTATTACGATTCAAGTACCATTCAAATATTAAACGGGTTAAGAAAATGGCAGTAAATAATGAAGTTAAAATACCAATAAGTAATGTTGTAGCAAAACCTTTAATTGGACCAGTACCAAAAATGTAAAGAATTAAGGCTGTTAGAAAGGTAGTTATGTTACCATCGAGAATCGCAGAATAAGCATTTCTATAACCATCTTTTACTGCTAGTTTTATTCCTTTTCCGGCAGCAAGTTCTTCACGAATACGCTCAAAAATCAGCACGTTCGCATCAACCGACATACCAATAGTTAAAACTATACCGGCAATACCAGGTAATGTTAATACGGCACCTAATGATGCTAACACACCCACTATAAAGAACATATTTACAAGTAATGCGATATCGGCAACCAAACCTGCTCTTCTACTGTAGTAAAAGATCATATATGCTAACACGACAATAAATGCAATAAAGAAAGAACTTAAACCAGCGTCAATTGCTTCCTGACCTAGTGATGGACCAACAATCTCTTCCTGAATAATTCTTGCAGGAGCAGGTAATTTACCTGATTTTAATATGTTAGCTAAGTCTTTCGCTTCGTTTACTGTAAAGTCACCCGATATAGATGAACGACCACCAGTAATTTCACTATTTACTCTAGGTGCTGAATAAACATAATTATCAAGCACGATTGCAATAAAGTTACCTACGTTGTTTTTTGTTAAACGGGCCCATGTTTTAGCTCCGTCGGCATTCATACTCATAGAAACTTCAGCACTACCTGAATTCTGATCAAACTCTGATCTGGCATCTGTTATAACATCACCATCAAGAGGTGCTTTACCGTCGCGACCAGTAACCTTAATTGCATGTAACTCATAAAGGTTTCCATCTGGATCATGCTTATAGGGTTTTACGGCCCATTTAAAATTCACATCTCTTGGAAATACCGCTTTCACCTGACTCATATTGAGGTAAGCATTTACTTTTGCAGTATCTGTATAATTTGCCATTCCAACAACAGAACCTTCATAAGGTTGAAACTCCTGACTTACATTAGGTCGTAATACATTAAACAGTGGATATCTGTCCGCTCCTTGATTTTGAGCCAAGTCGGCTGAATCCTGAACAGTTGAATCAGATTCTATTTGATCGAGTAATGATAATTCCTCTTTCTTTTCTTTTACCTGCTCAGAAACTACTTCTTTCTTTTCAGCAGTTTCTTCAGATTTATTGAGTTCTTTTTGTGCTTGCTCTATGCCATATATTACTTCATTGGCCTGTACAAGCGAATTAAATATCTGGGTGTTATTGTATGTTTCCCAGAATTCAAGATTAGCTGTACCCTGCAATAAATCACGAACACGTTCCTGATCTTTAACACCAGGCAATGCAACCATGATTCTTCCGGTACCTTCTAAACGTTGTATATTTGGCTGAACAACACCAAAACGGTCAATTCTGCTTCGAAGAATGTTAAATGAGTTATCGATGGCATCTTTTGTTTCCTCATCAATAACTTTTAATACATCTTCATTACTCGAATTGAAATCAATTTTATCTTTTAACTCAATGGTATTAAAAATGGCAGCCAGTTTAGCATTCGGATCAATTTCATTGAATGCTCTTCCGAACAATACAACATAATCTTCACGACTATCTTTTTCATATTCCTTTGCCAGGCTTAACGCTTTTTGGAATGTTGTGTCTTTATTGTTGTTTGCCATAGCCCGGATGATATCTTCAACAGATATCTCAAGAATAACATCCATACCACCTTTAAGGTCAAGACCAAGGTTAATTTCTTTTTCCTGACATTCTCTTAATGTAAATTTTCTTATCCCAAGATTATACACTACTTCACTTGATAATGAATCAAGGTATTGATATTCTTTATCCAAATTACCTTGTGCATATTCTTTTGCATCTTGTTTAATACTGTAGGTTACCCAAGTAAATGATAAGTAATAAATACATATTACGGCCAACGCTCCGGCCAAAAACTTAATAGCTCCTTTAATTTGCATCTGTCAAACTATTTTATTGATATTACTAATTTATTTTCCTATTAATCGAATTGTCGTGCAAAGATAAAATTATTTTTTAGAAACACACTTTTTCAGCAAATTAAGATTGAAAAGATTGAATGAGTTCAAAAGTTTTAGGAGGATTTAATATCTGAATTCAGTAATTCAATCTGTATCATCTTCTGACAAATGAGTTGAAATGATTCAAAGGATGATAAAGATTAAGAATCCCAAATTTTAAAAGGATTTAATTTACACCATCGTATTTTTCAAAAAAATTAACATCAAGTATCGTTCTTAACAATCAAACTGTAAGCTAAATTACTCAATTAGCTTATCGAAATCGGTATCTAAAGACTGATCCTGAATAAAATCGTATAATGTAATTTTTCGAAGATTATAAAAATTCGACCAGTATTTTCGGAGCGCAGAAATATAATTTGTTTTAGCAACATCCTTTTCCGACAGAGCAACATTTAAATCCAACACATCAACTTTACCAATTAAAAATCGCTGTTTGGTCATATCGTAACGTTTTTGTGCGATCGTATCGCTTTTTGCAGCAATTAAAAATTGATCATCCTGCAAATTAAATTGCATTACATTTAAATAAACATTTTGCACAAAATCGGTTCTGGATTGCTCAACGGTTGTGCGAATAAGTTCCTGACTTGATTGTGCCATTTTATATCTTCCCCGACCCAGACCCCAATCGAGAATAGGAATCTCTAAACCCAAGGATACTCTTTGCTGATCTTGAGGGTTTACATAAACACTTGAAAAATCTGATGATTGCTGGGTATAACCTACACTTGCATATAAATCAGCTTGTAACCCTTTTTCCGATCTTGCTTTTGCAACATCACGCTCAGCTTCTATTAGTTGGCGTTCAAATGCAATTATATTAGGATTATTTTCGCGTGCAATTTCAAGTGCCTGATCAACATCAACCGTCAAAGAAGGTATCTCTTTAGGAATAAGAAGTTCTAAATCCACTTTTTCATTAAATCCCAAAAATGAACGCAATTGGAATTTCCTTATTTCAAGATCAACCAAGGCTGAATTTAATGATGAACCTGCATTTAAAACGCTTAGCTCCATTTGCATTAATTCATTTTCAGCAATTGTTCCAATATTGTACCTTCCGGTAGCAATTTGATATAAGGTATCGGCATTTGAATAATTTATTTTCGCAACTTGCAGGTTTTGCTGTGCTAATGCTAAATCGAAAAAATAATTCACTGCTTTAAGTGATACATCTTCAAGAGAAGATATATATTTCTTTTTAGCCTCATCATATTTTAACGGTTCAATTTTCTTCTGCCATTTATATTCATTATAAAACAACACAGGCTGTCTATAACCTATACTAATAGGTGTTGATAAATAAGAAATCGAATTATCGTCACCAAAAACATCTAAACGTGCTAAATTAGAAGTAGCAAAAATCTGTCCTCCTGTAAATCCTACATTCTGTCGAAGATTTAGTTGTGCTGATGAAGTATTCAAATTATCTTCAACATATGAATATGTGCCATCATCATTCTGATTTCGTTTTATTGTTCTGCTAAATTCAGGGAAAGTTGTTCCTAAACTTAAATTTGGTCTAAAATCAGCTTTGTATGTTCTGAACTCCCAGTAATTAGCCCGAAACTGATGTTTAGCCATAATGGCATCAGGTGATTGTTCACGGGCCAATTCAATTACTTCTTCGAATGTTAACTCTTCGACAACTTTCTCTTGTGCTCTCAATGTCAAAAAAAAGAAGTTTAGTATAAACAATAAATATATTTTAGTTGATTTCATTCATTTAATTTTAAAATTTATTCATATCTTAAAGATTCTATTGGATCTTTTTCGGCAGCCCGCTTAGCAGGTGAAAGGCCAAAAATAACTCCAATAATTGCACTAACTCCAAAAGCAACGATGACAGATCCAGGAGAAATAATGGTTAATATTCCTGCAAATTTCATGATCAATTTTGAAAAAACAACCCCCAGAAAAACACCAATTAAACCTCCTGAGACACTAATCAAAATGGCTTCGGATAAAAACTGAGCTATGATATCAGCCTTTTTTGCTCCAAGTGCAAGCCTTATTCCAATCTCTTTTATCCGCTCCATAACCGTTGCAAACATGATATTCATAATACCAATTCCTCCAACAATTAAAGATATACTTGCAATTGCACCAAGTACAATATTAAATATGTCTTTTGTTCGTTGTTGTTGTTTTAGGAGTAACTCAGGAACCGTAATCTCATAATCTTTAACATCCATGTGTCTGCGTAAAAGCATACGGCTTAAAATTTCAGTTGTCGTAGTCAGTTGCTCCGTTTCTTCGACCTGCACAATTATTTTATCTAACTGATTGTAGTTTGATGTTGATGTTTCTTGTTTCCCGGAAAATGAAAAGAACCATCCTCCCATAAATCCTCCACCACCACTTAAACTCTTGGAATTAATTAATGCCCTGTTTTTATATCGCAATAACATGGTTTGTACAGGAATAAATACATTATCGTTTACCAGGTTAACACCGGCATTGTCGGCGGCAGACAAATTCACATTCGACTTTTCAAGCACTCCAACAACTTTTAGCCATACATAACCAAATTTAAGATATTGGTTAACCGGATCGGTATCGCTAAATATTTTTGCTGCAATGTTGGCTCCAATAACACAAACAGGAATTCCATTTTCAACCTGATAGTCGCTAAAAAAAAATCCTTTTTCAAGATTTATATTATACACATCGAAGTAATCATTATCAACACCAATTACTTTTGCAGCTACCCTTTTCCCGTTCTGAACAACAAAAGAATTTGCAATTATTTCGGGAGTTATTCTTTTTACCGATGGAATTATATTTTTTATGGCCTCAACATCTTTCATGGTTAGACCCGGAGAGAATTTTTCTTTCTTTTTACTATCGCCATTTTCTCCTGAATCATCTCCATTTTCTCCTTCCTCTGTTAAATCAATAACCGGAGTAATAACAATATTATTTACCCCAACCATTTTTATTTGGTCGAGTATTTCTTGTTGAGCACCATTACCTATAGCCAACATACTAATAACAGCTGCAGTTCCAAAAATAATTCCTAA
The DNA here is from genome assembly GCA_003446015.1 of Bacteroidales bacterium. Taxonomy (GTDB): domain Bacteria; phylum Bacteroidota; class Bacteroidia; order Bacteroidales; family UBA12077; genus UBA12077. The sequence continues at coordinate 44,583 of DMBU01000014.1, read as the reverse complement.
TGCCATTAAAATTGATTTTAATTTATTCGACAATAGAGATTCTATGGCAATTTCAATATCATGAAAATATCTACTAAACATAATTTTCAATTATTTAGGACCGGCTGGTCTGCGTCCATGTCCCTTTTGTTTTTCGGGCTTTTTTTCAGTAACTTTCATCAGATCTTCCTTGCTCTTTTCATTCAGTTTCTTTTGCGCTTCGCGTTCTTTTACTACTGCAATAAGCTCTTCCCCTGAAAGTTTAAATCGATCTGGATTCTCAGGAATTGAAAGATAAATTTCATCTCCCTCATTTAAGCCTTGCTCAATAATCATATAATTCTCATTTGTTTCTCCGGGAATAATAATTTGCTTTTTATTGCTGGCCGTATAAACAAAACTTAAGCTATCATCATTATGAATAGCTTCTAAAGGAATATATAAAACATCACTAAACACATTGGTAATAATCTGGTTACTTGTGGTCATTGCGGGACGCATAATACTATCAGATTGATCGACCCTGATAAGCACTTCGAAAACTTTTGCATCGGTATTTTGTAACTGCTCACCAATATTAGCCACCTCAACAACCTGACCTGAGTATTTTTTTTCAGGGAAAGCATCAATTCCTATTCGTACCATCTGCCCTTCTTTAATTCTACTAATATCAATTTCGTTTACATAGGTTTTTGAGTTCATCTCCGACAAATCGGGTAATGTTGCAACAGCTAAATCCCAGGGGCTAATGGTTGAACCAACCTTACGTTTTTGTCCACTCCATTCCTTTTTATAAATTACCATTCCTCCTTGTGGAGCATAAATTGTAAATTTATTAATCATATTATTTAGCTGTTCAACTTTGCGTTTAGCTTGTGACAGGTTTATATTCGCTTCGCGCATACTCCCCTCTGCCTGCTGAACTTTTAATGAATAATTATCACTGGATTGCTCATAGGCTCTTTGTGCTTTCTCTAAATCGATGGTTGCCTGACGGATGGTTGCCGGTGGCTCATATTTACTTTGATCAAGAACAATTTGCTTTTCTTCCATTGTAAATTTGAGGTTTATAAGCTGGTCGCGTAATTCGCGCAACTGCATTGTTGTATCAAGCTGAGTTTTTAGATATTGCGACTCCATGGTCTCTAACTCATCCTGTAAATCTTTTAAATTTGTACTTAGTTCTGTACGATCAAGATTTCCAACATATTCACCCGAGTCAACAACTGTTCCTTCGGGAACTAAATCCTGAATTTTTATTTCACGAATTCTAAGCTCTCGGCTGTTTCTCAACTCCGAGGGTCCCATAATATCAACCGAGCTAATTGCCTGAAGCTCTCCTGTTGTTGTTACTAATATCTCGAATTCTCCTTTTTCAACTTTTACTGTCAGCTGTTTTAAGTTATCTGATTTCCCTGGTCTGAATATTAAAAACGCTATAATAACAACTACAACTGCAGCAATAATGATGTAATATTTTTTCTTCATCTGTTAAATTTTATATATTTCTGATATTGATTAAATTACTCATTAAGATTTCCTGTAATTGATCTATTTTTGTTACCTGCCTGCCGGCAAGGCAGGCTCGTCCCTCAAATCCATTACACTAACCCGCTCGTGAACTTCCATGCCTTAGCCTTTTGAAAGGTTGACCTTAATGTTTATTTTAATCATTCCTGTTTACTCGCTTCGCTCATGAGAACGCTTCGCTTAATTGTGAAATATTATTGCATGAAAGTTTCATTTTATAGTAATGATTTTATTTCGTTCACAATTTGATCTGCCAATTGATCGGCACTCTTCATATCCCGGCTTTCGGCATAAATACGAATAATAGGCTCGGTATTAGATTTTCTTAAATGCACCCAACCGTGTTCATATTCAATTTTTACTCCATCAATATCAATTAATTTTTTATCACTGAATTTAGCTTTAACTGAATCTAATAGTTGATCGACGTTAATTTCCGGAGTTAGCTGCATCTTCTTTTTTGCAATTACATATTCCGGAAACCTTGATCGTAAATCAGAACATTTAATTTTTGTTTTTGCTAAATGCGATAAGAATAATGCAACACCAACCAAAGAATCGCGGCCATAATGCAGATCAGGATAAATAATTCCACCATTACCTTCTCCTCCAATAACCGCATTGTTCTCTTTCATACTTTGAACAACATTTACTTCACCTACTGCAGCTGCAAAATATTCACATCCATAATTTAATGTCACATCTTTCAACGCTCTGGATGATGATAAATTTGAAACAGTATTCCCTTTTTTGTTTTGTAGAATATAATCAGCAATAGCAACGAGGGTATACTCTTCGCCAAACATTGTACCATCTTCATTGATTATTGCCAAACGATCCACATCAGGATCGACAACAAATCCTAAATCGGCACCTCTATCTTTTACTATTTTTGAGATTTCGGTTAAATGTTCAGGTAATGGTTCCGGGTTATGAGGGAACACTCCATTGGGCTCACAATATAACTCAATTATATCTTTCACTCCCAAAGCTTTTAGCATTGCAGGAATAGCAATACCTCCCACAGAATTTACTGCATCAACAGCAACTTTAAAATTTGCATTCTTAATGGCTTCAACATCAACCAGGGGCAAATCAAGAATTTGTTTGATATGAATATCTAAATAATCGTTTCTTTCAGTTACAGTGCCCAGATCATCAACATCGGCATATGTAAAATCTTCTTTTTCTGCTAACTTCAAAATTAATGATCCCTCCTCGCCAGATAAAAACTCGCCTTTTTCATTGAGTAATTTTAAGGCGTTCCATTGTTTTGGATTATGACTTGCAGTTAAAATTATTCCTCCCTGTGCATTCTCTGCCGGAACTGCAATTTCTGTTGTTGGGGTTGTTGCTAAACCAATGTTTACCACATCAATTCCCATTCCCATTAATGTTCCTATAACAACATTGCTGACCATTTCGCCAGAAATTCTGGCATCACGACCAACAACAACTTTTGCTTTTTTTACATCTGACCGGTTTATGATCCATTGTCCATAAGCAGATACAAATTTTACAGTATCCAAAGGACTCAAGCCATCACCTGCACGACCTCCAATTGTTCCTCTTATTCCTGAAATTGATTTTATTAACGTCATATCTCTGAGACTTTATTTTGTTACCCAAGTTTAAAATGTGAATAAAGATAAATAAATCAATTTAGATGAAACATGATTTAAATTATTTTAACAATTTATTTGAATTCCTTAAACAGCGTAAATTAATATATTAACTTTGCATGGTTCAAATAAGCTATTCATAATCATTAGAGAAGAGAAAATGGAGCGAGATAAAAGCAAAGGGAAAAAACAACGATTTTCAGAAAAGAAAGCTTCTTTTAATAAGAAAAAAGCCTCTTTTGATAAGAAAAATTCGACAAAGGGTATTCCCGTTCAAAAAGATACCAACTGGGATGAGCCCTTACGTTTAAATAAATATTTATCAAACTCTGGTGTTTGCTCTCGTCGCGAGGCTGATGATTTAATTAAAGCCGGAGAGGTTACAGTAAATGGCGAGGTTGTAAAAGAGCTTGGAATCAAAGTCTCACCCAAAGATGAGATCAAATACAAAGGCAAAAAACTTAGCAGAGAGCAAAAAGTTTATATTCTTTTAAATAAGCCAAAAGATGTAGTAACAACAGTAAAAGATAAACATGCTGATGTAACCGTTCTTGATCTTGTTAAAGATGCATGCCAGGAAAGAGTTTATCCTGTTGGGCGACTTGATAAGAATACAACCGGGGTATTATTATTAACCAACGATGGCGAATTAACCAAGCAACTTACCCACCCAAGCTATAAGAAGAAAAAAATTTACCATGTGCATTTAGATAAAGATTTAACAAAAGCAGATATGGTAAAAATTATTGAAGGAGTGCAGCTCGAAGATGATTTTATTCAAGCAGATGCCATTAGCTATGTTGACGAGAAAGACAAATCACAGGTAGGTATTGAGATACACACAGGTCAAAATAGAATTGTACGTAGAATTTTTGAATCGTTTGGCTATAAAATCAGAAAACTTGATCGTGTTTATTTTGCAGGATTAACCAAAAAGAATTTGCCTCGTGGTAAATGGAGACTTCTTACACCACAGGAAATTTCTATTCTTAAAAGAAAATCTTTCAATTAATTCAGAATTTATTTTTAAAAACTGTATTATTTAATAATCTTTATCTACAAATAGTAAAATGTATATGCTGTGTGTAGAAAGTTATTAGTATTGTTACTTTTTATCTTATTAATCTATCAATCTGCTATTAGTCAAAGTAGAAACAGAAGAAATACCGATTCTTTAAATCAAAATCAAGATACTTTATTAACCCAAAAACCTCCCGAATTATCTGCTGAGGAAATAAGTGCATATCGATTAATTGATAGTGTTATTCGAGCCGAAAAACTCGAGGAGAAATTTTCAAAATTAGAACTACTGATAAACAAAAACCTTACCGTTGGTAGATTTACTTTACCCCTGGAAAAACTAATAAATTATAATGTTCACGAAGGATTTCGCCTGGGATTAGGATTAATGACCAATGATAAGATCTCGAAATATTTTTCTGTTGGTGGTTATATTGGATTTGGATTTACTGATCAAGCATGGAAATATGGTGGTGATTTGATCTTAAATCTGCGCGAAGAATCGGAAAGTAAAATTCATTTTACTTATGCTCATGATGTGATTGAAAAAGCAGGTTACAGTTTTTTAGAAACTCCTGATCTTAAATCATCCGAAATATTTCGAAAGTATATGATCGAAGATATGGACCTCATAGAAAAATACCAGGTTTCGTTTAGCTTTTTATCCTTGCAGTATTTAAGAACAAAAATATTTTATAAGCAATCGCACATTACTGCAACTGATGATTATACTTTTGGATCTTCGTTAAATGAATCAACCAACAAATATATTTTCGATGAAATTGGAATTCAGTTTCGGTATGCGTACAACGAGAAGTTTATCCGAACACTAAAAACCAACTATTCATTAGGAACAAATTTCCCTGTATTGTATAGTAACATTACAATAGGGACAAATTGGCTTGATGGCGAATTTGAATACACCAAATACGAAGCAAAAGTCACGAAAACCTTTAAAATCAAAACTCTTGGAGAAACGCGCCTGGCAATTGTTGGAGGATTAATTGATAATGAAGTGCCTGTTTCGAAAATGTACAATGGTCATGGCAGTTATCAGCCATTTAGTTTTGAAGCTGAAAACTCATTTGGAACTATGCGTATGGGTGAATTCTATTCGGATAAATTCCTTTCGGTTTTCTTTAAACATGACTTTGGTTATTTCTTCAAAACTAAAATATTTTCTCCGAAGTTTGCCCTTGTAAATAATTACGGAATTGCCACTTTCTCGAACAAGCAAAACCATTTTGATACTATTGAAATTAAATCATACGACAAAGGATTTTATGAATGTGGTTTGCTTGTTAACAACATCTTAAATACATCCTATTATGGTATTGGAGCTGCTGTTTTTTATAGGTATGGTCCTTATTCGCTTGAGAAAACTGCTGATAACTTTTCGTATAAACTAACTGTAAGTATTGGATTATAAAATAAAAAGCTCCTGATTTAGGAGCTTTTATTCTTTTATTAAATAACTTCAAATATCATAGGTGAAACTTTTTTTACATTACCATCAGGTCCTTTAACAGAAATATTATCAAAAATTATTTTTGAACGAGCCTTGACATTTTTAAAAATTTCTTTTTGATTACTTGAGATTATACCTGAATCCGAGTTTGCACTTAACGTAAAACCCTCGCCGTTAACAGTTGATACAGAAAATCCCACGACTTCAAATTTGACATCAAAATCAAAATTCTCCAACATAATCTTAATTTTTTCTTGTTTTAGCAGATCATCTTTAGTGATCTGACCTCCAGTTTTTCCGTTTAACATTGCGAATGGAACAGGAATACCTTTAGCTCTAAATTCTGCTACTTGAACTACTTCTCCTTTAGCTTTAACAGTAACTAATAAATTTCCTGGTTTTTTAGGAATAATAATATAATTCCCGTTTTCTCCTGTGAGATTGGCATTAGAAGCTGAAACTTCAATTTCTGTATTTTCACAACCCGAAACAGCAATTTTTACAGGGTTTTCAATACCAACATACAAAACATTCATTTTTGTTGGAGCAATTGCAGTAACAATTTTGTTATCGGTGTTCTGTCCTTTAACACAAGCTACACCAGAGAAAAGAATTGTAACTACTGGCAATAGTGTTAAAAATTTTAATCTAAAGCCTTTGTTTAATTTTATTTTATTCATCATAATCATTCGTTTTTTAATTAATGACTGGTTAAAACTTGAGGAAATACTAATTAGTTTTTCTTCAGCAACAAGATTTATAAGAAGCGTCTGATAATTAAACTTGTCAATACCATTTTTAAGCACTCCTTCATCAGCTAAATATTCATGCACTAACTGTACAGATTTTTTCATCATCCAAACAAAAGGATTAAACCACATAACGGCCGCTAGTAGTTCAATAATTAATAAATCGAATGAATGATATTGAGTAACATGAATACTTTCGTGTGCAATTATCTTCTGTAAATCTGCTTCTGTGGTATTTTCATCATTTATAAAAATCCAGTTGAAAAATGAAAAGGTATTTTTAAATCCGTGATTATATATTAGGATATGCTTACCTCTTTTTACCTTTTCTGATTTAAAATATTTATAAAATAAAACTAAGACTTGAATAAGTATTCTTAGAATTAAAATAATAGCTATACTTCGATAAATATCTAATGTAAGCGAAGCCCAATTTATATTTTCTATAAATGATTTTTGATTTGCTACAATTACTTCTTCATTTACAAAATTGTGCATTATCACATCACTATTAACAGGACCAATATTCGGGGAAGTAATTGCCTGACTCTGATATAAACCCACATCAATTGTAAAATTACTTAAAGGGATTAAACCCGAAATAAATATTGATAACAATAAATAGATTCGCAATTGCTTGAAGTTTGTTTCATTCCGTAAAACCAGTCTGTAAGCAATATAAGTGACACTTATACAAATACTTGAAACTATTAAATATTGCATAATTATAAAACTATTTTTCGTAATTTTTTATTTCGTTATCGAGCATTTTTCTTAAATCTTCAAGCTCCTTTAAATTAACTTCTTTCCCTTTAACAAATTGCGAAAACATTAAATTAAGCGATCCGTTGAAAAAATGCTTAAAAGTGTCCTTTAAAATATTACTTGCATAATCCTTCTTTTCAATAAGTGGAAAATACACATTGGTTTTACCGTACGTTTTATGATCTACATATCCTTTCTTTTCTAATACCTTAATGACTGTAGCAACTGTATTATAAGCAGGTTTTGGCTCAGGTATAATATCAAGGACATCGCTCACAGCTCCGTCGCCAATTTCCCATAATGCTTTTAAAATATCCTCCTGTGCTTTTGTAATTTCTTTCATGTACAATATTTTTTATCAAATATACTATAATTTTTTTATTTATACTATAATTATAGTTTTTATTTCAATTTTAAAAAGATTAAATTATAGAATGTTTCATAACAAAAACATATTGAAGTGGTTTAGCGAAAATTTCTCTTATCTTTGCAAAAAATTTATACTTAGAAAATATAATGCCGCACAAATCAGGTTTTGTAAATATTATTGGAAATCCAAATGTTGGTAAATCGACATTGATGAACGAAATGGTAGGCGAAAAGCTTTCCATAATAACTTCAAAGTCGCAAACTACCCGACACAGGATAATGGGAATTGTAAATACCGATGACTATCAGATCGTATATTCTGATACACCGGGAATTTTAAAACCAAACTACAAGTTACAGGAAAAAATGATGGGCTTTGTTGGCACTGCAATTGAAGATGCTGATATCATGCTATATATTACTGATGTTGTTGAAACTTTCGATAAAAATCAGCAATATATTGACCGTCTTTCGAAAATTGAAGTTCCTATATTGCTTTTAATTAATAAAATAGATTTAAGTAATCAGGAAAAACTGGAAGCACTTGTTGATATTTGGAAACAAATTCTGCCAAAAGCAGAAATAATTCCTATTTCCGCATTAAACAAATTCAACCTGGAATATGTTTTTAAAAGAATAATAGAACTATTACCTGAAAGTCCTCCCTATTTTCCAAAAGATTCGCTAACGGATAAATCTGAACGTTTCTTTGTTTCGGAGATTATACGCGAAAAAGTGTTGTTGAATTATCAAAAAGAAATTCCCTATTCAGTAGAGATTGAAATTGAAGAATTTAAAGATACGGATCAGCTTTTACGAATAAGAGCATTGATTCATGTAACAAGGCCATCGCAAAAAGGAATAATTATTGGTCATAAAGGACAGGCATTAAAAAAGACCGGAACAGAAGCAAGAAAAGATATAGAAGCGTTTTTTGGGAAAAAAGTATTTTTGGAAATGTATGTAAAAGTGAGCAAAGATTGGCGCGATAACGACAGGCCTTTACGAAACTTTGGATACAATAGTTAAACAATGATCAATTTTCAATTAACAATTAACAAAGACCAATTTTCAAACACCAATTATCAAAGACCAATTATCAATTGGTTAATTAACAAATGTCAAGGTCAAAAAATGAATATAGTATAATGAAAGATTTAGAAGTAAAAACATATAATTTTGCAGTTCAGGGTATTGGACTTATTAAGAGTTTAGAAAAAGAATTTCCTGAATTGGTAAATAATGATTTAAAACAAAGTATGGGTTCAGTCTCCATTAACTTTATTGATGCACTTAATGCACAAGAGAATGAAGATTTTGCGAAAAACATCAAAGCATGTTATGCAAATACTCAAAAGTCGGCTGAATTGCTTCATTCTTTAGGAGTAATTGAGAATAAAACTTTAGAAGAGCAAAGGTTGTTATTGATTAATGATTCAAAAAACATGATCGATAAACTCGATTCAATTATTAGTAAGTTAATTTATTAAAATATAAAACATGATTGTAGCAATAGTTGGAAGGCCAAATGTGGGGAAATCAACATTATTTAATCGTTTTACAGAAACGAAACAAGCAATTGTTGATGAAACAAGTGGAGTAACCAGAGACCGATTATATGGTAAGGCTGAGTGGATAGGAAAAGAATTTTCGATTATTGATACAGGTGGTTACATTCGTAACTCTGATGATGTTTTTGAAGAAGAAATAAGAAAACAGGTTGAAATTGCAATTGAAGAAGCCGATTTGATTCTTTTCGTTGTTGATGTAACCGGAGGAATTACAGATTTAGATGAATCAGTGGCAGAGATTCTTCGAAAATCAAAAAAGAATATTATTCTTGTTGCCAATAAAGTCGATACAAATCAACGAATAATTGATTCAAATGTATTTTATAAATTCGGATTAGGTGACCCTTTTTGCATATCATCTATTAACGGAAGCGGAACTGGTGAATTACTTGATAAAATTGTAGGTTATATTGAAAAAGAAGCCATTAAAGAAGAGCTTGATATCCCTAAATATACTGTTGTAGGGCGTCCAAATGTTGGGAAATCTTCTTTAATAAATGCACTGATTGGAGAAGAAAGAAATATNNTACATCAAAAGAATATACAAAAGTAATCCTTGAACGCATTGCTCCTTTTGTGGATGTCCCAATTATTTTCACCTCTGTTATTAACAAACAGCGTATCCATAAGGTACTAGAGGAAGCAAAACGTGTTTATGAAAACAGAAAAAGAAAAATACCTACTGCAAAATTAAATGAGATCATGCAAGAAGTTGTTTCAGCTTATCCTCCACCATCAATAAAAGGAAAGTTTGTAAAAATAAAATACATTACGCAACTCGCTACATACTATCCATCATTTGCTTTTTTCTGTAATCTACCGCAATATGTAAAAGAACCCTATAAGCGATATTTAGAAAATAAACTCAGGGAGCATTTTGATTTTACAGGTACACCTATTCAGATTTATATGCGAAAAAAATAAATCGTGAGAAATATCTTTGTTGTCATATTAACATTAACGGTTTGTTTTGCAAGCTGTGAAAAAGCTGAAGAATTTTCTGATATACCTGAAATAAAATACATGGATTTCTCCTTTGCCATTGAATCAATCAATGGCTTTGAAAATCAGGTTGGTTATTTAACTTTTGAGTTTGTTGATGGAAATGGAGATATTGGCTTTGCAGAGAATTCAGATTCTGTAACGAGTGTTGAAATTCATGACATATTTGTTTATGAATATAAAAAAATTGATGGTAATTTTATCATTACCGATACTACAAACTATTTATTACCCTATTTTGCCGAAGGAGTTTACCGAAAATACATAAGAGGAGAAATGGAGATTAAAATCTATTTTATAAATCAAGGCAGCGATACTATTCGGTATGATTTTCAGATTATGGACAGACAGTATCATTTAAGCAATATTGAGTCAACTCCGGAGCTTATTGTTCCCGAATGGAATTAACAATTTTGAATTGAGGTTGTTTTCATCATATACAATAATCGAAAACAGGAAATGCTAATAACAAAGAATATAAAAATGGCCGATGTAATTCACACGAATTACTTTACCTTATCGGTGTTAAATCGATTTGGAATAGAACTGGGTTTTGCCGACAAATCAGTTTCGGAAGTTTGTAATCAATATCAGGTTGATGTTGCCTTTTTTCTGGAGATTGTAAATACTTTCGTGGATAAGGATTATTTTCCAAAAAAACATTTACAAACATTCTCGGTAAAACTCATAACCGATTATCTTCAAAAAACACATCATTATTATCATCAGGTTAAAGTTCCCGAAATAGAGAGCCTGATTGAACAAATGGTAAATTCGTGTTACACTCAAAAAGAAACCCTGGTTTTATTAAAAAAGTTTTTTACCGACTATAAATTAGAATTAATAAATCATACACATCGGGAAGAGCAAATTGTTTTTCCTTATACCTTAGCTTTAGAGCAGGTTTACAGTTCAGAAAAACCAGATTCATCATTATTAAAAGTTTTAGAAACTTACTCAATTGATATTTTTCAGAACGAACACGATAATATTGAAGAAAAACTTTTCGATCTCAAAAACATCATCATAAAATATCTGCCTCAGCCCAAAGACTCAAAGCTGTGTAATAAACTGCTTTACGAACTCTTTAATCTTGAGCAGGATATTAGTGATCACTCGCGAATCGAAGAAAAAGTATTGGTTCCAAAAGTTCGTGAAATGGAAAAAGAAATAAACAAACGGTTTTTCAAAAATTAATAAACCATGTCTAAGACTAGTTTTATCATCATCGAAAAATCGTACCTGATTCGAAAAGGAATGGCTTCACTTATCGAGAAAATTCCTAATACAAGTTTAATTCATCAATTCGATAACGAAGATGACATTAAAAGCCTGGATCACCTCGAAGCTGATTTTATTATTTTAAACCCTGATTTGCTAAGTACCAATGTGCTTAAAGCAATTAAAAAAATTAAAAATAATACACAGCTTGTTTCAATTTCAGATGCCGCTATTTCTATATCAAAAGATATTGATTGGGCCGGGAGTATTTTTATAGAAGATTCACAAAATACTATTCTTAATAAACTAAATACCTTGATCGGGAATCGTGGGTCAACTAAAATAAAATCTGAACTACCTGAAGAAATAAGTAAGCGTGAAGCTGATATCCTTAAAAATATTGCTCTCGGATTTTCGAATAAAGAAATTGCCGATAAATTATTTATAAGTGCGCATACAGTTGTAACCCACCGAAAAAACATAACCCGGAAACTGGGTATTAAAACAGTTCCGGGCTTAACAATTTATGCTATTTTAAATAAGATTATCGATATTAACGATACTGAATAAGATTACAACCTGACTCCCATAAATAACACATCGTCAACCTGCTGTAATTTACCTCTCCACTCATTAAATGTTTTATTAATATATTCCTGCTGCACTTCCATTGGTTTATCACAAACATCGGCTAACATATTTTTCACCCTGTCGAGTTTAAATTTCTTACCTCTGGGTCCACCAAACTGATCAGGATATCCATCGGAGAACATATATATAATATCATCCTTATGCAGCTGAAACCCAACATTTTCAAAACGTTTTTCAGCCTTAGGGTCTCCTCCGATAGATGCCTTTGTTCCTTTTACATACTGCAATTCTTTATCCTTATACAATATTAAAGGACGCATGGCAGATGAGAATCTCATGTAAAGGGTATTAACATCAATCTCACAAACAATGATATCCATACCATCGTGTGCTCTTTCAGCATCAATATTCTGATTTAGTGTGCTTTGTAATTCTCTGTCTAATTGCTCAAGAACCTGAGAAGGAGAATCAACCTCTTTTCTCCAGCAAATATCTTTAATTAAGGTTGTTCCGATCATCGACATGAAAGCTCCCGGCACACCATGCCCGGTTGAGTCGGCACAAACAATTAAAAATTTATTGTCGTTTATACGTTCATACCAATAAAAATCACCACTAACAATATCTCTGGGTTGATAATACACAAATGAGCCTGAGAAATTTTCGTTAATTGTTGTAACTGATGGCAAAATACTTTGCTGAATTCTTTGTGCATAGTTAATACTATCGGTAATATCTCTGTTTTTAATTTCAAGTAAATCCTTTTGATCAACAACTTCTTTTGTCCTCGCATTAAGCTCTTTTTCTAAATATTCCTGTAATGCTTTTTGTTTTCGTTCACGATATTGAATATACCAATATATTGAACCGGCAACTGAAAGAATAGCAAGGGTAATAAACCACCAGGTTTTCCAGAATGGAGGATGAATACTTATCTTAATTTCAAGCGGTTCCTCAACACAATATCCGTCGGATGTGCATGCTTTAAGAATAAAAGTATAATTACCGTCTTCAATTCGGGGATAATATGCTTCCCTGCTTTGAGTAAGTTTTGACCAATCAAGGTCGTATCCTTCAAGTTTATATTGATAAGTTACTCCTTCGGGATTGCTAAAACTTAAACCAACGTATGAAATATTTAACTTATAAATCTTATAAGGCAGAGTAATTGGTTTTTTAAAGTTAACTGGTTCATCAGAGAATCGCACGTCAGAAATGTTCAATTTTGGTGCATATTTTATCTTCTTTTCTTTTGATTGATCATATAAGATTAAGCCATCAGTGGTACCTGTTAGAATTACCCCTGAACTCTCCTTTAACACAGCATTGTAATTGCAATCCCCTGTAATTCCTATTTCAGTTCCGTATACTTTTACATCACCCTTATTGATATCAATACTGCTCATACCTAATCGATGGCCAATCCACACTTTCCCTACATTATCTGAAATAATACTATAACAATAATTTGATTTTAAGCCATTATCCGTTGAATAATGTTTTATACTATCATGCTCAAATTTAAAAACCCCTTCGCCATAAGTAACTGCCCAAATATCCCCATTTATATCTTCGGTTATGGATGTAAATTCAAGATTTATATTCGTTTCAATCGGATAATTTAATTCACTGTTTAAAACAAATACACTATGGCTTTTTGTTGCTATCCATGGATTATTATCTGTATCAACAAATATGTACTTGATATTATTATGAGGTAAGCCTTGCGATGTATTATATAACTTACTTTTACCTGTTAACAGATCAAATTCAAGAACACCATTCTCTGTACCAACCCACACTGTATTCCCCGAACCGGTAATTGAGTTTATCTTGTTTCCTAAAGAATTGTTTGATTTAAAGTAAACCTTAGCTTGATCTGATTTTGTATTAAACTGGTAAATTCCATTCTCATCTGTTCCTATCCAAAGATTTTGATTTTGATCAAGATAAAGTGCAACAATCTTATCTTTTGGTATTCCATTCTTCTGATTAAGGATAATAACTTTGTTGCTAATTTTATCAATTTTTGCAATTACACTTTCACCTCCAAGCCAACGGAACGACTCTGATTCGGCAATGGATAATATGTTCCCCTTTAGCTCTTCAATATTTTTATAATGAAAAGTAAAAGCTTCATCAATGGAAAATGCAAGTCCATTTCCATAAGTGGCAATCCAATAATTTCCTTCCCATCCTTTAAATATCTTTTTAACAAAATTATTTGGGAGTCCATTTTCAGTGGTATAATGAAAAACATCAGTGTAATTAAATTCGGAATTCTGATCTGGCAATAGTTTATATATTCCTTTACCAAAGGTGCTTATCCATAATATATTTTCATTATCTTCAAGAATAGATTGTACATTTTCATAAGCAATTTTATATTTCTCACCTGTGTTAACAATTTCGTAAGAATCAAAATTTTCGCTCATCTTTTTTAATAAGAAGAATCCTGAATCTTCGGTACCAATCCAATATGCATTTTCCTTGTTACTCACATCGATAGTCTGAACCGCAATATATTCCAGTTCTTTAATCGCATATGATTCTACAAAATTGTCATCTTTTAATGAATACAGATGTAAGCCATTTGAAGTACCAATTAATAACTGGTTATCGCCTGCAGGTAAAACAGAATATATTAATTTCCCGGTGAAAGAATCCTTGAAAGCATTTATGTTAAAATTCTTATCCACTTTAATTAATCCATTGTTTTGTGAGGCGATGTATACATTCCCTTTTTCATCACCAGCAATATCAGTTATTGTACTATTATTATCCTCGGTAATGCTTAAAAGTTTAAAATCAATTCCATCGTAATAAGTTACCTGACCAGAATTGTGTCCGAACCAAAGAATCCCATTTTTATCCAAATAACTTGAAGTGACAAATCCATTTGTTAGAGAATCATCTGCCACACTTAGCTCAAATTTTAATCCATCGAACTTACATAAGCCTTCTCCAGTACCTACCCAAACGAAACCATCCTTATCCTGATTAACCGTATAAACAAATGGATGACTTAATCCTTCATCTATACTGTATTGTTTAAACTGGTACAATTGCCCAAATAAACTTTGGGTTAAAAAAGTCAGTAATAAAACAACTGTAAACTTAGCTTTTAAGTTATTCATGATTTATTTAATTTGATTTCTTTTTAACACCAATAGAATATTTATACTTCGGAACACCGCCAATAGGGATAGTGTAAAAAGGGAGTAATTCACCGTACTGGTTTTTAACTGAAATTACAACATTGTTATTTTTAACCGGGGGTGATTTCCTCTTAACAAACTGAAAATCGAGAGAAGTATTTTTTTCTTCATCAAGAATCATAAATTCACTTTGAGCCCAACCATCGTCACCTGAAATTTTACACGGCAACCCGGCTCTACCAACCGATACAACCCGAATAGCCCCGTCATTATCCCAATCAAAATTTTTTTGTACTACCTTTATTGTTCGATCATCGATGTATGGATAAATATGTGAAACTTCATTCGGGTCGTTATGCATTCTGAAACTGTATTCGTATGCAAATGCATTAGCACCTTCAATCCGTTTATTTTCAGTTTGCGATGTGCTTACAAAATACTGGTACATATTTCCATCATCACCAGATATTCCTTCACATATAATTTTAAATACATACCCCCCATATTTTTCAACCAGCTCGCCCTCTGTTGGGTTAAATGGTCCAAAGGTATACCAGTTATTATCATATCTTGGATTTTCACCAAAGGTTTTAGTAGCTAAAAGATTACCGCTTTTATAATTACCAACAGGATCAATTCCCTGAGCATCTTCATTTGAATAGCATCCTACACCACCATAAATTGAATATTCCATTTGAGTATCCCAAAATCCATTGATTTCGTCCACGTCTCCACCACAATCAGCATCAAATACACGAATGAAAATTGGACTGGTATGTTCTGTAGGAATAAGTACAAAAAAAGTTTGTGAGAAATCATCATCCCCCCATGATATTGCTGCTTTATGTCCAAATGTCATTAATGATGGAATATTTTCATCTTCAGCAGGGACAGGTTGTGAAAACACATTCAATCCCATCAACATGATAATCCAAATTAATACTTGTTTTTTCATACGTCAGTTCTGTTTTTAACCATTACTTTTATTTAATCACTTGTTCTCCGACCTCGTTCTTTGAGCGATCCTACCACAACAATGTTCTTATACACTCCACGTTTTTCGGAATTCCCTTCTTTATCCTCTCTACTAACAACACCAAGCTGCACAATATAGTTTCCACGAATAGTATAAAAATGTGTTGCCTCAATGCCACGAGTTTTTCGTCCATCGCCAAAGTCCCAATAATACCTGTAAATATCAAAATCTGTAATATTGGTTTTTCTACCATCGAAAACTACTTCCTGACCAACTTCAACCGTATCAGGAGCATTAATATAAACCTGAGCTATATCTTCAATTTTAAGAGGGTAAATTGCTTGTGTATAAGAAACTTCACCTGTTAATTTATCAATAACATTCAATTCCAGGGTATAATCTCCCGGTCCGTTAAAACAGTGTTCAACTTCTAAGCCTCTGGCTTTATTTCCATCACCAAAAGTCCATTCATATTCAAATAACGAAGGATCAGGATTTTCTGCACCATCCTCATATAAAACATAACAGTAATCGTTTTCCTCTTGTCGTTGAGAATTCTCAAACATTGGATATAAAGGAGTAAAAGCATAAATATCATCTGATGTTCGTTGCCTGTCGGAACAGAACATTCCACTCTTTTTAAAAGCATCGATTATTAATCCGAAATCATTGTACCTTGAATTAATAGGAGCATCCATATGTATTGGCTTGTGCCATTCTACATTTACTTTTTCAGAATAAAAAATATCTAATCTACCTATACTTCCATGTTCATCGGATGAAAAATATAATCTTCCTGTACTATGAATAAATGGGAAATATTCATTTCCAGTTGTATTTATATTTGGCCCCAGATTTTGAGGTGCCCCCCAGTTTCCATTTTCCAATTTACAAACATAAAGATCTGTGCCTCCATATCCTCCCTCCATATCAGAAACAAAATATAAATAATTTTCATCTTCGCTCAGGCTTGGATGTGCAAAATTATAAGCTGGATTGTTGTATTTAAAAGGAGTTGGTTCGCTCCATTCATTTGATCTTCGGTTAAACTTTGAATAATAAATTCCTAACCTATTATTTTTATCGATAAAATTTCCAATTTTCTTTTTGTTATTATTATTGCGGGTAAAGTAAATTTCTGATCCTGTGCTGTTAAATGTGGCAGGACCTTCGTTGGCATTAGATTTAAATTGTTTTGAGAATAATTCAGCTTTTCCCCAAACGTTTCTTTCAACTTCCTCAACCCGATACATATTTAATGGCGGTAAGTTTTCCTTTTCGTCGGTGTAATCGATAAAGATTGTACTTTTTTGGTTGGAACAAAATACAATATCTCCCCGGTAATAGGCAGGTGAAAATTCATCGTAATTATCGGTACTAAAAGGCAATAAGCTTATTGAATAATCCTGTGCATATGAAGGAATACCAATAACTCCAAGCAAAACGTAAAAGCATATTTTTTTTATCTTCCTCATTTTAAAAATATCTTGGGCTAACTGCTCTAATTCTATATTTAAATTCGTAACGTAAAATTAATTCTAAAGAACCATCGTGCTGTCCTGCAAGATCACCGCTTGCAAAATCATAGGCAACACCAGCTCTAATTTGGTCTGTCGCCTGGTATTCCAGCATAACTGAATGTTCATCATTGTATCTGTAAGAATAACCAGCCCAAATGGCATCAAATAAAATAAAATTAAATCCTGCATCAATCTGAAAAGTATTATCCATTCTATACCTGAGTAAAAATGATGGCCTCCACTTAACATTTGTAAATACATTAACTAAAACACCGCTCGTAAATAAAAAATCATAATTCCCGGGACCAATATTCATTTTCTTTTGGGAGTTCTTTACTTCGTATGAAAGCAGCTTAGGAACAGAAAAACCTATAAAAAATTTAGAAGTGTAATAATATGCCCCTACACCAAAATTTGGAAAAATTTCTGACTCATTTACTAAAAACAATTCGTCTGGTAAACCTTCAGGGTTTGAACTAATCTCTGAATAATTTCCCTGAAAAAATGTGGCCCCTACTCGTAATCCTAAAGATAGCCTTCCTGCACCCAGCTGAAATCGAAAAGCATAATTGCCATATACATCATAATAATCCGTAACACCTATTTTCTCATGAAAGATAAAAATACCTGCTGCATTTTTCTCATCTTTAAAAGGTGCATGGCTACTTAATGTTTGTGTAACGGGTGCACCGTCGAAGCCCATCCATTGATTTCTGTAAAGAATTGTATTGGAGAAACACTCCCTGCTTCCGGTATATGCAGGGTTTATAGCCAAACCATTAACCCAGTACTGACTATAAATCGGTTCATATGGTTGCCCAACTTTAAGGTTACTTGTCTGGCTTAACCCAAATAATGGAACTAAAAGAAAAAATAAGAATACTATGTTAATATATCTGGTCATTAAAATCGTTTAAGTACAATAAATCCCTTTCGAGTTTCTCCCGGATCATTATCCACTGTAAAAACATAAAAATAAGTATCCTCAGGTAAGTCATTTCCACTATTATTTTTTCCGTTCCAGCCGTTCTCGTTTGAATAATTTGGTTGACTAAAGACTTCAGCACCCCAACGATTATATATAATTAATTCATTATTGGGGAATTTTTCAATTCCATTAAAAATCAGATAATCGTTAACTCCATCTCCATTTGGTGTAAATCCGTTTGGTTCGAATATTTCATCAAGTTTTATGCTTGTCATTAAAGTTGTATCAGGGCATTCTCTTTTTTCAACTTTCCATAAAACAAGAACCCTGTTCCCAAGCTCATCGTCTAAATTTGTAAATGTTATAACAGAATCATTTATGAATGCACCGTAAGGATCAGCACTTCCTTCTTCAATGCTCCAGGTTGTTATTACCTCAAAATCGCTTGAGTCTTTGTACGTTCCTTTTAATTCAATATCGCTTACCTGTCGTAAGGTTAAAATACTATTATCGGCAGGATTTACAGTAATTGCACGAGTAATGGTATCGGTATGGAAAACACGCTGATCGAATGGTTTTTCGTATAAAGCAATCTCAACGGAGTCTCTTGTAAAACATTTTACATTATCTACATCCCAATAATATTTAAATATTCCGGCCGTATCAACATTTACAGTTGCATTTGGAGAATGTATTTGTTCATCGGTAATACTGGCATATGTATCAGTCCAGCTTCCTGTTCCAAAATCTAAATCAGCATTTAATTGGATCGTAAGCTCACAATTTTCATCATCAAATCCAGCGTCTATCGTGGGTTTTCCATAAACACGAATTGTATCGTGGCCCTCTTTAATTACTGCCCGACATCCATGACTATCAAGAATTGAATCAATTGTATAAATATATACCTGAACAGAATCAGATGTAACAGGAGTTACAGTATAAGGCAAGGCTCCGGGATTAGCCACATTCAGCGCTACATTATTACTGTTGATTCCATCAGAATAATATAAGTTAAGAGGAAATTCGCCTGTATCTTGTAAAAGGAAATTAATTACATGGTCTGTATTCGTGCAAATACTGTCAACAATTCCAAGAATAGCTCCTTCAGGTAAATCCCACAAGCCAATTTTAATAAATGCTGAGGAATCTTTGCATGCACCAGAAATAATATTTCTTCTGTAAAATGTAGTGTCGATTAATGCTCCGGGACTATAATCCGGACCATCAGCATCCGTTGTAATATCGGTCCATTCTCCATTCGCTATACTATCCTGCCACTGGTAAATATAAGTTCCCGCACCTCTTCCACCCTGAGGTGAACTTCCAATTAAGATTTCAGGATTTGTATTGTAGCATGTGAAAACAGGAGGATTATTTTCGATGATATTATTTTGAATTAATGGTAAAACCTCAATCGTAACAGCACTACTTGTATCAATACAATCGTCGGAATATACTATTCGTTTATAATAAATTGTATCGAATAAAGGAGGAGGTTGTAATATGGAATCAATTGCACCGATTGTATCAGTCCAATTCAATTCATCGACACTTTTTAACCATTGAAATGTATATGAACCGGGTCCTAAACCATTAGCCAAAACATCGCTCGAAAGTTCAAGAACTGAATCACCATAACAAGTTTCCTGATCGGGGATTATAACATTTAAAATTTTAGGCAGGCCAATAATAGGATTATACAATGAGGCCGTATCTTTACAACCACCGGAAATAACTCTTCGTCTTATGTAGGTTGTATCCATAATTTCGCCATGAGCATAAACCGTATCTTCGCCGCCTGTTCCCTGGGTCCAGTTAGTGTAGTCATGACTATACTCCCAAATATACTGATAAGAAACAGGATCTCCACCAAGCATTACCCTTGTACCCAGAAATTCGCCAACAGAATTCCCAACACAGATTACAGAATCCATCGGCATGTAAATGGTATTTCCTTCAACATAGTCATGCACAATAATTTCAACAACGTTACCATAGTCATCTATACTTCCAGAAGTAACTATTCGCTGGTAATAAGTAGTATCTGTTAAAGACACTGGTTGAAGATCTCTTGTAGTAACAGAAGTATCAATCCATGAATCAGATATGTTTTTTTTATATTGCCATTGAAATGTAAATGTTCCATTACCACCTCTTGGTTCGGTTCCTGTTATTAATTCCGGAACATCACCCATACAAACTTGTTGATTGGAAGTAATTGAATTAAATAAAAATCCGGTCAAAGGTACCTTAATGTTTATTGTTTCTGTTCCTGCAGAACCGCTTTTAGCTTTATGGGGGAAAAGCTCAGGAGCCCTATCATCTGAATTTCCTGGTTTTCCTCCAGTACTTATTAAAGTAACATTATCAGGTCTTGTATTATTCCATAAAACAGGACCACCTCCACCTCCACCTCCAGGACCAGAATTACCATAAATTTCTACCCAACCACCATCTCCTCCTTTAGTTGAAACAGTAAGGTTTCCAATTACAGTTTCTATATCAAAAACAATTGACCCCCCTGCGCCACCACCTCCACCAGAAGCAGTGACAATAGGAGAAACAGTCTCTCCATTTGCAATGATTTTATCATTTGCAGATTGAATAATCCGAGCTATAATTATAACTATTCCACCACCGTTACCACCAAAAGAAGCAGTTTTTAAACCAGAATATGTACCTGCTCCACCACCACCTCCAAAAAATATAGTTGAATCATTTACTAAATTTTGCTTCCCTAAGCCGAAACCATCACTTCCCCCCAATGCATTCCAGTATCCATCATAATTTGGACTATCTTCAAATGCCGGAGTAGTAACACAAGTTAAAGTATCTTCTTCACCCCCATAACCCCCATTACCACTATTTCCACCACCACCGCCTCCTGCAAATCTAGCATTACCACCACCGCCACCATTGGACCATCGACCTAATCCCTTTCTGTACAAGGAGTTAAACCTAGCAATACCTTCTCCCTTAAAACCTGCACTCACTGTTGTGGCACTTTCACTGAAATATTGTGAGCCATAAATTGCAGAATCCGCTTTTGAACATTCTCCATTACTTTCAAATGGAGCTCCTCCCAGAAATCCTTTTCCTACAACATTTATATCATAATCTAAGAAAAGAGTATCACTAACCATTAATGCCAATATTCCACCGGAAGTTCCATCCCATGATCCACAAGTTAGTTCTCCTTCTAGTCTGGCACTTTTATATGAAGGAATCTTAATTAGCTGAACAAACTCATCTGTATCATACTCATTATTGAGAATTGCTTTAAATATGATTAAATTTCCAATCTTTTCTTGAACAAGAATTATTTCATATTTTCCTGCCATTTGTAATTCAGTTGTATTCCTAACACTGCCAAAATTATATGGGTTAGTAATAGTATCAATCACAGGATTTGCACCTTTTACCTGGTAGATCATAACCGTATCGTTGGCACTAAATGCAGAAGCATCAGTAACCAGAATAGTATCTTTGGTAGAAAATATAGAATCGACAGCAGTATAGGAGTTAATAATTCCGGAAATAGAAGTTTGAGAAAAAACCCCGTTCGACAAAAAAATAAAAAAACTAAAAAATATTGTAATTAAAAACTCCCTTTTCAAAATCCAAAAAATTTAATTTTTCTTATAAAAAGTCCAATATATAACAAATATATAAATATTTTGTATGAATGCATTAACTTTTCATCAAATAAAAAATAACCATTACTTCAGTTCAAAAGTGTTACTTCTTAGTACATCAGTCAGGTTTTTAATTGCATTATACATCCCAAGTTAAAAAGAACAAAGAACTAGTCAGATTGTTTATATACAGGGAAAGTTACGAAGAAACTCGTTTCTCCTGCAATTCCTTTCGAAGGCTCTTCAATTCGAGTTTCGTACCATATTTCACCACCGGCATTTTCGACAATATTTTTTACAATGGCTAATCCAAGTCCCATACCACTTGATTTAGTTGTAAAATTAGGAATAAACAACTTATCCTTTAAATCGTCGGTAATTCCTTTTCCATTATCTTGTATGCTAATCTTAACATGGTCTTTGATTGTCTCTACACGAATTTTTATAACAGCATCGCGTTCCTTTGGAACGGCCTGTATTCCATTCTGAATAAGATTACTAAAAACAATTAACAATTGTTCTTTATCGGCATATACATACAGTTCTTCTTTAGCCGGAAAATCCGTATCGAACGTAACATTTTCGGTGCTTTCCAGCAAATTGATCGTATCGGTTAACTTAGCATATATATTTACCTGCTCGGCTCTGGCCCTGGGCATTTTAGCAAAGTTTGAAAACTCCGTAGCAATGCTCGATAAATTATTAATCTGACTAATTAGTGAGTTAGAAAACTTTTCAAGCCGATGATCAAAATCTGGAATTCCATCTTTCCATGCTTTTTGCAAATATTGCACCGAAAGTTTCATGGGTGTTAAGGGATTTTTTATTTCGTGAGCAATTTGCTTTGCCATTTCGCGCCATGCCGATTCACGTTCCGATTTTGCAAGTTTTTCGGCATTCTCGGTTAATTCGCTAACCATCCGGTTGTATTCTTTAATTAAACTACCAATCTCATCGCGGCTGGTATAAGCGATAGGTTCATTTTGCTTTCCTAAATCGATAGCCCTGAATCGCTCCTGAATTAGCTGTAAGGGTTTGGTAATATTGTTCGAAACAAATATGGCTACAACAACTGAAATCAATATTAAAAAGAAATAGATATTTACCACTGCCACAACAATGGTATATATTTCTTTTTTTAAGGCACTTTGTTTCGTAAAATATGGGAGATTAAGATAAGCTAAGAGTTCGTTATCGTCGTTTTTAAAAGGAACATACGCAGAATAATATGTCATTTCGCCCACCGATTCTTTATGTATATATTCTCCGCTTTTATTGATAACCATTTCCCGGTATGCATCAATGTTCATCTTATTTCCCATGAGGCCTTTTTCAAAAACCTGCGATTGTGACGAGGCTAATAAATTACCATTAATATCATACAGATTAATGTCGATAAAAAATACATTGGCAAACTTTACTAATAAATATTCATAATAATCGTAATCTTCGGGTGACAATTCCAGATCACCACCTAGTTTTTGTTTTAGCTCAACTAAAACAGATTGTATTTTCTCACCAATGTTTTCGTATAAATTACGTTCGAACTGGTTTATATTATAATAAATTGTGCCAAAACCCACAAATATCAACGATAGCAACAAAACTCCGATCATTGAAAATTTGATCTTGTTTTTAAAATCGTAATTAAACTCTTTGATATTTTCGGGAAACTTTAATACAAATAAAACCAGGGTATAAAGAATATAGTAGAATACAAAAATGTATGAGAATGAAGCAAGAACGTCAATAAATCTTAATTTTTTATTACTTATTACAATAGATGTTGAATCATCAATTTTATAAATAAGATGCTCATAGTTATGATCGCTGGTAAAATAAAATTCTTCATCCGATTGCCAATACTCCGGAAATTTCAGCTGATATGAAAAATCTCCTGATCGGGTCATCAGGTTTCCATCCTTATATTTAGAATAAGAATAATCGCTTAACACTTTTGAGCTGCTCATTTTGCTATCGAGCAATAATTCGGGATATCCTAATTCCTGATTAACAAGTTTAGAATCTAATGAAATATACAATGAAACTTCGTTTCTCCATTCAGGTTTTTTATATACAAACTGACCAATATAACTTATTCTTCCATTTAAGTTATCCAGAAAATAATACCTGCTATTTTGTAACTGGCTACCTTCCAGTTCTAATTTATCTTCGAAAAATGAATAACAATGAACAATCTCTGTACTGTTTTCCAGAAGCAGTGTTAATTCATCGTTCGGATCGCAAACTGATATTTGCAATCCATATTTTCTGAAATATCCACTAAAATAGGTCATTTGCAGATGCTCAAGTATAGTTCCCTCGTTTTGTAAGTGCCAGGTTAAAAGGTCTCTTACAATGGTATCACTTTCAATTTCATCCTCGATACCTTCGAGTAACATTTCGGCAATCTGATCATGCTCATTAGCCAGGTTAAGTGCTAAAACTTTCCGTGTATTCTGATCTTTCTGACTACTGGTAATTGTTATAAAACTTACAGTGTATAAAGCAAATATGAGTAAAACAATAATAAGTATTAGATAAGTGTATGTTTTTTTGTAAAGCCTTACATATGAAATATAAACGACTATTAAACTGTAAAATGCAAGCGAAAAAACACTAAATTGAATGGATGAAAAGTATAAAATGATTGCAAATAATATGACAAGAGGAATAAACAGAGAAATAAAAGCTTTAATTTGAATCTTATCAACATAAATCTTTAAGGTCTTATCAACAAATAAAAACAAGGATACCAGCAGCAATACAATAATGATAAAACCAACAAGGCTATATATCGACAAGTTGAAAAACCGATACACATCAAATGATATGCTTGAGTGTAAAATTAAACTCTGAAAGAAATGGTGTATGTATAAAAACAGAACAAATGAAACTAAAAGCAGAAAAGATAATACGCTGTACTTAAAAATGTTTTTATGCGGAATCTTTATTTTAAATTCGATATAAAAAATTGAAAAGAAAAAGAACACAAAGATCGAATGCAACAGAAAATCGCCCAGAGAAGGCATAAAAAAAGAAATTGCAAAATGATGCGGCTGAAAGAGTTCGAGTTGCTTAAACACCTTTGGGAAGTGGTATTCCAGCATTAAATACCTGAGTAATATAAGGAACACAAACAACAGAAGAAGATAAATATGCTTTGTTCTAACCTGATTTATTTTAAAAGCTATTTTTTTTATCCCTAAAAACAAAAACAGAATAGCTATGAAATAAAATATACTCGATAGTATAACATTGGTTTTATTGTAAATAAGGTTTGATTTTAGTTCTAGTGAAAAGAGATAGTTTCCCTGATAATCATTAATCAGATATCCTTTCGTGTCGTCAACACTGATTTTAACCGGGACATTAAGTTCATACTGATAGAAAAAATCGCTCTTAATAAACTCGTTCTGATAGGTATATTCATTCTTTATAAGAATTAATCCAAAAAGCTCGTAATCATCAATGTAAATATGCCTGATAATAAACCATCCATTCTTAAGCTTTGCGACATCACTATATAACTGATTATCGACAGCGTAATTTTCGACAGGGATTGAATTTTCAGTCCAATAAACGAGCGAATCGCCAGAATAACCTAATAAAACAATTCCCTCTTCCTTATATAAATTTTCAGAAATATAATCCAGATTGTACATCAGGGTTTTTAATGTAACAGAATCAAGTTCAGATTCAATGTTTTTTAAAATCTGATCAACCTTTTGGGTTTTCTCTGTAACCACCTCCTGAAAACGACTAAACTCATCCTCCTCATTTGGCTGAAAACGGATGTTTTGTTCAAAAAGAATTGCCAGACTCAGAAAAAAAATTAAGCCGATGAGAAATTTATAACGAAAAACAGATTGGAAAATTCTCATAAAATATACTCGCTTTTGATCATATCAACGAAAGCACAAGGTAATAAATTATTTAAAATTTTATACATTTATTTATGATGATATGGCTCTCCCTTAATAATTGTCATTGCTCTATATAACTGCTCGGTAAAAATTAAACGAACCATTTGATGCGAAAAAGTCATTTTCGACAAAGAGATTTTTGAATTACATATTTTATATATTTCATCAGAAAAACCATATGGTCCACCTACAATAAAAACCATGTTTTTCAATCCGGAAATCATATGTTTCATTAAAAACTCAGAAAAGTCAACTGAGCTATACTCTTTTCCTTTTTCATCAAGTAAAATAATATAATCTCCCGGATTTAATTGATTCAAAATCAACTCCCCTTCTTTTTGTTTTTGTTGAACTTCCGATAAGTTCTTTGTATTCTTTATATCAGGAATAATAATCATTTCAAAAGGCAAATAATGCTTTAATCTTTGAGCATATTCATCAAGTCCCTTTTTCAAATAATCCAGGTCGGTCTTGCCAATCAGCAGAAGTTTAATCTTCATAAATACAAGCTCTGTTTTTTTATTCAGTAATTTTTTATAATTTTCGCAAAATAAATACCAAAATCATTCATGTTGGCATAATTTATGGCTTGATTTTTGCCACAATATATCGCAAACTTAAGAAGATTTAGAATGAAAACCTTGAAAAAAGCGTTACCATTAATAATCATATTCTCCTTTGTTTTTAATGTGGGAGCTTTTACCTATAATCAGGAGATTCCGCGCGATATTGCCATTGCATTTAAAGTGGGAAATGCAGAAGAGCTTGCACGTTATTTTAACAACACCATTGAACTTGTTATACTTGACAAAGAAGATGTTTACAGCAACATACAAGCACAGCAGATTATCGACAACTTTTTTACCGAACACTTTCCAAAGAGTTTTGAATTTATTCATGAAGGAGGAAAAGGAGAGTCAAAGTTTGCGATCGGGAAACTGGTTACATTTAATGGTACATACAGGGTAACTATTTTAATAAAATTAAAAAACGACAAACCTTTCATTCATCAACTCAGAATAGAAACTGAAAATGACTGATCAAATTCTTGATGCGTTTATTAAAAATGCGATAAATGAGGATATCGGTGATGGAGACCACTCATCTCTTTCCTGCATTCCTGCATCTGCTATTGGGAAAGCCCAATTACTTGTTAAACAAGATGGGGTATTAGCCGGCATAGAAATTGCTAAAAAGATTTTTACTGTCATTGATCCTGAACTTAGAATAGAGCAATTTCTTTTTGATGGCAATGATATTCACCGTGGTGATAGAGCATTTATTGTTGAAGGCAAAATTCATTCTATATTGCAGGCCGAACGTTTAGTTCTGAATATTATGCAACGAATGAGCGGAATTGCAACTACTACCAAAACTTACGTTGACAAACTTATTGGAACAAAAGCACGGGTTTTAGATACCCGAAAAACAACACCTGGATTAAGATTTCTGGAAAAACTTGCCGTTAAAATCGGAGGTGGAGAAAATCACAGAATGGGTTTGTATGATATGATTATGTTAAAAGACAATCATATTGATTTTGCAGGTGGCATTGAACCTGCAATAAGAAAAGCAAGAGAATATCTCAAAAAAAATGATAAAGACATTAAAATTGAAATTGAAGCCAGAAACCTTAATGAAGTAAAAGAAATACTAAAGGTAGGTGGTGTTGACAGAATTATGCTTGACAATTTCAATTATGATGATACCCGCGAAGCTGTTAATTTAATTGATGAAAAATACGAAATAGAATCATCCGGTGGCATAACTCTCGAAACGATTAGGAATTACGCAATTTGCGGAGTTGATTTTATTTCAGTTGGTGCGTTAACTCATCAAATAAAAAGTTTGGATATGAGCCTAAAAGCTATTTAATTTACAGCATGTAATAAGCTTAAAAGTTCATTATGTTGGAATCAGCAAAGAAAACCACTTTTTTAAATACCAAAGTAAGTATTCTTAAAGCGAAAGTAAAAGAAGCCTCAGTTCCGGGGTTTAATGGTGTAGCCATTCATTATGTTATTAAGTTTTTTATATCAGGTGCTAAAAATGGTTACCTGGCAACACGGGCCTCGGCCATAGCATTTAATTTTGCACTTGCCATTTTCCCAACAATGCTTTTTCTTTTCACTCTTATTCCTTTTATTCCGGTTAAAAATCTACAGGTTGAGCTTCTTACCTTAATCAAAGATTTTCTACCCCAGAATGCCTTTCAATATTTTGAATCGACACTTGTTTCGGTTGTAACCGTTAAGAAGATCGGAGTTTTTTCCTTTGGTGCATTAGCCAGTCTTGTTTTTTCAACAAATGCAGTACATGCCTTAATTCAGGCGTTTAACAATACATACCATACCATTGACACACGAAACTGGACTGCAATCAGAGTAATTTCAACATTTTTGGTATTTATGATTTTCATTTTAATAGCCACATCGGTATTACTAATAACATTTGGACAGTTTATATTAACAAGTCTAGTTGAAGTTAAAATACTTAAAGTGGACTTAATATATTATATAATAGCCACTGGAAAATGGCTGGTAATTGTGGCCCTGTTCTTTTTTTCAATTTCCTTTTTATATTATTTTGCACCGGCAAAAAAGTCACAATGGAAATTTATTTCCGCCGGTTCTACGTTGGCAACAATTTTAGCTCTTTTAACTTCGCTTGGATTTTCGTATTTTGTAAATAATTTTGGACAATACAACAAATTATACGGTTCTATAGGAACAATTATGGTTGTTTTATTGTGGTTATATTTTAATTCATTTGCTTTAATTCTTGGGTTTGAATTGAATGCAAGTATAAATAATGCACAGCTAGAAAATACAAACGAATAAGCACCTCTTGCTATGGAAAAAAAACATGACAAAATCAGAAATGATTACCGGCAAAAACCCTTAACTAAAAAAGAAGTAGATCCCGATCCACTGAAGCAATTTGCAGACTGGATGGACAGGGCAATAAATTCAGGGATAAAAGAACCTACAGCAATGGCTTTATCTACTGTTGGAAAAAACCTGCAGCCTTCAACAAGAATGGTTCTGTTAAAAGAAATAAGAGAAGGTGGCTTTATTTTTTATACCAATTATGAAAGTCGTAAAGGGCATCAGATTTCTGAAAATCATTATGGTAGTCTTTTATTTTTCTGGCCCGAACTGGAACGACAAATTCGAATTGAAGGACGAATTGAAAAAACCTCACAGGAAATTTCAGAAGAATATTACCTGACACGATCAGCAAAAAGAAGAATCGGTGCATGGGCATCACCGCAAAGCCAGGAAATTCCTGATCGAAAATTTCTGGAAGACAAACAAGCAGAATTTGAGTTAAAATTTTCAGGAAACCCAATTCAGAAACCAGAAAATTGGGGTGGATATTTATTAATACCTTATATCATTGAATTCTGGCAAGGACGTCCAAATCGCCTTCATGACCGAATAGAATATTACATGGACGATAACGATTGGAAAATAAGACGACTTGCTCCTTAAACGTATAGAAACAGAGCTGCATAAAAGTAAAAAAGCGCACATAAAAAGTGCGCTTTTTTTTGTGTTTTCAAAAAATTACATGCAATGTATATATTTCATTACCAATTCCCGAATTTCATCCTCTTTACCATATAATCTTTCGCTTAAATCTTTATCGTTGTATGATTTCAGCTTTTTAGCAATCTGATCAATTGACCCGGCAGGGAATATTCCATTCTTTTCGAAATACTCTCTCTTCTCAATTAAACAATCGGCAGATTCCCAGCATGATACAGGTAATTTTTTCAATTTGGCTAATTTATCTTTATGTTCATCGTGGAAGATGTTAACATCCATATACAATTTTTCTGCTATTTCTAAGGCATTTGGCATTTCTAGTCCG
This sequence comes from Bacteroidales bacterium, assembly GCA_003446015.1. Taxonomy (GTDB): domain Bacteria; phylum Bacteroidota; class Bacteroidia; order Bacteroidales; family UBA12077; genus UBA12077. The sequence continues at coordinate 14,674 of DMBU01000014.1, read as the reverse complement.
TGTTGAGCAGCCAAAATAATTCCAGCCATATATAAATAAATATTAGCAGAACCATCACCAGAACGTAATTCTACCGTTTGTTTGCCAGGAACATATGGAATGCGGCCTGTTTCCTGAGGATTTGCATCTTTTATCATGCTTGTATCAGCAATCCATCCAAGGGGAACACGAATTAAAACAGATCTGTTTCTATCGCCCCAACATATATTCGTAGGAGCTTCCTGATGAGGAACTAATCGCAAGTATGAAGTTGGTATTGTATTTCCCAAAGCAGTTAATGGTGCTGCTAAATCTAATATTCCAGCGATCATTTTTTTAGCTATTGGACTTAATCCATCACCTTCGACCATCATGTTACAGCCGTCTTTTTCAAGTAACATATGAATGTGTAATCCACTGCCTGCTTTTCCTACTGTAATTTTTGGAGCAAAACTAATATTTACACCATACTCATCACCAAGCATTCTTAAAATCCATTTCGAAATAACCAACTGATCAACTGCATCCTGTGGATCAACCGGAAGGAATTCTATTTCTTGTTGTTCGTACAACTCATCACCACTCACAAAATTACCAACTTCCGAATGTCCATATTTAATTTGTCCACCACATTGCGAAATTAAACTCATGGCCTCTTTTCGAATATGACCATTTTTTGTAAAAGGAGGAGATTCATGATAACCTTTTTGATCAACACCTGGGTACATATCTTCTTTTTCACTAACCACATAATATTCAAGCTCACCCATTGCTTTAAAGTCGTATCCTGTTGATTTACGGAATTCTTCAATTGCTTTTCGTAAAATATGTTCGGGTGCACTTTCTAAAGGTAAGCCTTCTCTGGTATAGAAACTACATAGTATGTCCACAGTAGGGAATTCTGAGAAAGGATTTACAAACGCCGTTTTGAATCTTGGAATTACATACAAATCACTTGATCCGGCTTCGATATATGAGAATAAGCTTGAGCCATCAACTCTTTCGCCAGTAGAAAGCAAATCTTCTAAGTGCTGCTTGTTGTTAATTACAAAATTTAATGATTTTAACTTACCATCTTCTCCAACATATCGAAAATTGATCATCTCAATTTCGTTTTCCTCAATAAAATATATAATATCCTGTCGTGTAAATTCTGCCGCTGGTTTCTTAAGAAACTGAACCAAAGGGTTGGGGTTTAATCTAATTTCTAGTTCTTTCATAGTGTAAGTTTTTGCATTAAAAAAGGACCACTAAACTAAAGAGAAATCTTTAAAAATCAATAGTTTGTAATCCTTTTTAAATATGTTATATAATATGCCTGCTATTATTATCTGATAATCAGGATAGAAGTTTACATTTTTAAATGTGCTATTCTTTCCTCTAATACTTTAATCTTTGACTCTGCATCGTCTTTCTTTTGTTTTTCAACATTAACAACTTCTGCAGGTGCATTATTTACAAAACGATCGTTGCTTAATTTTTTCATTACAGAAATCAGGAATCCTTTGTTATATTCAAGCTCTTCATCCAGTTTCTTTAGTTCTTCTTCAACATCAACCAAATCGCCTAACTCAATGTAAAACTCAGCCGATTTTACCATAAAAGAAACCGCACCATCAATCTTAGTTTTTGTGTCTTCAATTTGTGAAAGATTAGCCATTTTTACAATACATGCGCTATATTCCTTATCATATTTACCTTTCACTTTTAATGCAAGGTTTTCTTTTTGAGCAATTCCATTCTCATTTCGAACATTTCGAACACCAGTTATTATTTCTTTTACTCTTTCAAATGCTTCAATAATATGATCATTGTACGTTTCTGCAATTGGCATTTTTTCGATCATTAAACTTTGGCCTTTCTCTCTTTTTTCCATGAGCTGCCAAATCTCTTCAGTTATAAAAGGCATAATAGGATGAAGAAGTTTTACCAAAATATCAAAAAATGCTAAGGTCTGATCATATGATTTTCTATCGATAGGCTGCTGATAAACTGGTTTAACCAGCTCCAGGTACCAGGATGAAAATTCGTCCCAGAAAAGCTTATAAACGGCCATCAGAGCATCCGACAACCTGAATTTTTCATATAGATCATTAATATATTCAATTTCACTGTTTAAGCTATGCTTAAACCAATCAATGGCTTGTTTGGCAGATTCAGGTTGTTCAAGATTTTCATCCACTTTCCATCCTTTTACCAAACGAAAAGCATTCCAGATTTTATTTCCAAAATTACGTCCTTGCTCAGTTAAACTTTCATCAAACAGCAAATCACCACCAGCAGGAGAACACAATAACATCCCAACACGAACACCATCAGCTCCATATTTTTTCATTAACTCAATCGGATCAGGCGAGTTACCCAGCTGTTTTGACATTTTTCTGCGCTGCTCGTCTCTTACAATACCTGTTAAATAAACATTCTTAAATGGCTTTTCATTTTTATATTCGTAACCAGCCATGATCATTCTGGCAACCCAAAAGAATAAAATCTCTGGAGCAGTAATCAAATCGTTGGTTGGGTAATAATAATTGTAATCTTTATTATCAGGATTGTTTATGCCATCGAAAACCGAAATTGGCCAAAGCCATGAAGAAAACCAGGTATCTAAAACATCTTCATCCTGCTTTAAATCACTGATTTTCAGATTTGTGTTTCCTGATTTTTCTTTTGCCAGCTCAAGTGCTTGTTCAGGAGTTTGAGCTACCACATAACCACCCTCAGGCAAATAATATGCCGGTATACGATGTCCCCACCATAATTGGCGAGAAACACACCAGTCTTTCACATTTTCCATCCAGTGCTTATAGGTGTTTTTAAATTTTGGAGGATGGAACTGGATATTATCATTCATGACATGTTCCAAGGCTGGTTTGGCCAAATCTTCCATATTGCAAAACCACTGCATAGAGAGCTTAGGTTCAATAACAGCGTCGGTTCTTTCGGAGTAACCAACCTTATTTATATAATCTTCAATTTTTACAATGTGACCATTGTTTTCCAAATCGCTAACAATAAGTTTTCGAACTTTAAACCGGTCTTCACCAATATAAAGTTGGGCATTTTCATTCATGGTTCCATCATCATTGAAAATATCAATCGATTCCAGATTATGCTTATCACCTATCTCATAATCGTTAATATCATGAGCTGGCGTTATCTTCAAAGCACCTGTTCCGAATTCTTTATCAACATATTCATCTAAAATAATCGGAATAGAACGATTAATTAACGGAACCAAGACTTTTTTACCATGTAAATGCCTAAATCGCTCATCTTCAGGATGCACACAAACTGCAGTATCACCTAAAATAGTTTCAGGACGTGTGGTTGCTATAGTAACAAAGCCGTCTTCACCTTTAACTTTATACCGAACATAGTATAACTTCGACTGAACTTCTTTGTAATTTACTTCTTCGTCGGAAACAGCTGTTTTAGCTTCAGGATCCCAGTTTACCATTCGAACACCACGGTATATAAGACCTTTATTATATAAATCAACAAAAACTTTGATTACACTTTCCGACATGTCATCGTCCATGGTAAACTTTGTTCGTTCCCAATCGCACGATGCTCCAAGTTTTTTTAATTGCTCAAGGATTATTCCTCCATGTTTTTCTTTCCACTCCCAGGCATGTTTAAGAAATTCTTCCCTGCTTAGCTTATTTTTGTCGATACCTTCATCTTTCAATTTGGCTACTACCTTAGCTTCTGTTGCGATTGATGCGTGATCAGTTCCCGGCACCCAACATGAATTTTTACCCTGCATGCGAGCACGACGGACCAATATATCCTGAATTGTATTGTTAAGCATATGACCCATATGCAAAACACCAGTTACATTTGGTGGAGGAATTACAATTGTATAAGGCTCTCGATCATCAGGTTCTGAATGAAAAAAGCCCATATCCATCCAATACTTATACCACTTATCTTCTGTTTTTGACGGATCGTACTTTGCAGGAATTTCCATTTCGATATTATTTCTATTTATTCGTTAAAGTTTTGAAAAGTTTGTAAAAATATAAATTTATTCCCAAAATCCTTTTCTTATCTATTATAATCATGTTCTATTTAGATAAATATTTAATAACATATTATATTTTACCAATAAAAGCTAACTTTGTAGGTCTAATTAAAAATCAAATTATTATGAAAAAACTAACTATAAGCTTTTTTATTCTTTGCATGGGCACATTTTCGTTGTTCGCACAAGAAGAAATAAATACAAATCAAGATACTCAGGATATGCCTGAAATTTATTTCGAAAATACTACTTATGATTACGGAAATATTGGATTTAACAGCGATGGCTTATGCGAATTTACATTTAAAAATACAGGAAAAGAACCTCTATTATTAACAAACGTTAAAGCATCATGCGGTTGCACAACTCCTACATGGCCAAAAGAACCAATTAAAAAAGGTGATTCAGGTACTATCGTAGTCAAATATAATACCAAGTTAACCGGTGCTTTTACAAAAACAATTCGTGTATCATCAAACGCAAAAACGAGTCTAGTAACATTAAAAATTACTGGAACAGTTGTAAATTCAAGTTCTGAAGAAAAAAGAAATTAATAATAGATTATATCTTAAAACGGATTTTATCATGCCTCAAATTTCACAAAAAGGGTTACAAATGCCAGCTTCGCCAATCAGGAAATTAGTACCATTCGCTGAAGAAGCAAAAAAGAAGGGACACAAAGTTTATCATCTAAATATTGGTCAGCCAGACATTCCAACACCACAAGTTGCATTAACAGCTATCAAAAACCTGAACGAGAAAGTTATTGAATACAGTCACTCTGCAGGAAATGAATCGTATCGTAAAAGTTTAGCAAAATATTATAAAAGCGTAGGTATTGATGTTGACCATACTGAAATGTTAATTACAACGGGAGGATCAGAAGCTATTACCTTTGCTTTCCTATCAACCTTGAATCCTGGTGACGAAGTAATTATACCTGAACCATTTTATGCTAATTATAATGGATTTGCTGTTTCGGCAGGAGTAGTTGTTAAACCAATTACATCATCAATTACAAATGATTTTGCCTTGCCTTCAATTGAAGAGTTTGAAAAACTGATTACTCCAAAAACAAAAGGTATTGTAATTTGCAACCCAAATAACCCAACAGGTTATTTATATTCTGAATCAGAACTTCAACAACTAAAAACATTAATCGAAAAATACGATTTGTATTTGTATTCAGATGAGGTTTATCGTGAATTCTGTTATGATGGGAACGAGCATTTTTCTGCCATGAATCTTAAAGGTATTGAGAATAATGTTATTTTGATGGATTCTGTATCGAAACGTTATAGTATGTGTGGTGTTCGTATCGGTGCACTGATTACAAAAAATAAAGAAGTAATTAATGCAGCTATGAAATTTGCTCAGGCGCGTTTGTGTCCACCTTCATTTGGGCAATGGGCCAGTGAAGCAGCATTGAATACCCCAAACGAATATTTCAAAGAAGTTTACAATGAATATATCGACAGAAGAAATTTCATGGTTGAAGCGCTTAACAAAATGGAAGGTGTTTACTGTCCAAAACCAAAAGGAGCTTTTTATACTGTTGTTAAGCTTCCAATTGATGATGCTGATAAATTTGCACAATGGATTTTAACTGATTTTGAATATAAAAAGCAAACAGTTATGGTTGCACCAGCTACAGGCTTCTATGCAACTCCGGGATTAGGTAAAAATGAAGTCCGAATTGCATATGTTCTTAAGAAAGAAGATTTGAAAAATGCAATGGAGACCTTGGAAGTAGCACTAAAAGCTTATCCAGGAAGAACAATCTAATCAAAAAATCATACGATTTAATAAAAAGGCTCGCGAAATTCGTGAGCCTTTTTTACAGAATGTATATCGGGCATTCCTGCCCGATTCTATGTGTAACTTTATTTTGCTCAACACAGAAGAATGTACATAGCAATCACTCAAAATCCTTATAGATTAAATACTTATTTCGTTTCTCTTTAAACTTTTCCAAATCTGATCGCCAGCTCTCTCTAATTTCAGCATCTGATTGTCCTTGTATTATTTGGTCTTTTAGTTGATTATTACCGGAAATATTATAAAAAAAAGTATTAAAAAAAACCTTTTTATTTTTTACATTTTGATATGCAAAAAGTATCCATTCCAGATTAATTTTTTTCTGATTAACAATATCCTGAATATGGATACTTCTTAAATCAACGCCATAGCATTGTAAATCTTGATTTTTTGGATTTTTACTCGCACCATCTACACTTTTAGGAGTAAATGTAAATTCAACATTTCCCATATCAGGTCCGCCAAAAACCTGAAAAGGGAATTCAGTACCGCGACCTACACTTAAGCTAGTACCTTCAAAAAAACCTAAGGAGGGATACAAATAAATGGCAAGCATATTTTGTAAGTTAGGTGAAGGATTTACAGGTAATTCGTACAAAGAATCATGCGTATAATTTGCACACTCAATAAAAGATAAATTGCATTTCAGGCTGTCCTTTAACCAGTTTTCGCCATTAATCATCCGGGCATATTCAGCAACCGTCATTCCATGAACAATGGGTACAGGATGCATCCCAACAAAAGATTCATAAGCGGAATCTAAAACCGGACCATCAACGTAAAACCCATTTGGATTTGGACGATCTAAAATCAATAATGGAAGATTCATTTCTGCACAAGCTTCCATCACATAATGCATTGTTGAAATGTACGTATAGAAACGAACACCTACGTCTTGCAGGTCAAAAACAACTAAATCAATTCCTTCTAAATCGCTTAAATCCGGCTTTTTACTACTCCCGTACAATGAAATAACAGGCAATCCGGTTTTTTCATCAATATAATTTTTTACATGTTCACCTGCATCAGCAAGTCCTCTAAAACCATGTTCGGGACTAAAAATTTTAACGATATCTACTCCCAAACTTAACAAGGAATCAACTAAATGTGAACCATTAATATTCGTAGAATGGTTTGCTACAACGGCTATTTTTTTATCTTTTAAGAGGCTCAAATATTTTTCAGTTTGTTCTGCTCCTGTTTTAATTCGCAGACTTCCTTTTTCAGAAGAATGAAGTATACAACTGGTAAAAAATAATACTCCAAGAAATAAGAAATATTTTGTTTGTTTCATCTGATCAGCTTATAAAAAAGCCTAAATTAATAATTTTATTTTCAAAACCTGTATTAAATCACTTATGGATTAACAAAATAACACCGTATTTTAGGTATTTAAGATATTTTAAGGCCTTTTTAATTTTTTAAATTTTGCTACATTTGTAAGAATCTTAAATAAAGTAAGCATTTTGAATACTGAACTTTTTATTGCTCGTCGGATTTTCTCAGATAAATCAGTAAAAAAAGGAATATCACAACCTATAGTTACCATAGCAGTTATAGGAATTGCTTTGGGTTTGGCTGTAATGATTCTTTCTGTTGCAATAGTTACAGGTTTTAAATCTGAGATCAGCAATAAAGTAATTGGATTTGGATCTCATATTCAAATTGTTAATTACGACTCGAACATTTCCTTCGAAACATCTCCCGTAAACAAACAACAAGCTTTTTACAACGATATAAATGAATTATCTGGGATTAAAAACATACAGGAATTTGCAATTAAAGCAGGAATAATAAAAACACAAACAGATTTTGCTGGAGTTGTTTTAAAGGGAGTTGGAAGTAACTTCGACTGGTCGTTTTTTGACCAGAATATGATTGCAGGCAAATCATTTAGAATAACCGACTCTATCAACACGAACGAAATCCTAATTTCAGCCCATATAGCCAATCTTCTGCAGCTAAATGTTGGTGATAAAATTGGTGCTTATTTTATTCAACAACCACCAAGAATGCGCTCTTTTGTTATTTCCGGGATATATGAAACAAGTTTAAGTGAGTTTGACGAAAAATTCGCTTTAGTTGATATTAAACATATTCAGAAATTAAACAATTGGACCGATGACCAAATAAGCGGGTTTGAAGTTAGCATTGAAGATTTTTCACAATTGGATAAAATGACCGATGATGTTCGAAGTATTGTTGGTTTTCATTTTAATCCGGATGGTACAAAACTAAAAGTATTAAGTATTAAAGAAAAATATCCTCAAATGTTTGATTGGCTCGACCTTACCGATATGAATGTATGGATTATTCTTATTTTAATGATTTCTGTTGCTGGATTCAATATGGTTTCGGGATTATTAATTTTAATTCTTGAACGCACGAATATGATTGGTATACTTAAGGCAATTGGAACAAAAAACTGGTCGATTCGAAAAATCTTTTTATATCAGTCGGGATTTTTAATTTCAAAAGGCCTGCTTTGGGGAAATTTTATAGGTATTGCTATATGTGTTTTGCAAGCTCAATTTCATATCTTAAAACTTGATCCAACATCATACTACTTAGACGCCGTTCCAATTAATTTAAAAATCTGGCATATCTTAGCACTTAATTCCGGAACTTTAATAATAACTATTATCATGCTTCTTGTTCCATCTTATATTATTTCACGCTTAAGTCCCGAGAAAACCATTCGGTTTAATTAACAAAGAATAGGAAATCTTTCATTCACTAGATATTTTGCTTCTAATTTTGCAATCTTAACACGAGGTACTCGTTTCTAGTTAACATTCTTTTACATTTCGTTTTAGTTTTTATGATTAACAACATAAAAGATGTATTAATTCTTTATCTTAAAATCAACCAGCAACATTTAACAAGGAAGGGTTTGCAGTACAGAATGAGCGTTTTAGTTTTTTCCGGTTTTAATAATTCAAGAGTGTTTATATCCTGTTCAAAGTTTAGATTTCTTATCTCACTTTTTTTTTACTAATTTAACGAACTTTCAAAGCAATTTAATTTGCTTAAAGTATTCTAAAAACATACTACAAACTATGAAAAAAGATAAGTCCCCGGAATCTATCGAGTTCACCCCTCAAAAGAACTATGAGCAAACCCGACAGGAAATTGGATATGTTCCCCGAAAGAAAGCTACAAAAGCTGATTACGAGCGCATTGGCTTTATGTCAGGATTAGAAGTTCATCAACAATTAAAAACCAAAGAAAAATTATTTTGTCATTGTCCAGCTGGCATTTTTCACAATCATAATGATTATAACGCAGAAATTATTCGTCATATGCGCCCAACATTAAGTGAGCTTGGAGAATATGACGGAACTGCTTTAATGGAATATAAAACCCGCAAAGAAATAGTTTATAGAATAAATAATAAAACTGCGTGTACATACGAAATAGATGATACTCCTCCTTTTAAAGTAGATAGAGAAGCTCTTGAGTATGCATTAGAAATTTCATTATTATGTAAGTTAAATATAGTAGGTGAAGTTCACATAACCCGTAAACAATATTTGGATGGAAGCATCCCAACAGGTTTTCAACGTACTGCCATTCTTGGTGTCGAAGGAGAAATTCCATTGAAAAATAAAAAAGTACGGTTAATTCAATTAAGTATTGAAGAGGACTCATGCAGAGAAATCTCCGATATTCGTCATACTCGCATATATAAGACCGACCGTTTAGGAATGCCCCTAATCGAAACGGTTACATATCCTGAAATGTATACTCCTGATGAACTTAAAGAAGCTGCCGAATACATTCGATTTTTAAACAGAAGCACAGGCAGAGTTCGTGTTGGAAGTGGTGCCGGTCGAGAAGATGTTAATGTGAGCTGCAAAGGAGGAACCCGCGTAGAAATTAAAGGAGTATCATATAATAAATTAATTCCTGAATTATCTCATAACGAAGCTTTCCGCCAATGGGCCTTGTTAAATGTTAGAAACAAACTAAACGATATAATAAAAGATACTTCAAAATGGAAAATCCAACATCAGGAAATTGATTATCGTGATTTTGATTTAAAATACGAACCAATAATTGAAGGACTAATCGATAAGTACAGAATTATTGCAGTAAATCTTTCAAATTTTAAAGGAATTTTATCGCATTTTACCCAGCCCGGTAAAATATTTGCCGATGAAATTGCAGATCGATTAAAAGTTATTGCTTGTTTAGAAAGGCCCAATATGATTCATTCGGAAGAATTAAATCCGAAAGTAATTGAAGAAAACTTCTCTAAAATAAAAGAGCTATTCAATGCAAGTGAAAATGATGCTCAAATTATTTTCTGGGCTCCGGATAAAGATATTCCCACAGCATTAGAAACGATTGAAGAACGCTGTAAAATGGCTTTCAAAGGTGTACCAAAAGAAACCCGAAAATCGTTTTCGGATGGAACTACCATTTTCGAAAGAGTTCTTCCGGGTGCTGACCGAATGTATCCCGATACGGATTCAGCGCCAATACCTTTAGAAGACAAATACATTGAAAAGCTAAGCAAAACTGTTCCTACTGATGTAATAGACAGATACAATCAGCTTAAAAAATGGAATATTCCCGAAGATACTTATACTTTTATCTTTAGGAACAACTTATATCCTCTTATTGAAAAAATTATTAAAGATTTAAAACTTAATCCTGTTTTTGTGGGAACTTTTATTGGGCACAGATTAAAATTTGTTGAAGGACATTACGAATCTGCTAACAATTTTGAATATGACAAGATTTATGATCTCTTAAAATATCTTATTGATAAAAAACTGGAAATACAATTAAGCAAGAAAATGCTTCCTGTGGTTTATCAATATCCAAAAATGGATTTCGATTCTATTCTTACAAGTATAAATTTTAAACCCTTGCCCAAAGAAGAAATCGTATCTAAGATTCCGTTTTTAAAGCAAAAATTTCAAGAGATAAAAATCTCAAATGATGATCAGGTTGCCAAGCATTGGATTATGGGAGAATTGCAAAAAACCGCAGTAGGTAATATTGCTCCGGATCAATTAGCTAAAGCAATAGAAGAAAATTAAAATCATTGTAAACCCTTCTGCTTAAAGGCAGTTATTCAAATTAAAATATAATGAGCGAAGATATTTTTCAAGGATATAAAGGCAAAGCACTAGAAATACTAAAAAAGTATAATGTTCGTGTTTGGGGACAGGCAACCATCGAAACTACGCGTGGTGTTTTTACAGGAACCGTGCTCCCAAGAGCTGAAAATGATGATGATAAACACATTGTTTTAAAAATTATTACTGGTTATAATATCGGAATTGATATTATAACTATTAAGGATATGAAAGAAACCGGCTACCAAAAAGCTAATTACAAAATCCCTGAAAAGGAATTCCCTTACACGAAAGGAATGCCAAGTGTAAAACTTTTTGGAACCGGAGGTACCATTGCGTCTCGTTTAGATTACAGGACTGGTGCTGTTATTCCGGCTTTCTCACCGGGCGAACTTTACGGAGCAGTGCCTGAACTTGCTGATATTTGCAACCTAACTACTGAAAAAATCTTTGCTGTTTTTAGTGAGAATATGGGCCCTGAGCAATATAAAGCTTTAGCAATTGCTATTGGTAAAGAAATAGAGAATGGTATCGATGGAATTATCATTGGACACGGAACCGATACCCTTGGTCATACTGCTGCAGCTTTAACGTTTATGATTCAAGATTCCCCAATTCCAATCGTTTTAGTGGGATCACAACGATCATCCGACAGACCTTCTTCTGATGCTGCATTAAATTTAATGCATGCAGCCTATACTGCCGGTCATTCAGATATTGCAGAAGTAATGGTTTGTATGTTTGGCCCTACATCCGACGAATATGGATTTTTACATCGTGGAACACGTGTTCGAAAAATGCACTCCTCTTATCGATCAACATTCCGAACCATTGGAGATGTTCCTTTGGCAACCGTAAAAAGAGGTGAAGTAAAACCCATTAAAAAAGATTACAACCCCAGGAGAAAAGATAGAAAAGTTAAAATACTGCCTTACTTTGAAGAAAAAGTAACCATTGTGTACTATTATCCAAATATGCAACCCGACATTATTGACAGTTTAGTCGATAATGGTTATAAAGGTATTGTAATTGCTGGTACAGGTCTTGGCCACGTTAATAAACCTATTTATGATGCAATTGAACGAGCTTCTAAAAAAGGAGTACACATTTACATGACAGTTCAAACACTATGGGGATTTGTTCATATGTTTGTTTATGATACAGGTCGCGATTTAATGGCTAAAGGTGTAATTCCTGCTGAAAATATGATTCCAGAAGTTGCTTACATTAAATTAGGTTGGGCCTTAGGTCAAACAAATGATCCAAAAAAAGTAAAAGAAATAATGCTTACTCCAATTAATGATGAAACAACTTCCCGGGAGCCTTATAATGGTTATTTAATTTATCAAGGAGGAGTTCCGGAAGTCGAAGAATTTATAAAAAAGTTTAGAAAGTAAGTAAACTATAGATGAACAAAACGTTGGCTTAATTCTTTATATAAGTATTAGCCATTATGTAATTAAAAAGAAGAGTTGGAGCAATACGATTTTGATTAACTAAAAACCTAAATTCTGTTCATAAAGATTCTTAAGAATATTCATGTACACTGATTTTTTAAAAGATTTAAAAGAAGAACTTAAAAAAGACTTACCCGGAGAAAAAGCCCAGATAAAAATGGCTCCTGGTGTGAGAAATCATTTCAAATCAAGTGAAAAGAGTCGAAATGCGGGAGTTCTTATTTTAATTTATGAGAAAAATCAAGAAATTTATATTTCGTTTATTCTAAGAACAGAATATAATGGACCTCATAGTGGGCAAATTTCATTTCCAGGTGGGAAATATGAAGATGGCGATAAAAGCATCATCGAAACTGCTCTTCGTGAAACACATGAAGAAATCGGTATAAATCCTGAGATGGTTGATATTTATGGACAATTAACCCCTTTGCATATTCCTGTGAGTAATTTTATTGTTTATCCCATTATAGGAATACACAAAACAACACCTCTTTTCGACATAGATCCTTTGGAAGTAAAAAAAGTGATTGAAGTTAGACTTAACGATTTATTAAATCCTGATAATTGCACTTCAAAAGAATTTAAATATGGTGATTTATCCTTTATTGCCCCAATTTATAATCCCGACAATATAACTATTTGGGGAGCAACAGCCATGATTCTTTCTGAATTTCTTGAAATAGTAAGGAAAAACAATACTATGTTTCAGGTATAATGTTTTTGTAATGTTCATATCGATCTAAAATCTCAATAACATAATTGTATGTTTCTGATCCACGACAATAACCATATTTAACCACGGGGTCTTTGTAGTACTTTGGATGTGATTTTTTTATGATAAATTCATCCACATTATTTTCCCATTTATCAGGATCTTTACCTTCCTTTTCAGCCAATCTTCGGGCATCAAGAATATGGCCTAATCCAACATTATATGATGCCAGTATGAATTTTATTTTTTCCTGCTCATCGGTAATCCCTCTTTTTTCAAATCTTTTATCCAGCCACTTAATAAATTCTACACCTGCCTTAATCTGTTTTTCGGGAGATGAACTCTTATTTACTCCAAAACGACGCGCTGTTGTAGGCATCAACTGCATTAGTCCATATGCACCAGCCCATGATTTTACATTAGGTTTAAATCTCGACTCCTGATAAATAAGCGATGCCAGAAGTCTCCAATCCCAATTTATATCCTGACTATATTTTTTTATGTATTCATCATATCCTGAAACTTTTCCACTATTTATAGCATAAAAATCACTTTCTACTATTTTAATAGATCGGGGATTTTTAAAATACTTATTATATATTAATGCATATTGGGTCGTTTTCTTAAACTCCTTTAACCAAAGATTAATTTCATTTTTTAAAATACCATCACCTTTTCGGACCCCCCAGGCAAGATTTTGAGGAAAACTAATAGCCGTTTTAACGTCCAGATTAGGGTAATATATTTGATTAACCAAAGCAACATTTTCATCAGCAACAGTATAATCAATTTCTCCTGTAGCGACTAATTCAATTAACTCTTCAACTTCCTTATCGCTTTTGTCAATAATAGTAATATGATCTCCTATTTCATCTGATAAATTCCTCATTCTTTGTTCATACGAGGTTCCTTTTTGCACATAAACCACTTTCCCTGCTAAATCCAATTGGTTTCTCAATAAAATTGCATCAAGCTGATTTTCTGAAAGAGATTTCCAGTTATCTGGTTTCCTTTGCACCAACACCTGGTGTGTTTGACTATGAGGATATGTGAAATCAATAACTTTTGATCTTTCCTTTGTTACTGTAAGGTTTATACCAATAATATCGCATTTTCCTTCTTCTAACATTTTAAAATTCTCATCTACATCATTATCAACTTTTACCTCTAACTTTACACCTAAATGCTCAGCAAGTAATTGTAATAACTCATACTGATATCCCATTGGTTCACCTCTGTAGATAAAATAATTTGTAGAGTTGTAATCCATAACAGCAATTAACTTGCCTCTTTTCCTAATTTTTTCAATCGAATTTAAATTAGCAAGAGAGTCTTTCTCTTTTTCTTTACAAGTGCTAAAAGCTAATAGTAAAACAAGAATGAGTGTTATCCTTAGAATTTTTATAAATTCTTTCAAAATGTGTAGTTTTTGATTTTGCAATTTACTTTACGAGATGTAGTATGTTTTGTTACAAAACTTCCAGAATTCAATTTGTGCAAACAAACTTTTATGCAGTTATTTATGCCTTTTCAAACTATTCTATAGAAAAAATAATTGTAGTTTAAATTAAAAAGCCTCATTCGTCAAAAG
>DMBU01000047.1 GCA_003446015.1 Bacteroidales bacterium | reverse complement strand
CGTACATACGAAAACCATAATCATACCAATCCATACCATGGTCTTCTTGTAATTCTTTGCCATTGTACATGTATTGGGTAGTTTGATCTGCTACTACTGGTGCCTGGTTAAATCGCATTCCAAATGGATAGTAATTATCGATTTGCTCTACTTCCAACTGCCCCGAAGCATTCTGGTTGAATACAACTCTTGTGTTACCTAAGTGATCTTTTAGGTAATAATCGTATACATAATCGCCTCCGGCCAAACGAACTCGGCCTTCGTCGGTATGTATATATTCCAGCTCCTGTGCGTTGTTGTATTCCATATTGCCTATGTAATATTTATATTCATCACCTGCACTTATATCGCTCACCAGTTTAGCATGTTTTACTCCTGCTGCATCGTAAATATAATTTATTTTTTCACCACTACCAAAGTCAATTTCTTCAGGTAAATTTAAATAATTATAACGGATGCTTGCTATGCCTTTATTATTATCGTTAATTAAATTTCCGTTGTTGTCATACGCATAGTCAACACCTGCTGCATCGTCAAAACCATCAGCAATACCTGAGGCATCATCGACTTGTTGTAATTGATTGGTGTAATTTGCAGAAGCATCTTCGTACTCATAAGTAAGTTCATCAATTGAACCTGTGTCACCAAAACGGTTTAAATGCAAAATGTTTCCGTTCTCATCATAATCGACCAGGGCAAGATCAAATTTGGTATTGTTAGTTCCATTCTCAATATGGTCTCCTTTGGTTAAGCGGTTTACCTCATCGTAATCGAATGCATATCCATGATTTACCGATTCGCTACTGTTTAACCATTCCATGGCAGAGATATTTCCATTGTATTGAGGATCGGCACCTAAACCTATATCTTCGTTATAGCCTAGTTGCATGGCAAATAAATCTTCAGGATCATCGGGCTTCTGCAATTCTGTAGGATCATTAATACTAGTTAACCAACCCCGTATGTTATATTCAAAGTTTACATTCTGCAAACCTTCATGTAACCTTTTACTTATTAACTGCCCGAGCTCATTGTACTCCATTTCGGCCATTAATACAGAGTCGCCATTACCCTCAACCTGATGATACGCTTTCAATAATCGGAATGCATGATCGTATTCAAATTCCTGGTTTATGGTTACAGGGGTAGCTCCTGAATTCTTAACATGAATTTGTTTGGTTTTTAGTACTGTACCAATAAAATTGTATTTACTTAAAAACAAATCTTCACCACCCAGGTAATTCTCTACATAAGTTCTAATTACACGGTATTTATCGTCGTATAGGTTTACTGATAAGAGGTAACGATCGGTTGTTCCCAGCACTTTTGTTAAGGTTCCGGTTACCAGTCCTTTTACTGCATAATTAATATCTGAAACGTGATAGTCAGCGTCATCAATGGATTCAGCATAAGCCCGAACATTTTCATAGTCACCTATTGAATCAATATCGAAATTGTAATTATCATAAAAGGTTGCTGAAAGTATTTCATCGTTTGAGTCTAACTGAGGAAAGGATTGGTTCGTATATCCTAAATCAGTGAGAGAACCATCATAAACTTCAAAATAGTTTAATGTTTCGAATTGAGTATTTACATATATCTGCATATTCGATTGGCAAATGGTATCGCCATAATCATAAATACCGGTTAATATATGTCGGTTCAGTTGATCATACTTGGTAAACATCCATTTATTATCGTTACGGAGATTACCATCTTGTGTCAATACTAATCGATCGCGATTATCGTAAACCATATATACAGGATCAGCTCCGGGAAGTTTTTTTATACTCATGCGTTTGCGCCCGTCATATTCGTAATAATAACACAAATTATCTAAAACAGCTTGTGCGATCGCACCTGTTGTTTGTGTTCCGATTTCTTCAACAGCTTTTGGAGGAATTACATAACGCAATAATCCGAAATCGTCGTAAACGTAATAGGTTTGAAGATTTAAGTTTGCCGGATCAGTTACTTTCAGAACAACCCGACCAAGTAAATCCTTGTACTCGTAGCTCCAGACCTCATTTTCGTCGCGTGTTCCGGTTTTATATAATTTGGCAGAAGTATAATCTCCATTTACAATCAAATTATTACCTGCATCAAGTTCAAATAATTTTACCTCGCCAGCATTGGTTTGGTAGGTAAAATGTACTGCATGATCGGCTTCAATACCATTTGTTTGCCAAGCAGTACCTGGAGCTCCCTGTTCCAAAACCCTATTTAAGGGAGACTCTTCGAATACAATATCGGCCCAGGGATTTATATCATCTGCAATATTTTCTGGAACTGTTAAAGGATCATAAAATGCTTCTTGTTCAGTTGCTGCATTATCTCTGTAATATCCACCAGCATAGTTCGAAACATACGGTAAAAACTTTTTCGATTCGCGGCCCAGATCATCGTAAGCAATGTGTTGAATCACATCCTTACCATCGGGACTTGCTGCAACCTGAACTGACTGAATCGGGCGGCCTAATCCGTCGAAATAATTTACCGAGATATTTTTATCGCTTATACCTGTTGTGGGTACTGTTGTACCCGATGTATAAACTTTCTCGATGATAAAGTTTTGCGTCTCCTGGGAATAAATACGGCTACAATTAAGTAAACTTATTAGTATTGCAGCTATCAATTGTATTTTATATTTTTTTAACATAATCTTAATATTTTATCATGCTTAATTAATCTAATATTACACCTTCCTGCCATTGGGAAATATATACCAATTTTGTAATTCCTCCTCCGGTTATGGTAATTGTGCCACTTCTCTCAGTATATCTAATAGGCATTGAAGAACAGTTTACCGTTATTGTAGCATTATTAGTGCCAGAAACAGGAGTAACAGTAAACCATGTTACATCTGAACTAATAGTCCAACTGACATTGGATGAGATCGTAAATGTTTTAGTACCACCAGTTTCAGTAAAACCTAAGCCGGAAACGCTTGTATTTATATAGGGACTTTGAGCAAACTCAACCCATACAGTTTGATTAGATGTCACATTTGAGAAGGTATAACTACTAATCGCCCCTTTTGATACTCCATTTACTTTCACATTTTTTATATAATAACCACTGGCAGGTGCAAAACTGTAGGCTTTGCTACTACCGTATTCGATACTAATTGTTCCACTTGGTGTAATAGTTCCGTTTCCACTTTGACTTGCTGTTATTGTAACCGGGTTATGCTTAAATTCCACATATAAACTATGATTACTTGTTACATCATTAAAAGCTTTGAGATATTTTGTTGATAAAAAATTCGTGACAGCAATCTCGTCAAGAATTACCTTAAATATGTAATATCCTGAACTAGGCATTGCAATTACAGTTACATCACTATTATAGTTAACAACGGGATTGGCAGGACTAATCAAGCCTCCAGAATTAGTTGATGTAAAAATAGTATACGTTTTAATTGCAAATTCAATAGAAAGAGTCTGATTAGATTTTACATAGTTAAAAGTATAACTGCTTATAGAACCCTTTGAAACTCCATTTACTTTTACATCTTTGATGTAATAGCCTGTTGAAGGAGCAAAAGAATAAGTAATACTTCCGTTATAATTTACGGTTGAATTACCACTCGGTGTCATAGTCCCACTTCCAGTTTTTGTTGCCGTTATAGTATAAGTATTAATAGCAAAAACGACTGAAATAGTATGATCTGCACTAATATTACTAAATGTATAAGTGCCTAAGGCTCCTTGAGATACTCCATCAACCTTTACATCGCTGACATGATATCCCGTTGCAGGAGTAAAAGTATAGGTTTTACTACTCCCGTAATTATATGTTGTTGTACCTTCAGGAGTTATTGTTCCGCTACCTGTTTTTGATGCAGTAATATCAAAGGTTTTTATTCTAAATTCTGCATCAATTCCTACATGATGCTGAATATCTTCAACAAGTATAGTATAACCTGTAGTAGTCTCCGTTAAACCTTCAATCGGAACCTCTTCATAAGTAATCTTATAAATATAATAACCCTCATCCGCACTTATTCTTATGTGGACATTGTCTCCATATACGACCTCAGGATTTGCCGGAGTAAATGATCCTCCCTCGTTATATATTACAGTGGTATGAACCAAATAAATATTACTAAATTCAACATACAAAGTATGTGCTGATGTTACATCTTCAAATGTATAGTCTCTCCTTATTCCAATTGATACTCCATCTACAACAACATCTTTTATGTAATATCCTGTACCGGGTGTAAAGGAATAAATAAAATCACTTCCATATAATACTGATGTTTCATTATCAAGAGTAATAATTCCATTTCCTGATTTAGAAATAATTATTGGTCCAAAACCAAATTCAACAGAAACAACTTTATTGTTGGTAATATTTTCTATTACAATGTCATTTAATATTCCTTGAGAAATTCCATTTATCTTAACATCTTTTACGTGGTAAAATTCATCTGGTATAACTTTTAATGTTAAATCATCACCTCCCTTTACAGTTGCATACTCAGGATCAATTCTACCATTCTCTTCAATTTGAGTTGTTATTTGATAATAACCTGTAAATTCATCAACAGGCTGTCCCTGATAATGATATACATATTCTTTTAAGATATTATTATTATGGTCACTGATATTGATTAATTTACCATAATCGTCATATTTAAAGTAGGATATAAATCCGTTTGGATCGGTTTGAGACAACATACCATCAATAATATCATATGTATATATATTAATCCCAGCACTTGGCAAATTGGACCTAAGTTTATTAAGAATATTTCTAACTGTACTTTCTGTAACTTCTGTATTATTTAATGTTTCAAAATCCGTTTGTGTAATGATTTCTTCAATTTCATCATATGTAGCATTTTCAATCTTTGCAATAGGATAAATATTATTATATCCCCATATATAACTGGTTATTGATCCATTATTAGTTTCAACTTGAACTGGCCTGTCATTAATATTATATTTTATATGCACAGTAGGTTCATTATTATAATTATCATCTCTAATTTTAGTAAGTTCATAATCAACAGTTAAATCTGTAAAGTTTTCATCTGGAAAATTACTTTCCCATTTATAAAGATTTAACATTTTATTACTTCGATGCAAATAATCAATTGATTGTGCTGAAATAACTTTTTCTTTTGTAAGAGGACGGATTCCCTCTTCAATATATTTCTTTTGTTCTCTAACTAAACCTTTAGGTAAATTTTCTAAACTTCCAAGTTCAAACTGATACAAATTTTCAGTTGCAATGGTTTCACCATTACTAGTTGTTGTTGATATTTTCTTTGGGAGTATCCATCCATCTTCGCTAATATTTGAATAATCATAACTATTTGATTTAGTAATAATATCTTGTAAAATGTTATAATCATAAATGTATTCGGTTGTAACTTCATAATTTTTTTCTTTCCATAATGAAGTGATTTGGTAATCGCTATATGCGTATCTTGCCAAATCCTTATCATCCGCATTACATTCTCCAATATTTAAGCAACAATAATATGCTGTCCAATCATAATTTCGATTTTTTGAAACTGAAATGGCATTAAGTATGTCTAATGCCTTATATCCATATGTATAATGTGTTTTCTTCAAAAGTTCATTATCTGCATTATATATATCAATATCTTTAGGCATTCCGCAATTCCATGTTTCATTTGAAAAAGGAATTGGTGGATAATCTTTTGCACTATGTATTCCCAGATTATTAATAAAACTATATTCAGTTTTTCCAAGGTACTTGTTATTAGTATCTACTTTTTCTTCAGTAACATAATCATAAGCAACAACAGCCCATCCATTAACAAAGCTGCTAAATGGGTTATCATTAATAACAAGCATATTCTGTGAATGATCAACACAACCTTCAGCCCATACCTGATCTCCACCAACCGTATAATAATACATCCCGTTCGTCATTAAATCTTCTAAAGTCCCAAATAAAAGTTTTGCAGAAGACTCTACAGGATTTTCAGGTTTTGTATAATTATAAATTCTTTTCGAAGTGAGATTTCCATTTTCATCATAATTTTCAATTGCTTCAATTCGTAACCCTCCAACAAACATATTTGCGTTTTGCTCAGACGCTTCCTCTAAGTAATATCCATCTCTTTCTAAGGTACATTTTATTGTACTACCTTCAGAAATAGATAGTTTTATTTCTGTATCTCCAAGCTCACTATCGTTATATTCATTATATCCAAAGACTCTATAATCTGAGGTTCTATAAATATATTTATTATCATAAACATCATAATAGCTATCTTCAAATATGTCTAGATTTGAAATCTCCTTATACCAGCTATTATACATGATGTTATTCTTAGTCATTAAAAAGTATGGCTCGTGTGCATATACAGATCCTTGAGTACTCCAAATCGAAGGGTCTGTTATAACTTCAATTGTCAATTCTAATCTAGGATACCAAGTTGGTATTACAGGTAAATCAACATCAACAAAAAAACTCCTATCTCCCCAATTATTATAAATACCTAATGTAGTTGTTTCTGTTGTATTTGAAGTTAAAGTTTTAACATAAATATCTTTAAATTCATGCCTAATTTCACCTCTTTCATTAACTAAACTTATTTTGTTTGCGCCAAATTTAAAAATAGTATATCCTCCTGTTGGATAATCTATTCTATTTAATGATCCAAATTTAATTTTATCAGGATTTGTATTTCTATTAGCTCCATCACCATATATTTGATAACCACCAAAGGGACGTACATCAGGAATTGGAGATGTAGAATTATTAGCTCCATTAAAATAGCCCCAATGGTCCTTATCCATTGAATTTAATGGAGGTTCTGCAATATCTTCATATGTAAATTCCCATATTTGGTCACCCTTCTGAACCCGATCTAATTTAAATCTGGTACAAAGAGAACCACTGCAGTCAGTTGCATTAGGAAAATCAGATAGAGAAAATTGAATAGTTTGTCGGACATCTCTATTTGGTTCTTGAATCTCAATATAATCAATATTTCTGCCACTATTTTTATAAAAAAACTTTAATATACTATTGGCAGATTTAATTTCATTAACACTTTTCTCGTCTATTTCCAAATTAGTATAAGAAATTTTACTTGATAGATTACCTCCCTCAGGATTGTAAAGACCCCCAATATTTTGTGTATAAGTTTTTAAAAATACTTCAGGTATGTAAAAAACTTCAGGACCTTCAAGTGTATTATATGAAATTTCAATAAAATCATTCCCTTTCATATTTTCAATCCTTGTCAAATACCATGCTGATCCATGTTCAGGAATATTTTTAAACATTCCTGCTAATACTGTAGTAGTTTCTCGTTCAGTAAAAGTATATTTATTTCCATCCGGCAATTCAATAAGAAAACTTTTTATAAAGCCATAAGTCGCATCAAAAAAAGGAGTTATCTTAACATTTCTGTGAGGAATAAGAATTAACTCCTTATGCTCATTAAACATAAATTTCCCAGAGTAACCCTGTATAGAATATGAAAAAATATCAGGTTTTAGGTCATAAGAGTTTTCATCACCACTCTCACCAATGTTTCTTAAAATATCATAATCTTCTTCGACAGTAATTCCATTCAAAACTTTAGTTTTAACTTCATCACTAATTTTTAACCAACCATCATGAATATCATCTGGTTTCCCATTCGTTTGTCTAGAAATTACTCCTCCGGCATTGATATTCCAACCAATTCCCAACCAACTACCTGGATTATTTACCTTGATACCTCCTGCATGATAGCTAATTGATACTGGCAATAAAATATCTCCACTTTTTGCAGTATGTAAAGGAATTTTAATATTAGGAGTACCAAAAGCTAAATCAACAGGGAAATTTCCATATTGATTAAATGCAGCAACAGATGGTGAAGCTGGCACCATACTTTGAATACCTAACTGATCTGACAGTTCAATATCTTGTGCAAATGTAAATGTCTTTAATCCAATTAAAAGAATTACTAACAATTTTGATTTTACAACTAGTTTTAATCTCATATTATCCATTAATTAAAATATTTTTTTAGAAACCAATTAGATTATGTAAAAATGAAAATTGAAATTAGTTAAACAGTTTTGAACCCTAAACATGTTTTAAAACATATTTTATGAAAAAGAAATAGAAATTCATAATTTACAAACATTCTAAACGTTAGAACAATAAAAAATTCAACTTATTTAGAGTGATTCTTAATAAGATTTTGAGAAATAAAATTATTTCTGTAAATTATAAAACTTTCATAGTAAAACTTTTCTAGCAGTATACTGAATCATGTATTAATTATAAAAGAGTATATTTCCTTGATGTTAATCTTTCTCTATTATGCCAATTATTTTTCAACACGCCCTGGAAAATGTAAATGCCCATATAAATGAAAGCATAATGATCGGTGATGATCTTCAGGTTGATGTTTTAGGAGCTAAAAACATTGGTTTAGATCAGGTATTCTTTAACCCTGATAACATATCTCA
>DMBU01000017.1 GCA_003446015.1 Bacteroidales bacterium | reverse complement strand
GTTGGTTTACAAATCTTGACCACGGTAGACGACATCAACCAAAGCCATTTATGACAATGGAAGAAAATTTAAAGTTTAGTAAACACAAGGAATTGAAAGGTAAAAAGTCTTATGACAAATACGAAAATTATGATGCTATTGATGTTCCTTTCACAGATGCGATACCAAGCGACTATGATGGTATTATGGGAGTTCCTATAACTTTTCTTGATAAATATTCACCTGAACAATTTGAAATTATTTGGCAAGCAAGCGGAAACACTAAAGCATCAGCACCAAAGGAAATTTTAGAAAGGTTGAAATATAAACCACACCCTGAAGACAGGGGCGGTTGCACCATAATAAATGGCAATAGGACTTATGGAAGAATTTTAATTAAACACAGACAAACTAAGAAATGAAAACAACACTTAGAACCGACATTACAGTAAAAGATATTTGCGATGGCTTCGTTTATAATCAACTTGAAGGTAAAGGACTTTTTGGATTATCAGGTAAATTAACCATTCAACCTGAATATCAACGAAACTATATTTATGCTGACGGAAAAAGAGATGTTGCAGTAATTGACTCTATGCTCAAAGATTATCCTTTGGGTCTAATCTATTTTGTAAAAATAACAAATGAAAAATTTGAAGTATTAGACGGACAACAGCGAATAACAAGTTTTGGACGTTTCGTAACAAATAAATTTGCGGTTAAAGTTGATGGTATGGAACAATACTTTGAAAGTCTTGCCCCAGAACTACAAGCGAAAATTTTGAACACTGAACTTACAATATATGAATGCGAAGGAGAAGAACCTGAAATTAAATCTTGGTTCAAAACAATAAATATAGCAGGCGTTCCATTAACTAATCAAGAGCTTAACAATGCAATTTATTCAGGACCATTTGTAACACTTGGAAAAGAAGAATTTAGCAACAGCCAAAATGCGAACATTCAAAAATGGAGTGCTTACGTTTCAGGCAGTGCAAACAGACAGGAATTTTTGGAATGTGCTATTGATTGGGTCAGTAAAGGCAAAATTGAAGATTATATGGCACTTCATCGCAAAGATGATAACATTAAAGAATTAAAAACATATTTTACAAGTGTTATAGACTGGGTTTCTACTGTATTTGCTGACATTGAAAGCGAAATGAAAGGACTTGAATGGGGACGACTTTATGAAACTTACAAGAAACAACCTTACAGTCCACAAAAAGTATCTCAACAAGTAAAAGAACTTTATGCCGACCCATACATAAAAAGTCGTAAAGGTGTATTTGAGTATATTCTTGGCGGTTCAACTGACACAAAACTTTTGGAAGTTCGTGTTTTTGACGAAGCGACAAAAAAATCTGTTTACGGAAAACAAAAAACAGAAGCAGAGAAAAAATCTATTTCAAATTGTCCTCTGTGTGCAGTTGGCAACAACACAAACAAAACTAAAATATGGTCATTAGCTGAAATGGATGCAGACCACGTTTCTGCTTGGAGCAAAGGCGGTGCGACAGATATCAAGAATTGTGAAATGTTATGTAAAACCCACAACAGAGCAAAAGGAAATAAATAAAATTGGAGCAATACTAAAAAAACACTTTAACTAAAATAATATAGCCTTTAAACTAAATATTACTTTTACAGCAAATATTTCGATATTTATAGAATGACAAGAGACGAAAAGTATATCGCAAGAATAATTTTAAAAAACAAGTTTTACGCAGCCGATAAACAGGCTTTTGAAGATTTGTTTACAAAGATTAAACAAAATGAAGACAGTAATTTCAAGCAAATAAAACCACAAGGAAGATTAGGTGACGGAAAGTGTGATGGATTTAACGATAAAACAGGTGAATACTATCAGGTTTATGCACCGGAGGAATTATCGGGAAAAGAAGACAAGGCAAATACAAAAATGGAATCTTCTTTCAACGAACTTGTTGATTATTGGACTCAGAATAATTTCGAAGTAAAAAAGTGTTATTTTGTTGTGAACGATAAATACAGGAATGTTTATGCTTCACTATATGCAAATGCAAAAAAAATTGCGACCGATAAAAAAATTGACTGTGAAATTTTGATTTGCAAACACCTTGAAGATGTGTTTTTTAGTCTTGACGAAGATAAAGTAATTGATGTGCTTGGTGGCGTTATTCCTGACCCATTAAATATTGAAAATGTTGAATACTCTATTATGCAAGAAGTAATTGCTTTTCTTTTGAATAGTAATGCTCCTAAAATAAATGAAGTAATTCCTGCACATCCTGACTTTGAGAAGAAAATTATTTTTAATTCTCTTTGTAAAGCAGTTAGCGACTTTTTGAACGCAGGACAACGACAGAGTTTTGTAATCAAAGAGTTCTTTGAATTGGAAAGTAAATTTACTAAAGAGGAACTTAGGCAAGCGTTTAACAACATTTATCTTCAAGCTGTTAAAGAAATACCCGAAAGTGACACGAAAAATGACGAAATTTTCCAGTTTATTGCGGATAAATCAAGTCCAAAAGATAACTTTGCATTTCATAATGCAGTTTATGTTTTAATGGCGTATTACTTTGAATATTGCGACATATTTGAAACACCAAATTAAGAAAAGAAATGATTTTACCTTCAAAACATATTAGATTTTCAGAATCCTTACTCGGATTAGGTGGCGTGATTTTAAACATTATTAATGAGCCTAAGACGATTGATGAGATATGGTTTAAGTTCTCTGAAATTAATAATAACAAAAGAGTTTTCCCTGCTTACCACAATTTTGATAATGTCGTTTTGGCTTTAAATTATTTGTTTGTTGTCGGTGCTGTGTCAATTGATAAAAACGGAAAAATAAAAAATGCGGTTAATTGAATTAAGGGCAAATAAAGATAGTTTTCATACTGTTAGATTTAATCCTAACGGCATATCTATTATTGCCGCAATCAAAGAAACCACAGACCAAAGAAAAACATATAATAGTGTTGGAAAATCGCTTACAGTTTCCTTAATTCATTTCTGTTTAGGTTCAAATTCAAATCGAGAATTTGAAACTAAATTGAACGGTTGGATTTTCTATTTGGATTTTCAAATTGGAGATAAGAAATATTTTGCTGTGCGTTCAACCGCTAATCAGAGAGAAATTGAATTGAATGGAGAAAAATATACAATAAAAGAATACAATAAATACTTAGAAAAAGAATTATTTAGAATTAAAGAAAATTCAAAATTTATTTCTTTTAGAGGCTTAATATCAAGATTTATCAGGTATGGTGATGATAGTTATATAACAAATGACAGATATATAAAAAACGAGAAACCAGTTACAAATCTTATTAACAATTCTTTTTTATTGGGTTTAGATACTGATTTAATACTTAAAAAAGCGGAACTTAAGGAAAAAGAAAATAATATTTCTGAATTAAAAAAACAGTTAAATAATCCTGAATTTAAAGCCATTTTTGGCACCGAGAACAAAAAGGATTTAGAAATAAAAATTGTAGAATTGGAGACAATCATCAAACGATACAAAAAAAGCATTGATGAGTTTGTAATTGCCGAAGATTATGATGCAATAAGAAAGGAAGCGGATAAAATTTCCTACGAATTAAAACAAGAAAAAAATAAGGCAACTAAATTTAGTATCGTAATTTCCAATATAAACAAAAGCCTTGAAATTCAACCAGACATTTCAAAAGAGCAGATTTTGAAATTATATCAAGAAGCCAAAATTGAACTTGGGGAGATGGTAATTAAAAAATTAAGTGATTTAGAAAAATTTAACTCCCAATTATTAGACAACAGAACTAAAAAGCTGATAGAAGAAAAAAGAACATTTGAGAATCAACTTGCAGAGACTAACAAGACAATATCTAAGTTAGGAAAAATGGAAGATGAGAAATTGCAGTATTTAAAATCAACAGGAGCATTAGAAGATTATACAAAATTAAATCAAGCACTAAGCGACAATGAAAAGAAATTACATACTTTAAATCAGTATAGAAAGCTTACGGTTGACTATAAATTAGCATTTGAAGAAAATAAAAAAGATTTTACAAACGAAAACATTGTTACTAATAAATATTTGGAAGATGCTGAAGAAGTAATTAAGGATAATATAGTTTTGTTCAAATCATTTGTAGAAAAATTTTACTCGGAAAAAAATTCAGGAATTACCATTGACAACAATGATGGTAAGAATTCCATAAGGTATGACATTAAAGCAAAAATTCAAGATGATGCAGGTAATGCTGTTAACGAGGTAAAGATATTTTGCTTTGACTGGACAATTCTAAAAGCAAAACACAATCATAATGTTGACTTCATCTTTCACGACAGTAAAATTACTGCCGATATGGACCCAAGACAGATTAAAACTATGTTTGAAATTGCTAACGAGGAATGTAGCACTAATAATTTTCAATATATCATTTCGCTTAACCAAAGTGTTATTGACGGTTTAAAAGCAGAAATGGAAGCAGAACAACATAAAAAATTAATTTTAGATAATATTAAATTGACACTTAGCGACAAATCTCCCGAAGAAAAATTATTAGGAATACAAGTGGACTTAGACTACGATAAATAGCCATCACGTTTGGTAGCACATTTGCTTTTTTTTCAACTCACAGACCAACGCAAAAAAAATCAAAAGAGCTACCAAGCCAACGCACCAAGACAGTCCAAAATGGACAGACAAACCACGACCGAAAAAACAACGAAGGCATAACAGCACCTACCCAAAAGGCGGGGTTTCGTGTTCCAAAGACAGTTTTGTGGTTAATGGAAGTTTAGTTTTTCAAATCGAGTTTTGTGGTAAAAGTCCCGCCCTTCGGGTAGCTGCAAAACGTTATGCGGGATTTTAAAAACC
>DMBU01000078.1 GCA_003446015.1 Bacteroidales bacterium | reverse complement strand
ACGTTAGTCAGAAGTGTAAAAAAACGACACAGAAGCCAATTTGCTACTTAAAGACAGAAAAAGAAAAACTAAATAATGAACAGCCAACGCACAAAACAGCACATTTGCAAACCGCACAAGCCAACGCACGACCGAAGCTTGCAAAAGAGCTGTTTTCCTGCCGACGCTAAAAATGAGATAAAATGAAAATAAGAAATGACTTCGTATCAAATAGCAGTTCTGTTAGCTATATTATTACAATGAAAAAAGATATTGTTGAGACCTTTGCCAGATATTATGGTGACCACAGAGATAAAGAAATTCAAAAAATAACTGAGTTTTTAAAGAATGATATTTCAGAAAACGGTACTAGAATTTATATGGAAGGTGAAGAAATGATGTTTAAAAAACTAAAATTTCAAACTGATGGAGATACAAATAGCAGAGAATGGATTGAAGGAGAAGGAAATGAGGTTGATGTTGATAAAATGAATGATGAAGAATTGTGGAGTTACATCTTTGGTGAATACATTCTTAAAGGAGAAATTGCGAAAATAACTGGTTTTGGTTCAACTCAAGTAGAAACTTACTAAAATTGACATTAATAAGAAGACATAGCGACGGTTACAATTTCGTAGCAGATAATAAAACTGGATTTACAATGAGATGGGGGAAAACTCTTGAAGAAAACCCTTATCGAGCCCCATTACCAGAACTTGTAGATATATCAATTTCTAATCATTGTACCAAAGGATGTTCCTTTTGTTATCGTGACAGTTTGCCGAACAATGAATTTATGAGTGTAGAAGACTATGAATTTACCATAAGAGCATTAAATAGTAAAAAATGGGGAAATGTGTTTCAGGTTGCATTAGGTGGTGGCGAACCTTTGGAACATCCAGATTTTCTTGAAATATTAAGAATATCAAGAAAGCACAATATAGTTCCTAATTTTACAACAAATGCAGAACATATAACTGAGCAATTGGCAAGAGAAGTTAAACCCTTAGTTGGTGCTGCTGCAATCTCATTCTCGGATATTAGGTTAACTCCAAAATCCAAAGCTCAAATATTTATAAAAGAAGGTATAAAAACCAATATTCATTTTATTCTAGATAGAAAGAGCATAAAACAAGGAATTGAAATTTTGAAAGGAAATCATAATGAGAATTTAAAGGGATTTAATTCACTCATATTCTTAACATTTAAACCAATGGGAAGAGGCAATGACGATTTATGCCTTGATTTAAATGAAGATTTAAAAGAGTTTTGCCTATTAATTGATAATAACAAATGTTCCTTAAATATTGGTTTTGATTCTTGTTTTATGCCAATGTTAATGCATTTTACAAATACTACAATTGATTTTATTGAGCCTTGTGAATGTGCTTTTTTTTCTGCTTATATTGACGAAAACCTAATTGTTAAGCCTTGTTCATTTACGATTCACAACAGAGACAATTACAGTTTAAGAGATAATTCATTTGATACAATTTGGAATAGTCATTGGGAATCGTTCAGAAATGGTCAAATAAACGATTGTCAAAGAGAATGTAAGAATGCAGATAATTGTAGAGGAGGTTGTCCTTATTATGACCAAATTAATCTTTGTAAAACTAAAAAACCTGAAAAAGCTCTTCTATGATAAATCTTCAATGGAGTCAATTTGAACAAAACCAACAAGCTAGAGATATCAGTTTTGAGTCTTTTTGTTTTCAGATTGCTTATATCAAATATAAGGATTTTGGATTTTTCGAGAATTTCTATAACACACCCGGTTCAGAATATTATTTAACATTGCATTCAGATTGCCCTGAGTTAAACCTTAAATCTGGAGACGTAATTGGATGGCAAGCAAAATGGTGGCTAGATGGTGAAGACAAAAGCACATCATTAGTTCAAGCAAGACGTAATAAGTTGGTTGCAAATTTTAGTACGACATTAACACGACATCCAAAAATTAAACATTGGATAATCTGTACTCCCAATAGTTTTAATGAAGATGCCTTTAAAACGCTAAAAGAGGAATTGAGTAAATTATCTAAAGAGATAGAAATTTCTCATTGGAATAAAGAAACTTTTAATAATTTCCTTTCTCAACAATTTGACAAATTTAATGATGTTTTCAATCATTATTTCAATACAAATTTTATTGGATTTGAATTCATAAATAAATATTCCCAAAGAAGAATTGATGATTTACAAAAAAAGTTTGACACAGACTTATATGCTCCATCTAGCTATGATGATGAAGTGTTTTTTGTGATGAATTATAAAAAGATATTTGAAGCAATCTCTTCAAAAGTAAAATACTTACAAGATGATTTGGATGATATAGAGAAAGATGATTCATATGCTTGTGAATTCAAAGCCTTTGATAAAGAATACATAGACACGGCTCAAGAATTATTAAGAAACTGTGTCAAAACATCCAAAGAAGCAATAAATCTTATTAGTTCAGGACTATCAATTGAAAAGATAAAGTTGCTTGAAAGTTTATTGCGTTCTTTTGCTGGCAATTATAAAAAATCTGCCAAAATTCTTGACAAGAAATTAAAATCGAAAGAATATATCATTGATAAAGAAAACTGGAAAGAAAAGAACGCGAATGAACGATATCTAATACCCTCAATAACCAAAATTCGAGACTATTTGATTTCATCAAAAGAAGATGAAGAAGATTGCATATTAGATATCATAGGTGATGTCAACACTAAAGACATACATATTTTAAGTAGTGCTGGTTATGGAAAAACGAATATTGCTTGTAATATCTGTGTAGAATCGCTAAAAAACAATATCCCTGCAATTTTAATTCTAGGCTCATCTTTTAGAAAAAATGAAAATCCAAAAACTCAAATAATAGAACAGTTAGAGATAAATACTCAATATACTTTCAAACAGCTATTACAAGCATTAAATACATTAGGTATTACGAAGGGAATTAAAATCCCAATAATCATTGATGGTTTAAATGAAAGTAAACCATTTGATGATATTTGGAAATCCAACATTAAGGATATAATTAGAGATATTGAGGAACTAGAATATGTCCTACTAATTACCACTTGTAGAAATCGTTATGTAGAAGCGATTTTCGAACAACCAGACATATCAAAAATTCCAAATACAAAAACACTTAGTGGGTTAAGTGAAAAACAAAGACTTGAAGCAATACCAAAATATTTTAAGAAATATAATATCATCCCAACTTCTTGGAATTTCAATCAGGATTTATTTATTAATCCACTTCTGTTAAAGATTTTTTCCGAAGTAAATAGAAATTCTGATAATCTTCATATTTCCTTAGAAAACGTATTTGAAAGTATTGATAGTTATATTCAGCAGATTGAGGAGAAGGCAAGCATTGTGGATTCTTCAATTGATATAATGCTTAAGAAAAGAGTAAAAACAAAAATTGCTCAATACTGTCTGAACTTATGGGAAAACAGCACAAGAGAGATATCACTAGAAGATTTTCATAGTATCGTGGCACCTGAAAGTCAAACAATTTCCAATAGCCTANNATTGTTTGAAAAGTTGTTTGAAAACAATTTCAAAAAGGAAGTTCATGGATTAGGTGAATTTACAATTAAGATACTTTCCTCTTTAACACAAATTGAGATTGATATTAATTGGAGCGAATTAATTCGAAAGAATAAACATTTAGTCTATCAATTACTCAGTCAAATAAATAATTACTATTTAAGAAATAAAGGAAGTGAAAGAAATATTCAACAAGATTTGAATTTATCGTTTCTCTCAACTACTTCAAGTGATAAATCAATCAGAAGTTTAGCAACAGAAAATTTATTTCTAATCGGCAAAAAGAATCCTTATAATTTGCTAGAATTAGCCAATATTACAATTCCTTACTCAGATATAAACAGTATTGAATCCGTTGTTGTTGCAATTTGTGGAACTGTGTTATCAATAAAAGATAAAGCATTTACTCAAAATTGTTTGTCATTCTTTGAAAGTAAATTCATTCCAAAGCTCAACAATACTCATATTTGTATAATTGAGTACATATTAACAGTTAGAGAATTTTCCATTACTATTTATAATCTTGATTTTACGAAAAAGATACAGTTTTTAAAAGATAGTTACAACATTACAATTGATAAAGAAATCGAAGACGAAGTTGGGAAAAGTCTTCATTTCGACTACCATTTTGGTCTTGATTTGTATGACTTTAATAAATATCAAATAAGTGGTATTGCTTCCGACCATTATAATAAAAGAGATACTTATCCTTCTTCTGAATGTCTTGCGATTATTTTAAGTAATATAAAAAGAAAAGGCTATAAAGAAAGTGTCTTTGAAACGATTGATAAAGATTTCCAGGAAGATAAAGCTTATAAATATGGTGGAAAAAGAGGAAATGACAATTTGACAAAATATTCAGAAAAATATCTTTGGCAATCATATTTTGAATTTGTTGGTTACCTTGTTTTAGATGGTAAATTAAAATCAGATAATGGTAAAAGATTTAGAAGTGACGACAATTTTTTTGACCCAACATTTCCAAGGTTACCAAATAGGTTTCAATTAATTACAGATTGTTTATTTCCTGCAAAAGATGACAATATCCAAGATTGGATAAATTCAGAAAATGATAACCTTGTTAATAATTTTCTAATTCATAAATTATACACAGAGGATGATTGGGTTTTGCTTTCCTTAAGTATAACTCAAGAAGGAAAAGAAAATGACACTCGAATTAACCTATGGCTTAGTAGTTTTTTAATACCTGAAAAGAAAATCCAGAACTTGAAAAATAATGTTGAATCTAGAAGATTCCATAACGACTCAACTTCTTTTCATCAAATATATGCTGGCGAAATTAATTGGAGCAATTCAGTAAAACCAAATGAAGGTGACTATTATGATGATGGGTTAAATTTAACTGATGTGATGCGAGTTTACTCTTGGAGTAGCTGGTCTACGAATCGTTTTGAACATCCTCATTTTGAATTTTTGAATCCTGAACTTTCAAACTTATTAGATTTAGATTTCAATCCTAATAATTTATGTTTCTACAACAAAAGCAAAGAACAAGTTACTAAAATTATTTGGACGGAAAATTCAAAGTTGTATTACGCTAAAAAGGAAATCATTGAACAACTTAGAGAAAAATTGAAAATGGAATTTATTTGGTATCAATTTATATCAAAATATGGTGAGTTCGGCAAACACCAAGACAATAAATTGAATCCAACATATAATGATTTAAGAAAAATAATTAGATACAATGATATTATTTAACCCAACGCTAAAGCCATACACATTTGTAATTCGCACAAGCCGACACGCAAACCCAAAATTGCAAAAGAGTATGTCTTGCCCAACGCGCCAACAGACAGAAAAGTAGTAGCAAATTGATAGAAAAATGACTGAAAACAAAAAACACCAGCCCCTAACAAGCGGTATAAAACATTGGGGTTTAAGTGGTTATGCAAACGACGTCTCTCGCATCAAAGTTAGTTGTACCTTGATAGAGAAGTGCTCCGAAATCCCCAACGATTTTATACCGCCAAACGTTGTAGCACAGCTTAAGAAACTCAGAAAACAGGACAGAATATCGACGATTTGACCAGGTAGTGAATTATTTTTAGTTCATTGAGAAACCAGGCTTTTCAACATTTGGTGAAAGTTCAGACGAAATCCGCGCGAGCTTTCGGGAATAACAGCAGAGGTCTCTGTAGCTGACATTTTCAGCGCATAGACGTGATCGCCTGAACTTTTTCGGATTTTGAGTTAGCTTTGAAGATTGAGAAGAAAGCCGTGCTACAACAAACGATATAACAAATGCGGGGTTGCGTGATTGTTGAAAGATTTGGAATCTTTATATACATTNNCGGGTTGACTATTTTGTTCTATATTGGATTTTTTGGTTTCAATTCGCTTTTTGCAACTCTTTTCCCAATTGGGTTTTCGGTTCATGACTTATCTTCGACTTTTACAATGTTATTTCTTTTTCTATCGGTTCTGACAAGTCTATTTCTATTTATCAGGACTTTCATTCTAACAATTAAAAAAGACAAAAGATATATCTTAACTCTTTTGGTTCATTTAACAATCTGGATTGGTTATTCTTTAGTAATTATTTCAGAATTTCAAAAGACTGCTTAATCCAATAAGAAACAGACAAACAATATCGAAATAAAGAAATTTGAAAAAAACGCCACATAACAAAGGCTCATATGCAATAGCGGGCGCAGTCGGGAGCTTTGGCTTCT
>DMBU01000131.1 GCA_003446015.1 Bacteroidales bacterium | reverse complement strand
AATCACCACTTACAATATCTTTAGGGATGTAAGTAACAAAGTGATCAGAAACTTTTCCTTTAAGAAGTATGGGGTCAGGTAAAATTGAAGCCTGAATAAGCTGAGCATATTCGATACTTTGAGAAATTTTAAGATGAACAGATTCCAAATCTAATTTTTGAGAATAAACTAAATCACGTTGAGCTTCAATTTCGTCGCGTTGGGCTTCAATCTCTTCTTTTTGTTGTAATATCTCAGCATTTTTATGTTCAAGTGCAATATTAGCTTTCCGTTTTAATCTGAACAGAATAATTAATACAGATATTGCAAAAATGGACAATCCAATAGCAACCAGATAGAAAATCTGAAAAATCCCTTTCCGCTTTAGTTCTGTTTCTTTAAGTTTATTTTCAACGGTTAACAGTTGAATATCTTTTTCTTTCTGTTCAAATTCAAATTGGGTTTTTAGAATATCAACTCTTCGTTCTGAATCCAGGTTCATTAATGAATCGTTTAAACCCTGATATTCGCTCAAGTATTTGTATGCCTTTGACGAATCGCCTGCAGATATATATACTTCCTGCATGCGATATAAAATAGCAAGTTTTGTCTCCAGATTTTCAGGTAAATTCTCTAATAAATCGTATGATTTATTTACATAAATTAATGCCAGTTCAGGTTTATTAATCTTAACATAAAGATTTGCCATTTCAGAATAGCACAATATTTCATCAATAGTCTGATTTTTAATTATAAAAACCTTTAAAGCATCATTTAAATTAGTAAGGGCATTCTTATAATCTCCAATTTCAATATATATATTACCAATATTAGCCATACACTGTGCAACGCCAAACTCATCACCAATCTTTTTATACTCCGTTATAGCCTGATCATATAATTCTATTGCTTTCGTGTAATTCTTCTTATACTTTTCAATAATTCCCAAATTTTGGGTTGCAACAATTATTCCTCTCCGGACATTTGCCTTTTTAAAATATTCAATGGCTTTATAATACGATTTTTCAGCATCATCATATGAATCCATTGTCAGATATAAATTTCCAAGTCGACCAAAAAGTTTACCCGCT
Source organism: Bacteroidales bacterium (assembly GCA_003446015.1). Classification (GTDB taxonomy): domain Bacteria; phylum Bacteroidota; class Bacteroidia; order Bacteroidales; family UBA12077; genus UBA12077. The sequence continues at coordinate 74,642 of DMBU01000131.1, read as the reverse complement.
TCGACAGGATTTTTCTCAATTGGATAGATTTTTACAGCCTCAAGAAATTGATTTAATGCTTTTTCTTTCATTTCAATAAAGGAATAAAGATTTCCCAGATTGCTATGAGCTTGAGAGATTAGCATAGAATCATCAATGGCTTTTGCATTTATTAAAGCTTCAATGGCAATTTCTTTAGCATTAAAATAATCAGAATTATCAAGATAAAGTAAAAAAAGAACTTCTTGTGCCTGATAAGCCTTTCGAAGTAATCCTTCCGATTTACTCAATTCTATTCCCTTTTTATAAAATATTGCGGCAGTATCTGCCTTATCGTAATAATAAATATCCGCTAATTCGAAATAAGCCTTAATCTTTATTGAATCAATTGTGGAAGTATTTAGAATATTTTCCAGACTATCAGTATTTTGAGATGATGATGAAAAGGGAAGCACCAGAAATGCGAGAAAAACAAATAATCGAGAACAATGTTTCATATTTCTTGTTTTTAGATTCAGAAAAACAAACGTATTTCTAACTTCAATAAAGAATTTTATGGTCTTAAATGTAATTAAATAAATTTCAAACCTGTAATAACTTATAGATTTTTATCATATGTTGAATCTTTGTTCTGAATGAATTGAGGGTCCTTAAATAATTTATCTCATAACTAGAAAATTACAAATAGCTTTTTTTAAATTTTGCGTTAGTTCGCGTTTGTTGAGTATTAAAATAGTATTCGAATTCATTTGCTTGTTTGAACAATAACTTTAATCTTTGAGAAAAATCAATTTTTTATTTATAAATGAAAAAAATGACTTTATTAATTATCTTATCTGCAATAGCTTCCATAATTCTTGCAATTAATTTGTTTATATGGCTTAATCCTGCATTTGGTGCAAAGCAAAAATTTATAAATAAAGAAAGATTAGAAGCGTCTCCAAATTTTAAAAATAGTAAGTTTCGGAATTCGGAGCCTACTAAAATGATAACCGGAACTGATTCCCGGTGGAAAGTAATTAAGAAATTCATAACCGGAGTTGAGAATGGTCGTCCTGAAAAACCAATCGAGTCAATCGCTTTTGACAAAGATTTGTTTCTTAAAAACACTGGCGGTATAAGCTACACCTGGTTTGGTCATTCAACAATACTAATCAACATTAATGGTGAAATAATAATTACTGATCCTGTCTTTTCAAAAGCAGCATCACCAATACCTTTTATTAATAAAGCCTTTGAATTTGATAATGAGTATTCAGTTGATTTGCTTCCCGAACTTGATGTGGTTTTAATTTCGCATGATCATTATGATCATTTGGATTATAAAACAATTCAACAAATCGACTCAAAAACGAAAAAGTTTGTTGTCCCTGTTGGGGTTGATGCTCATTTACTGCGTTGGGGGGTTTCTGCTGATAAAATTGAAATTGCAGATTGGGGCGATTCGGTAAAATATGATCCAGACTTACAATTCATTTCAAGTCCTGCCCGGCATTTTTCTGGTCGGGGAACTCGCGACAGAGATAAAACCTTGTGGTGTTCATGGATAATAGAATCAGGTGACAGAAAAATATTTTTTGGAGGAGATTCGGGTTATGGTAAACATTTTAAGGAGATTGGCGAAAAATATGGTCCCTTCGATATTACCTTTATAGAGTGTGGACAATACAATGAAAACTGGTCGCAAATACATGCTTTACCAGAGCAAACAGTTCAAGCTCATATTGATTTAAAGGGAAAAACCTTATTGCCAATCCATTGGAGTAAATTCAGGCTGAGTGTACATTCGTGGACTGATCCTATTGAAAGGGTAAAAGATGCTGCAGAAAAAAATAATGTTCATCTACAGAATCCCAAAATCGGTGAATTAAACATCCTGTGAAATAAAAGCTCCAATCAACTTATCGGTACTTCGGTTTTGCATGAATCGAACTAAATCTTACAGACCTGACTACCGATTTATCCACCCAGGGAGGACCGGAAGTCTTGACTACCATCAGGAAGTCTTGACTGCCGTCAGGAAGTCTTGACTGCAAAATGTTTTTCAAGTTCTTTCAGCGTATCTGTACTTGTTTTAATATCATGGATCATATTTCCTTTATCTAAAACAACAATTCGCTCACAAACTTCGGTAACATGATTCAGGTCGTGACTTGAAATCAACATGGTAACTCTTTTTTCTTTTTGCAGCTGTTTTAACAGGCTTTTTAACCTGATTTGCGTCGTTGGGTCAAGGCTCGCGAAGGGTTCATCCAAAACTAAAATTTCAGGATCGGAGATTAAGGCAGCAGCAATTCCAACCTTTTGCTTATTCCCTCTCGACAATTCGCGGATGTATTTTTTTCTATCTAATATTTCACCATTAAAAAAATCTTCGAATTGCTCAAGAAATTTCTTAATATCTCCTTTAGAGAGATTATTAACACTTCCAATAAAATCAAAATATTCCTCAGGTGTTAAAAAATCAATTAAGAAATTTTCATCTAAATAAGAACCTGTATAAGCTTTCCAGTTTGTTGTACTTTTAACGTCAATGCCTTGCGAAATTATTTCTCCTTTATTCGCTTTAATTAAATCCAGAATTAACCTGAAAAATGTCGTTTTTCCGGCTCCATTATTACCAACCAAACCAAAGCTCTCCCCTTTTTCTATTTTTAATTCCGGAATGTTTAATACAACAACTCCATGGTATGCTTTTACTAAATTTTTTACTTCTATCATGCTAATCTATTTTTTACAATTCAATTTAAAATTCTCTAAACCCTTCGGCAATGAGATGTTTTTTTTGTTCGAATCTTTTTACAACTATTTTCATTAACGATTTATGAAAAGCCAGACTAATTATTCCAATAAATGCTATTGTGGCTATTCCCCAGTTAGGTATTCCCAATAAATTAAATGGCAGCCAAATAAGGATTGGTAATAAAAAGAATGGTAATATCATGATCCAATTCGTTGCACCCATTCCCTGATAATTAAAAGCCGAACTTTTGGACATATCCATTCGTTTTCGACTATCACTTGAAAAATACATTAACACAAACGATAAAAATCCCAGGTTAAATAAACACATTGCTGTATTTATAATCAATACTTTAGTCCCAAAATATAAATATGGAATTGTTAGAATATATGAAATAATAACTGTTGCAATAATTAAAAAGTATTTTGCTCTGAAATGTTTGTAGAAATCAACATTATTTGCAATAATACCATCGAAATAATTGCTTTCCCAACTTAGCATGTACTGACCATAATTAAACATGATTCCCCCCGTCATAAATATCCCCACAAAAACTAAAAGTCCCAGCTTATTCATATCTTCATTTGGATAAATGATCAAACCATAAAGTAGAAACAGAGGACTCATATTTATAATCGTCCGGCTTCGTTTATTTCTCCAGATTAGTTTCAGTTCTAATAAAATCATCTCGCCTAAATCGCCATATGACTCGAAATATGTTATTTTCGATAATGAATCCTCTTTTCTTTGTTTTTTGACGTTTATATCATCAAGAGTCATTTTTGATTTTAAGTAGCTATAATTCATACCATAAACAAAAATCAAAATAGACAATGGGATGAGTATATAAATCGGGTTATTAACCAAATAAATTAAACCAATTGATGAATAACCAGACAAGGAGATGATATCAAATTTATCTAAAAGCATTGCTGATATTAGAACTAAAGCGAAAGCAAATGCGATAAATGGCTTATCAATAAAACGTCGTTTCAGGTAATGCAATAAAAAACTATTGTTTAAAATTAAAACAAGCATTAAAAGCATCCATTTTATTGCATAAATGCCTGAATAATTGGGAATAATAACTTTAAAAACAAATGGTATAAATACGAGTAAAGGCAATACATTAAAAACATTTAAACTCGATTTTAAAAAAATGAAATTTAAAATTTGCGACTTTCGAATGGGTAAATGCAAATATGACTCGATCTGAATTACCGGTACACTGTACAGAAAAAATCGGATAAACAGGTCAATTCCAAAATAATAGATTAATCCACTATTAAAAATGATAAACGTGTCAGCATCAGGGAAGGCTTCATGTAATATCTCATCGATAAATAAACCAAGCAGAATGAGGTAAGAAAACATGATTAGCATAAAAAATCCGATTATGATATTAATAACCAGACTCTTTTGCCAAAAATTGGACCTGATTGACTCTTTCCACTGATGAGACAAAAACCATTTAAACATACTTTTTCAGCTTTAATTTTAAAATTAGTTGAAAAAGTAAGCAAAATATTACAATTAAGGGATGATTTTTTTCAGCTATTTTTTTAGGTATTTTTCAAGCAAGCTAATCAATTTTTCTTCCACAATTGGCTTAGAAATGTAATCGTCGCAACCAGCTGCTAATGCATCAAGCTTATCTGATTCCATGGCATAAGCTGTTTGCGCTATAACCGACAATTTAGGGTTAATCTTTTTTATTTCTTGTGTTGCCCTAAAACCATTCATTTTTGGCAATTTGATATCCATTAATACCAGATCAATTTTTTCATTTCCCGAACATATTTTTATCGCTTCTTCGCCGTCCCAGGCATGAATGCATTTTATATTTCTCTTTTTAAAAATTTCTTTCAGGTAAAAAGCATTGAACTCTTCGTCTTCAACAATAAGAATTGTACCTCTAAATAAATCAGTGTTTTCTTTTTTTATAATAAAATCATCTGCAAACTTCCTTTCTTTAATAAAAGGTAAAGTAAAATAAAATGTTGTCCCCTCGCCCTCTTTGGAAGTAAGCCATATTTCTCCATTCATTTTTTCGATCAGGCCTTTGCTTATAGCTAAACCCAGACCTGTACCTCCATAAATATTTGTTTTGTACTCTATTTTGTTAAAGCGGTCGAAAATATGTTTCTGATATTTTGAATGTATTCCTATTCCTGTGTCCTTTACAAAAAACTCAATTTGCTGATCTATTAATTTATACCCAAAATCAATTGATCCTTTTTCTGTAAATTTAAGTGCATTACCAATAAGGTTATATATGATTTGTTTCAGTTTCGAATCATCAATAAAAATAAACGCTTCATTATTTTTTAGCTCATAATACAGATTCAGTTTGAGCCCCTTTTCAGTTGCATTCAACTCGAAAAAAGACTTTATTTCATCAAGGACATTGTTTACGTTTATTGTATTTTCATACAACTCAAGCTGTCCTGTCTCAATTCGAGAAATATCCAAGATATCGTTAACAATATTTAGTAACTGTTTGCTACTTTTAATTATAATATTGATATAATCTGTAAGTTTTTCTTTCGACAATCCATTTTTTTGAAGCAGTTTGGCAAAGCCAATGATTCCGTTCATCGGGGTGCGTATTTCGTGCGACATATTTGCTAAGAACGCAGATTTTAAGCGATCGCTTTCCTCTGCTTTCTCTTTGGCATTAATTAATTCAATCTCTGCTTTTGTGCGTTCTGTAACATCACGATAGTTTACTACGATTCCATTTATTTTGGTATTGTTGAGTAAATTTTTCCCTGTTCCTTCAATGTAGACCCATGTTCCACTTTTATGCAAAAATCTAAAGCTAACCTGTTCTATCCCTTCACTTTTATTTATTAGTTGCATAAATAGTTGTGAAATGCGCTCTAGATCTTCCGGATGAACAAATTCAAAAGCGTTCCTGTTTAATAACTCTCCGGTTTTATAACCTAATACTTTGTGGTGTGATGGGCTTTCATAACGAATATTTCCATTTATATCGATAATTGATATTACATCGCTGCTATTTTCAATTAAGGTCCTAAAATACTCTTCACTTTCAAGCAGCTTTTGTTTTGACAAATTTAATTCCTCGTTAGTTTGTCTTAACGTCTCATTTATAGCTTCGTATTCCTTATTTCTCTTTTGTAGCTTAAATTGAACTTCTTTTTCAAAAGCAATCTTCTTATTTTCAGATATCTTAAATGCTCTGAACAATGTTAATATTGAAAAGGGCATTAAAACACCAACAATTATTGCAAAAGCAATTAAGAACCAATAATATTGTGCCTTAATCTCTTTTTGTAATTCCGATTGAGAACGATGCACACCCAACATCCATTTTCTGGAAGGAATATATTCAAATGCAGCAATTTGATTTTCACCTGAACTTGATACATAGTGTCCAATATAATTTTTATTATATTTAACCAGATCGCTTAGGGTACAAATCTCTTGACTTTGATCAAAAACTGCATTTGCACCGGCATAATTACCAATAGTATTTGGATAAAGAGAATGAAGAATTAAATCGGATTTATCGTTTACTATACAGATATACTCATCATCGGCTTGTATCTCAATACTATTATATAATCTGAGAACATAATTCAACATAATTGAATCGTTAACTGAAGGATGATCCTGTATTAAAGCATTTATTATTGAGGCTTTCGTTTTATAAAATTTGTAAATATCCTGTTCTGTTTTTTTTACAGAGTTTTTATATATAACAAAAACAATTATAAAAGAAAGAATAATAGCTAGTGCCCCAATGATTGATGAAATCAGGGGTAGTGTATAACCATTATAAAACTTTTTTGTTTTCATTGTGGAAAATTAATTCTAATAAACAAAGAAAATACAAGTATTAATACTTGATTTAGGAACTTATAATAAGTACAACATTTTAATTAAGATCTATTATCAAGATACTTAGAAAGAATATTGATCAATTTTTCTTCTGCAATTGGTTTAGAAATGTAATCGTCGCAACCAGCTTGTAAGGCATCAACTTTATCTGATTCCATAGCGTATGCTGTTTGAGCTATAACTGGCAATTTGGGGTTTATCTTTTTTATTTTTTGTGTTGCTATAAAACCATTCATTTGTGGCAATTTAATATCCATTAAAACCAAATCTATTTTTTCAGTTCCCGAACATATTTTTACCGCTTCTTCACCGTTCCAGGCATGAATGTATTTTATATTTCGCCTTTTAAGAAGTTCTTGCAGGTATATGGCATTGAATTCTTCGTCTTCAACAATTAAAATTACGCTATTAAATAAATCAACATCTTCTTCTTTTAAAGTAAAATTCACCTTTGATTTATAAGCTTGAACAAAAGGTAAAGTAAAATAGAAACAGGATCCTTGATCCTCTATTGATTCTATCCATATTTCCCCATTCATTCTTTCTGTTAAACCTTTGCAAATTGCCAGACCAAGACCAGTTCCTCCATAAATATTTGTTTTGTACTCTACTTTATTAAACCGGTCAAAAACATGTTTCTGGTATTTTTCAGGAATTCCTATTCCAGTATCCTTGACAAAAAATTCAAGATTATGCCCTTTTAACTTATATCCAAAATCAATTGACCCTTTTTCTGTAAATTTAAGTGCATTTCCAATAAGGTTATATATGATTTGTTTTAGTTTCGAATCATCAATAATAATATTTGAATCGATGTTTCTTAGCTCATTATGCAAATACAGTTTAAGTCCATTTTCTTTTGTTTTTAGCTCAAAAAATTTTTTTATCTCATCAAGAGTAGTATTCAGATTAATCTGATTTTCGTATAATTCAACCTGACCTGTTTCTATACGCGAAATATCCAGAATATCATTAACAATCCTTAGTAACTGATTGCTGCTTTTCACCACAATATTAACATAATCGTCAAGTTTCTCTTTTGATAAATCATGATTTTGAAGCAATTTAGCAAAACCAATAATACCATTCATTGGGGTACGGATTTCATGTGACATATTGGCTAAAAAGGCAGACTTCAAACGATCACTTTCTTCAGCTTTTTCTTTTGCTAAATTAAGCTCTTCTATGGTCTGCCGGAGCTCTTCGTTTATAGCCATGTATTCTTCGTTCTGAGCTGCCAACTCAATCTCTGCTTGTTTATGTTCCGTTATATCAGTCACAAACCCGACGAAATATATTAAGTTATTTTCATTGTCAAACTTAGCAGTAACAAATAACTCAACTGGTATTATAATTCCATTTTTATGAATATACTCTTTCTCATAGCGGACAGAATTATTTTGAGGGTTTAGTTTTTTTAATTCTTCAACTTCTATTTCACACCATTTTGAAGGCGTTAAAACTTCATTCCAGCTTATGTTTTTCAACTCTTCTTCGGAATATCCCGTTAATTCGGTAAAAGCTTTATTACAATTATCTAAACTTCCATCTGGGTACCCAAATGCAATTGCGATTGGAGTGGTTCGTACAATATCGGCTTGAGTTTTTTCTCGTATCAAGCTTTTTCTTAATTTTTCATTTAATGCTTCATACTCTTTATTCTGTTCTTCTATTTTAACATTTTTCTCCATTAATTTTATTTCAGCTAATTTCCGGTTGGTTATATCTACAGATAGAATAAAAACACCTTCAGGTACTGCTTGTATGCTTAATTCAAACCATCCAATTTCGTTTGTTGGGAAACGAAATTCATTTTCTATTTGATATGATTTTCTTTCTTCCAAACAACTTTTTATAAGTGTAAAAATCTGGGTTTTCTCTATTCCCGGCCACATATCTATATACCTATTTCCGAGCAATTCTTCTTTTGGTCGTTGATTGTGTTTTTCAGCAGCATTGTTTATATAAATATAACGCCAATCAAAATCAAGAATTTGCCCCCCTTCAAGCATATTGTCAAGAGTAGCTTTTATTTTTTGTTCACCTTCTTCAGCTTTCTTTTTAGAAAGAATAAGTTCTTCATTAGCTTGTCTTAATTCTTCATTTAATGTTTCATACTCTTCGTTAATGGCCAAGTATTCTTCGTTTTTTTCTTTTAATTCAAACTGGTTTTTTTCTAATTCGGCAGTTCGTTCTTTTACTCGTTCGTCAAGCTCTTCATTCAGTGTCAGGTATTCATGATTTGCTTCTTCAATCTGGATGTAAGCACTTTTTAATTCAGATATAGTTATCGACAATAAATCTTCTTCTGATGCATAAGCAATTTCATTGGACAATTTATCATCTTTTAAATACAGTAGTCGAATGTTTGAAATGAATTGGTGAATAGGTGATAAAATATTTTTAGAAATTAAAAATGCTATAAACACACTTAATCCTGTTACAAGAATTAAGATAAAAAGAAGTGCGTTTAATGTTTGTTGGTAGGTTCTTTCAGATTCTGCTTTAAATTCATCTGCTTTATTTTGAGCAAAGTCTGACATGATTTTTGTTTTAGCAAGCAACTCTTCCATGTGTTTTGCCCCTTTACTTTTTAATACCAGAGCAGCTTCCTTATTTTTACTTGTATTTTTTAATTGGATTACTTCTTTTCTAATAAGTTCAGAATCTTTAAACCATTTATAGGCATTCTGTACATCATTTTTATCTCCCAGGAATCTTTCAAAAACGATTTGAAATGACTTTTCGGCCTTGCTATTATAATAAGCAGCTTTCTGAATAGTTTCTTTAATCTCATCTTCATTTTCGGCTAAAACCAAATCGTTCATTGAACGTTGCATGCCATAAATACAAATATTGATATCACGCACGGCATTACTAACAGCCAAAGGGTGTTTATAAATTAGTTCAGTATTTAGATGAACTTTATTAAACTGAACAATTACTATAATGCTAATAATTATTGAAAAGATTATTACAACAGAAAACCCAATTAAAAGTCTGGTACGAAATCGAATATTTTTAAGCATTAGAATAGTTTTGAGTAGATTAATAAGCTAAATTTAATCTAAAACAAAGTTTTATCCTAATACTAATCAGTTGATCATATTATTTAAAATCAATCTTATTTTAAAGAGAGGTTTAAAATTAACGGAGGGGTACTAGTTTTTTGAGATTTCAAAAATAGAAGTTTCAATCTCCTTTATATTAAAAGGTTTTCGGAAATATTTTAGAATTAACTTTTCATTTAAAGCTTCTGCAATTTCTTCATTAATATCGAATCCGGTTAGTATAAAGTAAGAAATATGAGGAAAGTCTTTTTTTGCTTGTTTTATAAAATCAACTCCGTTCATGCCGGGCATTTTCATATCACTAATTACAGCATCAATTTCAGGATTTGTTTTTATTTGTTTCAATCCATCTTCGCCAGACTCAGCAATAAGGACGTTAAATTTGTTTTTAAAATTATGTTTAAAAAGGGTGAGATTTAAAGGTTCGTCATCAACATATAATAAAGTAACTTTTTCTTTCATCAATCATTCTTAATTTAAAGGTAATTTAATGTAAACTGAAGTTCCTTTTCCAGTTTTGGATTCTATATGAATGCTTCCGTTATGTTCTGCAAAGATATTATATGTAATTGATAATCCCAAACCAGTGCCTTTCCCTGCTTCTTTTGTTGTAAAGAAAGGATCAAATATTTTAGATAAGTTTTCGGGACTTATTCCACAACCTGTATCAGAAATTTTTATTTCTAAAATCTGATTTGTTTTTTTTGTCTTTATCTTTATTTTTCCTTTATCATCAATTGCCTGAACTGCATTTGACAGAATATTTAGAATTGCCTGGTGCAGTTTGCCTTCATTACCAATTAATATAAAAGGTTGAGAAGTATATTTTTTCTCAACTTCAATTTTATTTTCAATTTGATTTCGAAGTATTACGAGGCAATTATTTATAATGGAATGAATATCACAGGGTTCCAATTTAGAGTCATTTCGCCGATTATAATGATTAAGACTGGTCACTATATTAGCGGCCCTGTCAATACCAATATTTATACTTTTAATTAATTCTCTCACATTATCTTTATGCTCTATCAGGTTTTCATCAAAATACTGTTCGAGGCCATAAACTCCTCCCTGAATAAAATTTAATGGATTATTTATTTCGTGTGCAACACCTGAAGCCAGTACACCAAGAGACGCCATTTTCTCGGCTTGAATAAGTTGCTTTTGTGTTTCTTGCAAATTCAAGAGTACAGCCTCAAGTTCTTCCCGCTGATTATGTAACTCCTCATTCGTTGAGACAAGCTCTTCGTTAGCTGTTGCCAGTTCTTCAGTGCGTTCCTGTACCAACAATTCTAAATGTTGACGATATTTTGCAAGTTCCTTTGCAATTTTCTTTCTTTCAGTAATATCGGTCATAGCACCCATCGAACCAATTGTTTTACCTTGTGCATCTTTAACCGGTGAACCACTCACTAAAAAGTCAATTTTGTCGCCATTTTTTGCAATGAAACTTAATTCGTATTGACTTAAATGATTTTTCTTTCTTTTTTCATTTTCACGAATTATAATTTCATGATCTTTAGGATCGAGAAGTTTTTGATAACCGATTTCACCTATAATTTCTTCTGATGTATAACCTAGTGTTTCTGTAAACTTCTTATTTACATATTGAACCCTGTCATCATTGTCTACCATCATGATAACCTCACTCATGCTCTCCATGAGCGTTCTGTATTTTTCTTCGCTTTCTTTTAATGTTTTCTCGGCTTTTTTCTTTTCAGTAATATTCTCAACAAAACCTTCATAATAAATTGTATTCCCTTTACTATCACGGACAATCCGGGCATTCTCCCGTATGATTATACTTTCTTCGTTTTTTGTTTTCCATTCCGACTCAAAGTCTTTTACAAAACCCTGTTTTTCGATCAAATCCACAAAAGTTTTTCTTGATGAGTTTACATATGCATTCTCTTCATTTGTATTTCTTTTGGAAAGTTCTTCCAAGGAATCAAATCCGAGCATTTTTATTAAAGCGGGATTTGACTGTAATATGACACCCTCAGGAGTAGTTTGATAGATTCCTATTTGAGCATGATCAAATAAAGTTCTGTATTTCAATTCACTTTCTGTTAACACAGACTCCACTTTTCTTCTCTCACTAAAATCTTTTTCAGCTTTTTCAAGTGCTTGCCTGTTAATTTTAAAAATATTGTACCCGACAATACCCGAAAAAATTATTGCTATTGAAGTGTCTGTGATAAAATCAATAGTTGTTGCATCTGATAAATTAAATTGATCTTTTATATATAGAGTAAATCCAATAAGCATAAACAGATTTGCAACAATGTAATATACAATGGAAACTTTATATTTTGTTATAAATAAAGGAAGAAGATTGAATAAAGCGATAATTAATATAATTGTATTGAGACGAGAAACTATATGCCCTGTGGAAACAAATAGTGCAAACCAAACACAAGCCATGGCTGTAATCATAAATAAGTGTGTGGAGAAACTATATTTTCCTTTTATTAAGAGAAATATGCAAGATCCAAATACCAGTAAAAGTACAAGTTCAGAAAGAATTACCGGCGAATAAAGTATATTAAAACCAGGACTGTTGTATTGAACATTTATTGTTGAAAGAACTAATAAAATTACTCCAACAATAGCCACTATACACAAATGGTAAATAAAACGAACTTTTTGTTGAATGGTAAAATCGGAATCTTTATAATAACCTAAAACCAAAGGAAGTTTATCCCTGACTTTTTTTTCTGTTTTAGCTTTTTTACCAGCTTGGAATTCCATAAATTAAATTTAAACTCATTTTACTGCTTAGTAATATAAATTTAGATAATGTTTTGATTTATTCCAACACTTTTTAATCTAATGGTATTTTAAACAAATAAAAAAAGGGTAAAATGAACTAATTACCCTGAGTTCGACGATCTGCTTTTTATTAAACTCTTGCATGTCAAACACTTGATAGTTGCTTATTAAAAAGTATCAAGTATCAAGTATCAAGTATCAAGCTCCAAGCCTGCCTGACGGCAGTCAGGTATCAAGAAAAGGATTTTATCTTGAATCTTGATACTCATATCTTGATACCTTGATGCCTAAGATAATAAAGTGCCTTATTACCATCTGTTTAGTCTTATTCTTATAAGGAACTGACGTTAATTACTCTTATTATATTCTCAGTAAAGTTTTTTAAATTGATTTTCGAATTTCCTGCCAGGTTTCATTGCTCATTTTTGAACCAATAACTTCGATAACTTTTCCGGCACATAAAGAACCAAGATCACCGCATTTAGCCAATGAAAAATTGTTCGTTAAACCATATAAGAATCCAGATGCAAATAAATCGCCTGCTCCGGTAGTATCAACCGGATTTACTTTTATAGGCTCAACCCTGGTTATTTGACCTTTGCTTTTTATTAATGAACCCTTACTTCCGATTTTAACCACCGCAATTTCGCATTGCTCAGCAAAATCATGTAATGAACCCAGTGGATCCTTTCCGGTAAATGCTTTCGATTCTTCTTCGTTAGCAAAAATAATATCAACATAATTTTTCACATAATCTTTTAAAAACTCAAGATTATCCTCAACAACATTATAGCTTGCCATATCAATTGATATTTTCATATTATTGGCTTTTGCCAGTTCAGCCGCTTTTAACATTAATGCATGGTTTTGAACCAAATAACCTTCAATATGCAATATTTTATATTCTTTAAACTGATCTGATTTCAAATCTGTGTCAGTTAACTCAATAGCAGCTCCTAAATAAGTTGCAAAGGTTCTTTCAGAATCAGGAGAAATAAGGGCAATTGCTCTTCCTGTATCGGTATTACTTTTTAGCATGAAAGGTTCTATTCCATTTGCTTTCATGTCCTTACTAAAAAACTCACCAAATTCGTCAATACCCACTTTACCTATATATCCGGTTGATGCACCAAGACTTGCCAAACCATGAATCGTATTTGCTGCTGAACCGCCCGATGATTGAGATTTCTCGAAGTTTGCAGTTTCCATATTAATTTGATCTGCAAAATCTCTTTCCGATAATTGCATACTTCCCTTTTTTAATCCAAACTTTGCTAAAGTTGAATCGTTTGGTATTTTGGTCATGATATCTACCAATGCATTTCCTATTCCTAAAACCTTATCCATTATTTTATATTTTAATTTCTAATAGGGTGCAAAAATAGAAAGAATATTTTAAAAGCCTGATAAATATGGACAAACAAATTTCCTTAAGAAAAAAGATCTAAAATATTTTGGTTTATTTTATAAACTACTTTACATTTGCAATATGTTTAAAACTAAAAAACAATTAATATGGAAACAAATGAGAAAGTCTTAAAACCTGAAGAAAGTCTTCAGATTATTGAAAAAATGATTCAAAGAACAAAAGGTAATTTACACGACAGCAGTTTTTACTTTTTACTTTGGGGTTGGATTATTTTAATCATTAATGTAAGCCAGATCATATTAAATTACATCAATTACGATAAAACTTTTATGATTTGGCTACTCATAGTTCCTGGTATTATTGCAAGCGGAATATATGGTGCTCGTCATGGTAAGAAAGCGAAAGTATCAACGCATCTCGACAGTATAAACTTTATGATATGGATGGCTTTCCTTGCTTGTTATTTTACGGTAATCATATTTATGAAAGATCTTAATTATCAAATTGCTCCTCTTATTTTCCTTTTGGCGGGTAATGCAACTTTTCTTACAGGTATAGTCATAAAATTTAAACCCTTAATTTGGGGAGGAGTTGTATTTTTAGCAGGTGTATTTGCCTATTTCTTATTACCCGGAGAATATTTTCAGTTTATTGCCCCTATTGTAATTATACTTGGTTATTTAATTCCGGGTTATTTATTAAAAGCTCAAAACAAGAAAGATGCTTAAGAAATTAGATCCTATAATACATTCTGAATTGCGTTTAGCAATCATGTCCCTTCTAATATCGGTTAACCGGGCTGATTTTAAATATTTAAAAGAAGAGACGGAATCTACTGCAGGTAATTTAAGTGTTCAGCTTACAAAGCTCGAAGAAGCAGGATACATAAAAGTAGAAAAAGGGTTTAAAGGTAAAATGCCACAAACAACTTGTTCTATAACTAAGATGGGTATTGAAGCATTCGAGAAATATGTTGAAGACTTAAAATCTTATCTGAAAATGTAATCCTATGCAAGCTATTTATGCAAGCAAATAAACTTCTGGATTAATTTATTTCAAAAAGAATCCAGAAGTTTAATTTTTATTTAACCAACCAATCTTTTGCTTCTTCTAAATCATCAAATCCTTGTATCTGAGTACCTGAAAAAACATTTATTCCATTCAGAATAATCCTTTGGGCAGTGGTAAGTCCAACAAAAGCTTTTTTCTTACTAAAAGCTTTAACTTTATTATTAATTTCTTTTAATGATTTCAAAACATCAGAAGTAGCAAATGATCCTTTCACATCAATAATTTCGAGTAGATTTTTCTGATTCAGGTTTACAATAAAATCAGAAGTTTCAGTCATAACCTGTAAAGCTTGTTCTGGAGTTTTTAGGTTGGTCCAATCCGAAAAATATATTTTTTTTTCTTTATGAAATATAGGATAAATCCTTTGTGACATTGCTTTTAGTTTTAATTTCTATAAAATCTTTTATTTAAAATTCTTACAGGGTCTTATTCGAATTAAAAAGAAAAAGGTTACTCTATTTCAATAGAATAACCTTCTATACTTGCGTTTAAAAAAATAATTTTATAATAGCACCTTCAGATTTGCATTTACATTTTTTTCAATTCTGGCAATAACTTCATTTGCATCAGCTTTTTTAAACTTATCGCCAGTAATGTTCTCAAATAATTCAATATATCTTTCAGAAACCTGATCAACAAATGAAGCTGGCATATCTGGTACCTGCTGTCCTTCTTTACCCTGAAACCCGTTTTCCATTAACCATTCACGCACAAACTCTTTGGATAACTGTTTTTGATTTTCTCCCCTATCCTGCCTTTCCTGATAACCCTCAAGGTAAAAATAGCGTGATGAATCAGGAGTATGAATCTCATCAATTAAATATATTTTACCTTCTTTTTTACCAAATTCGTATTTTGTATCAACAAGTATTAATCCCATCTTCTCAGCTATTTCGGTTCCACGTTTAAACAAGGCCAGGGTATATTTCTCTAATTGTTCATATTCCGATTTTGAAACCAGACCTTGCTTTATAATTTCCTCTTTCGAAATATCCTCGTCGTGACCTTCATGAGCTTTGGTTGTAGGTGTAATAATAGGTTTGGGAAATCGTTGATGCTCTTTCATGCCTTCTGGCATTGGAATACCGCAAATTTCTCTTTTACCTGATTTATATTCTCTCCAGGCATGACCCGTCAGATATCCACGAACAACCATTTCAACAGGGTAAGTTTCGACAAAATGACCAATTGTAACCATTGGGTCTGGAGTTGCAATCTTCCAGTTAGAAACAATATCAGAAGTTGCATCCAAAAATTTATCAGCTATCTGATTTAATACCTGTCCTTTGTAAGGTATTCCCTTTGGAAGAACAACATCAAAAGCTGAAATTCGGTCGCTAACTACCATGACCAGATATTTATCGTTGATGTTATAAACATCCCGGACTTTACCATGGTAAACACTTTTTTGATTTGGAAAATTAAAATCTGTTTTTACTACTGCTTGTGCCATAATTTATTTTCAAGTTAAAAGTTTCGAGTTAAAAGTATCTTATTTATTTTCTTCAGTATCGAGTTTTTTATAAGCATCAACAATATATTTTACAAGATGGTGTCTTATAATATCCCGTTCATCAAACTCAACAATAGAGATGCCTTTTATTCCTTTAAGGATTTTTAATGCCTGCACTAATCCTGAATTATGTTTTGGTCGCAAATCAATTTGAGTTGTATCGCCATTCACGATAAATTTTGCATTCTTACCCATACGTGTAAGAAACATTTTTAACTGGTTAATTGTTGTATTTTGTGCCTCGTCTAAAATTACAAATGCATTATCGAGTGTTCTTCCGCGCATATAAGCCAATGGAGCAATTTCAATAATTCCATCTTCAATTAATTCTGCTAACTTACGAGAAGGCAACATGTCTTTTAAAGCGTCATATAAAGGTCGTAAGTATGGATCGAGTTTTTCCTTTAAATCGCCAGGTAAGAATCCCAAATTTTCACCAGCTTCAACTGCTGGTCGTGTTAATATAATTCGTTTGACTTCTTTATTTTTAAAAGCTCTAACTGCCAATGCGATAGCAGTGTATGTTTTACCTGATCCTGCGGGTCCTATTGCAAAAAGTAAATCATTGGTATCGTATTCATCAACCAGTTTTTGCTGATTTACGGTTCTTGCTTTTATAGGTTTAGCATTGTTACCATAAACCAAAGCCTCATCAGATTCTTCTTTTCTTTTTAATAATGAAATTCCATCTCCCCTCAATAATGCTTCATATTCATCGTTTTCGAGTTTCTTGAATTTTAAAAAATATTCGATAAGAAGTTGTAATTTTTCTTCAAATTCATTAATTAAATTCTCTTCACCTTTGACTTTTACTTCATCACCACGTGCTACTATTTTTAATTTTGGAAAGAAATTTTTAAGTATTTCTAGTTTTGTGTTTTTTGCTCCATAAATATTAACTGGTTCAATTCCTTCGAGGTAAATTACTTTTTCTATCATATGAATATTTAATCAAATTAAGCGTATTAAGCGTATTAATCTAATACGTATTTATTTACAAATCAGATCACAAAGGTAAAACATATGGTTTTAGAATCATCGAAAATAATGAAAAATATTAGAGAAGGATTCTAAAATAAAACTGAGTTATAATAAAGTTTTTAACATCGTATTCTAAGTTTATATCCATGTAGACCAGCTCTCAATTTTTATTCTTTAATTCTGCAACTTATCATTTAAAATCTGTAATAAACCTTTAAATTTGTATCTTTAATATAAAATCATGTAAAATGATTTAACTTGATTTATGTCTATAATAACATTAACAACAGATTGGAATAAAGACGATTTTTATTTGGGAGCTGTAAAAGGTGCCATTTATAATAATTGCATTGATGTAACTGTTGTTGATATTACTCATCAGGTAAAATCTTTTAATATTTATCAGGCAGCCTTTATTCTAAAAAATACTTATAAATATTATCCGCGAGGCACTGTGCATATCATAGGTGTAAAAACTGAGGTCTATGGGAATCAAAAATACCTTGCTGCTGAATTTGAAGGTCAGTATTTTCTTGGAACTGACAATGGTATTTTTAGTTTACTTTTTAAAGATAATGAGCAGGTGAAGATAATTGCATTGGAGGGATATGCCGGTTCAAGTTTCCCGGTTTTGGATGTATATACTCAAGTAGCTTGTAAGTTAGTAAAGGGAGCTGAATTTGACTCATTAGGTACTG
Organism: Bacteroidales bacterium; assembly: GCA_003446015.1. Taxonomy (GTDB): domain Bacteria; phylum Bacteroidota; class Bacteroidia; order Bacteroidales; family UBA12077; genus UBA12077. Next base: position 56,578 of record DMBU01000131.1, on the reverse strand, counting down.
AAGCTAAAGAAATTAACAGAAGAGTTCCATTACGTGCAACCATTGACGAGTCGGTAATCTCCGGAAGTGTTGTTTATATTGATTCATTTCAGAATGCTATTACAAATGTTTCGTATGATCTGTTTACAAGAATAGGAAATGGAAGGTCATTTAAAATTTTTGTACAAAGTAATCATTATGTAATTTCGAAGATTAACAAAACCTATCAGGAAACTTCTGTGGGGGAATTACTTGCTATTTTTAACTCCTTAAGTCTTCTTGAAATTGCAATTAATGGTGGCAATGCAGCTGAATTATTAAATTTAGATACAAACTCGTCGATAAGAATAAAATTTCAGTAATACGGGCTATAAACTTTTTGCTATTAGCCTTTAGCAAATAAATTAATATTAACTATAATGCCTTAGCTCAAAATGAAACCAATTGCAAACAGCTAAAGGCTAAGCATTTAAAAAGATGAAAAAAGAACTAGAAGCATTTGACCGTTTATTAGGTATAATGGATGAATTGAGAGAAAAGTGCCCGTGGGATAAAAAACAAACCATTGAAAGTTTACGAACACTTACCATCGAAGAAACCTATGAACTTGCTGATGCTATCATAAAAAACGATATGCAAGAGCTTAAAAAAGAGTTGGGAGATTTAATGCTTCACATTGTTTTCTATGCAAAAATTGGATCAGAAAGAAAGGAATTTAACATTACCGATATTATTCAGGGAATTAGCGAAAAACTTATTCATCGTCACCCACATGTGTTTGGAGATGTTGAGGTAAAAGATCATCGGGAGGTTGAAGAGAATTGGGAAGAAATAAAAATGAAAGAAAAAGATAGGGACAGTTCTGTATTATCGGGAGTCCCTGAATCACTTCCCGCATTAGTTAAAGCAAACCGAATTCAACAAAAAGTTCGTGGTGTTGGATTTGATTGGGATGAAAGAAGCCAGATTTGGGATAAAGTAAAAGAGGAATTGGAGGAATTACAGCACGAAGTTGAAACAGAAGACCAGGAAAAAATTGAAGCTGAATTTGGGGATATGTTCTTCTCACTTATAAACGCAGCGAGGCTTTACGATGTCGACCCTGAAACTGCACTTGAACGAACAAATAAAAAATTCATAAAACGATTTAATTATTTAGAAGAACAAACGATAAAAAAAGGAAAATCGTTAAGAGATATGAACCTTGATGAGATGAATGTTGTTTGGGAAGCTGCAAAAAAATTTGATTAAAAAACCTTTATTTGTCAAACCTATTCAAAATTCAACAAAGCAAAAAATCCGCTCAAAGGCGGATTTTTTTAATTATGATATGCTTATCTTAATTCTTTGATCTTTCTTTTCCATCAGCAGGATTTGCCGGTTTCTTTTTAGCAGCATTAGTTGAACCTGCTGGTTTCTTTTTAGCTGCTGGCTTAGCCTTTTTTTCAGGATTTTCTTTCGTTTCTTTATCGTTTTCTGCTTTAGCTTCCACCTTTTCCGGCTCTTCTTTTTCGCTGAAATCTAACATCTCAAATTTATGTAAGATATTATACCAGTTTACAACTTTTTTAATGTCAGAAACATAAACTCTTTCTCTGTCGTAATTTGGAATTACCTCTGCAAAATAAGCTTTAAGCTGATCAGCCGATGATTTATGACCAATTGTTTCTCCACCATTCTCTTTATCTGAAATCGCTTTAAAAACGTCTTTTAATGGCAAATCTTCAGTGTCGGTAAAAATGGCAATGTCTTCTAATGCACTAACTTTAGCAGAAGCACTTGCATTCATTCTTTTTTTATCTTCAAGCGACTCAACAATAATTCCTGCTCTTCCTTGTGAAATATATTTAAATAGTCCACCGTAACCTGATATTGATAAAATATCTTTTAACATAAATCTAAATTTTTATTTTTTATTGCTTTACAAAAATACAATTCAATTCAACATATGAAAATAGTTTTAACAAAAAAACTACAAATTATAATTAATATGCATTATTTCAAATTTCTTTCCCTTTTAATTTTTTCGTAAGCCTCATTTACTTTTTGAAATTTTTCTTTTGCCTGCTTCTGAAAATCTTCACCCAGGTGGCTTACTTTATCAGGATGAAACTTTACCGCCATTTTGCGATATGCTTTTTTAACTTCTTCATCAGTTGCTGTTTTCTCTATCTCCAGTATCTTATAAGATGAATCAACCTCAGCCACAAACATCGATTTAATTGATTCAAAATCTTTCGAGCTTACCCCCATGTATCCGGCAATTGATGCAATGGCGTTCAATTCAGTCAAATCAACTTTTCCATCTGCTTGAGCAACACCAAATAGTAAATGGAGCAATTGCAAACGTGATGAATAATCAAGATTTTGTTTGATCTGTACTCCAACTGCCTGAACAGGTATATTTTGATTTAAAATATCATGAAGCATTCTTATTGCTTCTGTCGCTGATTCTTCTCCAAACGCCTGAACAAAATATTTTTTTACATAGTTTAATTCAGATTTTAAAACCCTGCCATCAGCTTTCATTACTGCAGCAACCAGAACAAGCATAGTCATTGCAAAACTTCCAGTTGTAGTTGATGAATATACTTTTGTTTTAGAAAATTCAGGCGATTCTAAAAGCGATCCTAAGGCAAAACCGAGGATTCCTCCTATTGGACCAAATATTGCCCAACCTAAACCACCGGCTATCCACTTTCCAAATTTTCCCATATTACTTTATCATGTTTAAAATTTTATGATGTATCTCAAGAATTTGCGGTAATAACATCCTGTCTCCATTATTGTATATGGTATGATCCGCTAATTTAATTCGTTCTGAGTCACTTAACTGATTTTTCATTCTGCTTTTTACATTCTCTTCAGTCGTATTATCTCGTTTCACAACCCTATTAATCCTGATTAACTCATCTGCATGCACATTTATTGTAATATCGAGTTCTTTATAAGCATTACTTTCAAATAAAATTGCAGCTTCTTCCACAATGTATTTGGCATGCACCTGCTTTTTAACCCAATCATGAAACTGAATTCGAACTTTTGGATGAATTAAGGAATTTATGGTTTTAAGTGCTTCTTTGTCATTAAAAATTATTGAGGCCAGCTTTTTACGATCAATTTCAGAATTTACATAGATCTCACCAAATATATTTTCAATTTGATGCTTAAGTTCCTGATCATTATTCAGGATTATCTTGGCTTCGTTATCGGCATTAAACACAGCTATTCCAAGATGACGGAATATTTCACCTGCCAGGGTTTTTCCACTGCCAATACCTCCTGTTAATCCAACCTTAATCATTCTTTTCTTTCGATAATGTATTCAACTGATTGTGGGTTATAACGTAAAGACTTTATGTAGTCAGGAGAATTTAAGATTTTAATATTAAGTTTATTCTGGCTTGCAGTTTCGTTAAAATCAACTACTGCTTCAAACAATTGTGGTAAAACTTTTTCATAGTCGCTTAAGGCCACGAAATAGGTAACTGTAACCTCTTTGGGGAAAGTCCTGATAATTAAAGAATCTGGCACATTAATAACATTTAATGTTATCTTTTGTGTACCCTCGGTAAATTTCTCAACATTTATTTTTGCTACTACTTCCTTTTCTGAGAAACTAACCCCATTAATTTTCTCCAAATCAACTTTTTTATCATAGTTGTCATTTAGGGATGGTATATTTTTAGATTCAGTAAAAACAGAATTTATGGTATCAACAATAGGGTTTGCTCCTGAGATGTTAATACTATCAGGTTCAAATTGAATTTTACCTCTGATCATGTATTGGGTTGCAGGAACTGGATCCAATTTAGAAACTACAGGGACTTTTTTAAAGACTCTGTCTGCAAATTCGAAAAACAAAGTATCAGGCAAGATAGATACTATTTCCAGCTCTGAACTTAAATGATCCTCAATATCCTGATTTAGTAATCGTGTTAAGGAGAAAAACTTTGCATAACTCGATTTAGAATGCATTCGTAAAGTAATAGAATTTACATTTACTGTATAAGGTAAAAATTTATTACTTATTTTATATTCTAATAATTTATATCCAAAAGCACGAACACGCATATCAAAGTGATCGGGTAATTCGTTTACAAGAATTTTATCGTTTGGGAAATCAGAATAATGAACAGGCAGCGATATCTCAGTTACATATTCATCTTCGAGTTGGTTTAAAAACCAGAAAATTGTAGATAGTAAAAAGAAGAATAAAAAAACGATCAGTTTCCTGTCCATTTTTATATTCTTTTTTTCAAGAAACTTTTTGATATTATCTTCAATATTCTTTACCACAGTTGTATAAAAAAAAGCGTTTAAATCAAAATAGAATTAAACGCTTTAAGGTTAAAACTATTTTGCAGTACTAATATCGGAAGAATCTTTTAAAATAGCACTTTTATCAATTCTTAATTTTACATTTTCGTCAACCTCAACTAAAATGTGATCTTCTTTAATTGCATTAACTTTACCGTAAATACCACCAGTTGTAATTACTTTGTCACCTTTTTGAAGTGATTCTCTGTATTTTCTTAGATCTTTTTGACGTTTCATCTGAGGACGAATCATAAAGAAATAAAATACTACTACAATTAAAATTAAGGGTAAGAAAGATGTTAAAGGATTTTGTCCTTCTGTTTGTGGACCCATTAATAATACATTCAATAAATTGTTCATCATTTTTTGATTTTAAGATTTATAATTATTTTTTAAAACGTTTGCTTTAATTGTTAAAGTCTTTTCTTCTATTTTAGTATTAAGCTTTAATGTCACGGTTTTATATTGCAATCCTTGTTTCCCATCGCTGTCGAATAAAACTTCTATTTCGCCTTCTGCACCAGGAGAAACAGGTTCATCGCTAAAGTCAGGAACAGTGCATCCGCATGTTGAAAAAGCATCTTTAATTATTAAACTTGAAGTTCCTGTGTTCCTGAATTTAAAAGAAAACGAAGCCTTCTCGCCTTGTATTAAGGTTCCGAAATCATGATAAGTTGTATCAAATTCAATAACCGGGAAACCTTTCTCTTTTATCGTATTCGTTTTGGCAACTTTATCGTTTTGATGATTTGTGCATGATAAGGCCAGTATCATAATCAATATTAAAAGAGAGTTATATGTTTTTTTATTTTTAAACATTTTACCAGATTAAAGCATTATTGTACAAAGTAATGAATAATTTATTTCTTCTTCAAAAGCTTAAACAATTTCGCCTATTAATCCCCTACCTATTTTTTTTATCGTGCCTTCCTTTTTAAGGTGTTCAACAATCTTGTCAAGGATTCCATTAATAAATACATTACTTTTTTCTGTGCTATAAAATTTTGCTATTTCGATGTATTCGTCTAAACTTACTTTAACGGGTATTTCAGAGAACTCAACCATTTCGGCAATAGCAAGGTTCATAACTACAATATCCATAAATGCTATACGCTCAACATCCCAATTCTTAATAAATTTAGATATTAATTGTTCATATTCTTTATAACCCAGAACAGCTCTTCTGAATAATCGTTTTACAAAATCTCTGTCCTCTTCATTTTTAAAAAGTGGCATTAAATCTACTTTTTCATCGCTTGAAGCCTTAAATGCACGAAGAGATTTAATAATCATCCCGATTACGAACTCAATATCGTCGTTCCAGAAAATACTTTGCTCTTCGAGATTTTGATACAACGACTCGAAATTGATGATTACTTTTGAATAAATATCGGATATAAACTTTTTATCCTCGTTAAAACCTGATGTTTCAGATAGCATATATTTTTTATATACTTCTGAATCACGGATTTCAAGATAAAGATTTTTAATTAATTCAGGATAATTAACCCAACTTAACTTTTGATCATTTAAATATTTTTTTAGATTGACATTCTGATTAAGTATCTTAATTAGCTTATTGTCAACAAACTTTGTGTTTGGAATTAAATCTTCCTGAGTTGGAATTTGTTTCTTTTTTGCCAGTTCAATTCTTGAATCAGCATAATCAACAACATCAAGTACTAAAAGCAATAAATAATGATATAAATCGTAAGATTTTTGAATACTAAAAAATAATTCTTTTTCAGCTTGATTAATTGATTGATCGCTCGATTTTAAATAAGCGTAACAAATTTGAAGAGTTTTGACACGTAATAACCTTCTGCTCACCATTTTATAAGAACTCTTTAAGATATTTATAGTTTAGCTTTAAAGCCTGCAAAGTAAGTGATTTTTTGCTTTCAATAACAGATTTTTGTAATTTATTTAAGCCTGACATGAAATAATTGATCAAAATCTATGATTTAAATAAAACGATTACCTCAATGTTAAAATCTTGTTTATATCATACTTTTAAAAAAAAACAATAATTCAATGAAATATTAAATATTTTTTTACTTTTGAGTGTTGATAATTTTATAACAACCAAATTATTTTATGATGGACGGATACGACAAAAATGAAGAATTAGAGAACGGTGGAGAAATTGCACGTGAAGAAATTTTCTCTAAAGTTGTAAGAGCAGGGAAAAGGACGTACTTTCTTGATGTTAAAGCTACAAGAAGAAATGATTATTATTTAACAATCACAGAAAGTAAAAAAAGGTTCAATCGTGACGGAAGACATTATTTTGAAAAACACAAAATTTTCTTGTATAAAGAAGATTTTGAGAAGTTCACTGAAAACCTTGAAGAAGTTATAAGCTTTATAAAAAAGAATGTTCCGGAACAGGAGCCTCTTGAAAAAGTTGAAGTAGGTGCTGAAGTTTCCGCAGAATTAGAAACAGTAAAAGCTGAAGGTTATTCTTCAGACGTAGAATTCGATGACCTGGGTGATATAAAAGAATAAATTAAAAAGCTGACTTAGTAAGTCAGCTTTTTTAAATTCTAGTTAACTCACTATTTATATTTTTTCATTTTATCGTCGATAGTAACTTTACTATCTTTTCGTATTTGTATCTTGATATAAACCATTAACTCTTCTGCCCCTTTGTTAAAACAAGTTTCCTGAACTTTTTTAACAACATTCATTATTTCATCATAAGGTCCTTCAAGTACAGTTTCAAAAGGACACACCTGATATTTCATACCCGATTCCTGAATGACCTGAATTGCATCATCAACCAGATCGTATGCTTCTTTTGTTTTTGATTGTGGCAACACTTGTAGTGCAACATTTACATAGTTCTTCATGTGTTTATTTTTTAATTTTTAAAGGTCACAACTTACCTGACGGCAGTCCCTTCCTGTCAGGCTAAGAAAATGTATATTTAACTATCAATTATTTAATGTTTATAATAACTACTTTTAGTGCGCTAAAGAAGCATCAATAACCTTTTTTGCATTAATGTTTCCACTTTTTTGGCTTCTTGCCTGCTGCAAGCAGGGATCCAAAAAAGTTTCAAAAAAGATCAAGACAAAACCCTGCCCGTCCGGCAGGCGGGGATGCTTCTCCGCTCTCTGTGATAAGTTAACAATTCTAAGCAAAGTAAGTAAACTCCTTTGCTAGAATTCCAAAACTTATCACATTCACCCTTGCCCTATGGCTCGCCGTTTTATTCGCTATCGCTCATGAAGATAGACGTTGTCAGGCCTTCGCTCAATACTTAGCATTGAGTATTTCCTTAACTTGACGGCTATGGACGGCAGTCAGGTAGAATCGCATAGGTAAAATAATCATTTTGTTTGGTGTGTAATGTTTATTTTACTTATGCTTATTTCATATTAACCTATTTTTAAATTCCTTTTTTCTTAAAATATCCAATAATTTCGTCCATTTTTAAAATCCGAACATTCGTAACCAAATAATCACTATATAAAAAGTTTCCAAACTGATTCGACTCATCAATTGAATTTTTGAGGACCTCACCTATTGAGATTTCTATAGGAATCAGGCATAAAATGGTAAAATACTCATCTGTAAAAGTAAAATTCTCAATTTTAGAATCGAACGATTTAAAAATAATTTCAAATTCTGTTTTAATCACTTTCTTTTGAGTATCTGTAAATCGTTCACCTGTTTTTAATTTACCTGCAATAAAATATCGAAGTTTATTTTTACTTCCACCTAAGCCAGTAGAAATAAAAACTTGTTGCTCATCGAGCAAATAAGTTTCTAAGCTAATTCTACTATGTTGCAATGCCAACACAGCCCACTTTTTTAAATCCTTATTATCCAGGCTAATAAATTTTTCAATGATTCTATACGACTCAACATCCTCTTTAATTGACAATTCTGCTAAAATCCTTTTTTTCTCTTCGTCAGAAATTTCAGATTCAAATAATTTTATTGATTCAGTATTAATTGTTGTCGAACTTCTTTTTTTCTTTAATAATTTATTTACTAACTCAAAGAATTCTAATTGAAGCTCAACATCTATTTGCTCTTCAAGAATATTGAACTTTCCCCCGGCTTTATCCAGCAATTCTTTTAGCTGATTGTAAATATTATTTTCATCCATATTGTTTGAATTATAAAGGTCAAACTTAATACTTATATCATTTTTAACAAAACCTTAATTTATATGTTAAAATACCAATATTATGGTATTGTATGATAGCTCTTAGAAACCTACTTTTGAACAAAATTTAATAATCCGGGCAAAGGAAGAAATTAAAAATGAAATTATCACTATTACAGGATAACGAAGTAGGATATATAACCAAAGTAAGAGGCCGTGGTGCTTTTCGAAAACGCATTACCGAAATGGGCTTTGTAAAAGGCAAAAAAGTTATCGTTGTAAAAAACGCACCTCTTAAAGATCCTGTTGAGTACAGTATTATGGGATATGAAGTTTCGCTCAGACGAAGCGAAGCTTCATTAATTGAAGTTATCACAAAAGAGGAAGCAAGAAAACTCGAAATAAATAAATACAATGGGGTTATCTCAGAAGCTGCACTAAAAACTTCGGCACGAAAAAAAGGAAAAGAAATTCAGGTGGCATTGGTTGGAAATCCAAATTCAGGAAAAACCTCTCTCTTTAATTTTGCTTCACGCTCAAAGGAACATGTTGGAAATTATAGTGGAGTTACTGTCGATTCTAAAACTGCAGAATGCAAAGTTCGCGATTACATTTTAAATATTACAGATTTACCAGGTACATACTCTCTTTCTGCATATTCCCCCGAAGAATTATATGTGCGTAAATATATATTTGGTGAAATTCCTGATATTATAGTTAATGTTGTTGATGCTTCAAATTTGGAAAGGAATCTTTATTTAACTACTCAGCTCATCGACATGGATATAAAAGTGGTTATAGCTTTAAACATGTATGATGAGTTAAGAAAAAAAGGCGATGAATTTGACTTTGATTCCTTAGGGAAAATGATTGGTATCCCAATTATTCCCACAATTGGTTCAAAAGGTTTTGGAATAAAAGATCTTTTTGATAAAGTAATTCAAGTATACGAAGACAAAGATCCTTCAGTACGTCACATTCATATTAATTATGGGAAGGATGTTGAAAAATCTATTCGTAAAATTCAAGACGTAATTTGGGAAAATAAAAAACTCACTGATATTGTTTCCTCGAGATTTTATGCAATTAAACTATTAGAAAAAGATGCATCCGCAAATTTCACTTTGTCTAAATGGGGTAACTATAAAACGATTAAAAATACTGCAGAAAAAGAGATAAAATCATTAGAATCATTAATAAGTGAAGATAGTGAAACCATAATTACTGATGCAAAATATGGATTCATTGCAGGTGCATTAAAAGAAACCTACAAAGGGAACATTAACACACGTAGAAAAAAAACAGAAAAAATAGATAACTTTTTAACTCACAAATACTTTGGCTTTCCCTTTTTCATATTCTTTTTATGGTTAATGTTTCAATCCACATTCACTTTAGGTCAGTACCCCATGGAATGGATTGATTATCTGGTAACTCTTTTAGGACAATTGGTTGGCAATATAATGTCTAATGGACCTTTGAAAGATCTTTTGATAAACGGTGTAATTGGAGGAGTTGGCGGGGTGATCATTTTTCTGCCAAATATTCTTATTCTTTTCTTTTTTATATCATTAATGGAAGATACCGGTTATATGGCCAGAGCAGCTTTCATAATGGATCGTATAATGCATAAAATAGGCTTACACGGCCGATCATTTATTCCTTTAATTATGGGATTTGGATGCAATGTTCCTGCTATAATGGCTACGCGTACAATTGAAAATCGGCAAAACAGAATTCTCACTATGCTCATAAATCCATTTATGTCTTGTAGTGCCCGACTACCTGTTTATGTATTAATTATCTCAGCCTTTTTTACGGAGCGTCCAGGTCTTGTGCTATTTTCTATCTATATCATTGGAGTTGCTGTTGCAGCGCTTATGGCAATACTTTTTAAGAAAACAATTTTCAGATCAAATGAAACTCCTTTTGTAATGGAACTGCCACCATACAGGATTCCCACCTTGCGAAATCTAACACGTCATATGTGGTTTAAAGGTGTGCAATATATTAATAAAATGGGAGGTGTAATTCTAGTTGCTTCTATCATTATTTGGGCATTAGGTTATTATCCAAAGGAAGTGAGTTACAGTATTGATTTTGATCAGGCAATTGCTCAGGCGAAAATAGAAAATTCACCTGACAAGGATAAAATCACTGAAGACTTACTAATTGCCAAGAATGCAGAAAAACAAGCCAAATCATACATTGGAAGAATAGGAAAAAGCATTGAGCCTATTATGCGCCCACTTGGATTTGATTGGAAAATGAGTGTTAGTCTTTTATCAGGAGTTGCTGCAAAAGAAATTGTTGTGAGTACAATGGGTGTTTTGTATCAAGCCGAAGATGAAGGAAATAATAACCTGATAAACAGATTACAAAATGAAAAAGATGAAAATGGTAATCAGCGGTTTACCCCTCTTGTGGCATATGGATTCCTGATTTTCATCTTACTCTACTTCCCCTGCGTAGCTTCTATTGCAGCAATCAGCAAAGAATCCGGGCATTGGAAATGGGCAGTTTTCACCATGCTTTACACAACATTTTTAGCCTGGTTTGTGTCTTTACTAATACATCAAATTGGATCCTTAATCATTTAAGATATGAATATTCAAGAAATAATCGTTTTCGTTATAGTTCTGTATGCATCCGGATATACAGTTTATCAGATTCTTTTAATCTTTAAAAGCAAACCGGAAGGTTCATGTGGATGCTCATCTTGTGATGTTAAAAGTAAAATTAAGGCGTTAAAGTAATTTAAACATATAAATTACATTCAGTTTTTATAAATTTGAATAAATTCATATTTTTAACCTCTTAATATTATTAAACGTAGAAACGATGGACTACTTTTTACTCGCCATAGCAATTATTTTAATTATTGGTGGTCTTTTAGGTTGCATTTTACCAATTATACCAGGTCCTCCTTTAAGTTTTTTGGGAATACTTGTTTTACATTTTACAGAGTTTGCCGAATATTCAACTAATTTTTTGCTAATCCTGGCATTTATAGCAATTTTGGTTACAGTTCTGGATTATATTGTGCCTGTTTGGGGTACAAAAAAGTTTGGAGGGACAAAAGCCGGAATGTGGGGAGCTACAATAGGAATGGTGATTGGAATGATTTTTTTTGGCCCATTTGGATTAATAATTGGACCATTAGTTGGAGCAATAGTTGGCGAATCTTTAAAGGGGGCAAATAATAAAGATGCATTTAAAGCAGGTATGGGAGCATTTATCGGGTTTCTAACCGGAGTTGGTTTGAAATTAGCAGCTTCAATATATATTACCTGGCATTTTGTTAAAGGATTGCTTTAAAATTAGGTAACTTTAAAAAACTAACTATGAAAGATATAATTGTACCCATAAATTTTTCACGTGATTCTGATAACTCCCTTGAAGAAGCTATCTTTTTATCCAAACTTTTTAAAAGTAAAATTCATTTAATCAATATAATAGAAATTACTGATTGGTGGAATAATCTTATTTTAACTAAAGAAACAAAAGAAAAATTAACAGAATTATCACTCGAAAATTTAAAAAAAACTGCTGCTCTCTATCCAGATATTGAATTTGAATTAAGTGTGCTTTTCGGAAGAATTCACGAGCAAATCATGAAATATTCAGAATCTGTAAGCTGTGGTCTTATTGTCCTTTGCGACAAACATAAAGAAGATAAAGAAAATAAAATTTTAGGATCGGTTGTAACACATGTTATTACAGAATCAAAGTGCCCGGTTATAACCATAAAAAATAAAATCGATTCTAAAATTTCAAATATTGTAGTCCCAATTGATTTGTCTGAAGATACTGACCGGCAGATTTTATCAGCCTTAGCGTTTAATGAATATGCGAACGCTAATTTACATTTTATTTCTGTTCTCTTTGGAGGAAGACCAACACAAAATCTGCGTATCAGAAAGAAAGTACGCAAACTTGAAAGGACATTAAAAGAAAACAAAGTTAATTATACGATTCAACTTATCAGAAAACGAAAATCATATGCCTATCAGGATATTCTTGAATATTCAGAAAAAACAGATTCTGATTTAATCGTTTTAATGACCCATAAGGAAAGTTACAGCTTCGATAATTATATTGGTGCTTTTGCACATAGACTAATTAACAATTCGAATATTCCTGTGATGACTATAACTTCTCAGGCTGCTAAATCAGAATCAAACTCAATTATTAATCGATTTGTTGATCCACTTGGAATTTTTAAACATTAATTTAAAATATCCCCAAGAGAAAAGGTGCCAATTCAAAATTATTGAAAGGCACCTTTTTAAATATGTAAATTAATTAAGCTCCTAATGTAGCTACCATTATCGCTTTTATGGTGTGCATTCTGTTTTCTGCTTCGTCGAATACAATGGATACCGGAGATTCAAAAACCTCTTCCGTAACTTCCATGCCATCTAAACCAACCTTTTGGAAAATTTCTTCTCCAACAGCAGTTTCTCTGTTATGGAATGCTGGTAAACAATGCATGAACTTACATTTTGGATTACCTGTTAAGTCCATCATTTTTTTGTTTACCTGATAAGGTCTAAGTAATTCTATTCTTTCTTTCCAAACTTCGTCAGGTTCGCCCATAGAAACCCAAACATCAGTATAAATAAAATCGCAGCTTTTAACACCTTCAGCAACATTGTCGGTAACAATAATTTCGGCTCCGGTCTCTTTAGCTATTTCCTTTGCTTTAGCAACTAATTCAGCTGTTGGCTGAACACTTTTTGGTGCAATTGAACGGAATTTCATTCCCATTTTGGCAGCACCTATCATTAATGAGTTACCCATGTTGTTTCTGGCATCGCCAACATAAGCAAAAGTAACCTGATGTAAAGGTTTATCAGAATGTTCCATCATAGTTAAAAAATCTGCTAATATTTGAGTAGGATGGAATTCGTTGGTTAAACCATTCCAAACAGGAACTCCTGCATATTTGCCTAATTCTTCAACGATATCTTGTCCAAAACCACGGTATTCAATACCATCGTACATTCTTCCAAGAACACGAGCAGTATCAGCCATTGACTCTTTCTTCCCAATTTGTGATCCTGAAGGACCCAGATAAGTAACATGTGCTCCTTGATCGTATGCAGCTACCTCAAAAGCACAACGTGTACGAGTAGAAGCTTTTTCGAAAATAAGAGCTATATTTTTACCTGTTAGCCTTGGTTGTTCGGTTCCATTATATTTTGCTTTTTTTAGATCTGCAGAAAGATCTAATAAGAATTTTATTTCTTGTGGAGTAAAATCCAAAAGTTTTAAAAAATTTCTATTTCTTAAATTGAATGCCATAATTTTTAATTTTTATTTTAAAATGACTATTGATTATTTATTTTAATGTTCTCGGTTTCCTATACTGTTTTTCTTGATGAAATAAAAATAGATGTCAATTCCTTCGATTCGTTTATTAATTTAGTCTTCGTATTCTAAGGTAATTTTTGTTCCATAAGAACGATCTTCAAGCTTAGTAGCTTCAGTGATAACACTTTTCTTGCCACCTTTTTCAACAAATTCAACACAAGCTTTAATTTTTGGAGCCATACTTCCCTGGGCAAACTGGCCTTCGGCCATATATTTCTCAATATCAGCTTTGTTTAAAAATTCTAATTTTTGTTCATTTTCCTTTTTGTAGTTAATATACACATATGGAACATCAGTTAAAATATAAAACTCATCAGCTTTAATTCTGGCTCCAAGCAGAGCCGAAGCTAAATCTTTATCAATGACAGCTTCAGCTGGTCGCACATCATTTTTTTCGTCAATGTACACAGGTACTCCCCCTCCACCAACAGCAATTACAATATTTCCCTGTCGTGCTAATGATTCAATAACTCTTTCATTCATTATGCTAATTGGCCTTGGAGAAGGAACAACTCTTCTCCAACCTCCATGAGCTTTAACCTCTTCTTTGAAAATCCATCCTTTATCAGCAACAAGTTTATCAGCTTCTTCTTTGGTGTAAATTTTACCAACACGTTTTTGTGGATCTTTAAATGCAGGGTCATCTTTATCGACAACAACACAAGTTACAAGAGTTACAATTTCCTTTTCAATATTATGTTTTTTCAAAACATTCTTAAGCATTCGTTCAATCATATAGCCAATTCCACCTTGAGAATCAGCAACACAAATATCAAGGGGCATTTGAGGAATGTTATACAATTGCTCACCAGCATCATTTCTCATTAAGATATTTCCAACTTGTGGTCCATTTCCATGACCAATAACAATATCATAACCTTCTTTAATTAAATACACTAAATTCTCTAGTGTATCAAAGGTATTTTGTTCTTGTTCATCAATTGTCCCTATCTGATCACCGCGCAAAAGAGCATTTCCACCTAATGCAACAACAGCTAATTTATTCATTTTCATTAATTTATATATAATTACTAATTTGAGCTACAAATCTATAAAAAAAACGATTCAAAAATATAAAATCTAATCACTTTAATGGGCTTTCAACTAAATGTTAAAAGACATTTTTTTTACTTTCATCAAATAATTGAAATATACTTAAATATAAGCCTTTGATATTTTCTTTTCTTTCGCTATTTTAGTTAATTATTTTACACTCAATTTGGGTAAAACCCTTAATAACTGAATATGAGATTTAAGACATTTGTTATTATCGCATTGATTTTCACGTTGTTTAATTCATGCAAAAAAGTCCAACATAAGGATCGAATTCGAGAAGGATATATTGAATATGATATTGAATATCTGGATGATTCAATGGATAGTTTTATGAAGGGACTATTACCCAAGAAAATGACAATTAAATTTAAGAACAATAATACCATCAATAAAATTGAAGGATTTTCAGGAATTGTGAGCTTTACTCATATTCAAAACTTCAGAGAAAAAAGGAATATTACTCTGGTTAAAGTATTAAATAAAAAATATAAGTATGTTGAAAAACTAAATGACAAATCAATGTTTTTCGAAGAACTTCCGGGGATGAAAATTGAAGTTCAAGATACAAGCCTGGAAGTTTGTGGTTTTAAAAGCAAGAAAGCAAGAATTACTATTCCCGATTCGAATGTAGAACCATTTTATATTTATTATACCGATGATATTATTATTAATAATGTAAATGCTCAAACCCCTTTCAAATCAATAGATGGAGTATTGCTAGAATTCAAGCTAAAGCTTTACGATATGCCTATGAAACTTACAGCAAGAAAAATTCAGGAAGCTGAAATTTCTTCAGAAGATTTTGAAATACCAAAAGGATATGAATCAATCAATAAAAAGACAATGATTGAAATCATTGAATTACTTAAGCAATAATCGTTTATTGATCATTTCATATATAAATTAAATATTCTGTTATTTTTTGCGTTTATTTATATTACTTTGTAGTAATTTTCATACTTTAAAGCAAGTAATAATTACTATTAATAATCAATGGCCAAAAAAAATAACACTAATACAAAAGCTAAAAAAAAGAGTAATAAAATATTCTCTGATGAACGGATAAAAATAATAATTGGTGTTACCACCATATTTTTGTCTGCTTTTTTAACCTTAGCATTTATTTCGTATTTTTTTACCTGGAAAGTTGATCAAAGTTTTCAATTTTCGAAAGTTATTTCGCAAACAGAAATTTCTGTGGAAAACTGGTCAGGAAAAGCGGGTGCTCACTTCGCTAATCTTTTTATTAATAAATGGTTTGGAATAGCTTCTTTTACCTTCCCGTTTCTTTTAATCGTAATAGGTTTTCGTTTTTTCAAAATCAAAATATACCCTATTCGTAAAGCATTTAAAATTGCAATTATTGGAACAATCATATTATCAGTTTTATTAGGATATTTATTTGGAAACACAAATGGCTACCTGGGAAGCGGATTAGGTGGTGCTCATGGTTATATTATTGCTCAATGGTTAAATTCCTTTTTAGGTAAAGCAGGTACAGTTTTTTTGCTTTTAATTATTATCATCTCATTTGTAATCCTTTCTTTTAATAAATCACTTGAATGGATTATTAAATTATCAGCCAGCCTGTTTAAAAGAAATTATACAGAATTCGATGATCATTCTCAGCCAGAAGATGTTACTCCTGAAGAAGAAAACTTTACAGATAAAAATGAATATCTGTCCGAAGAAGAAAGTATTGACGATGATTTACTTTTTATCACTAAAAAAATTAATAAGCCTGAGGTAGAGGAAATACCCACTCAGATTAATCAAAACAATATAGTTGAAAAAGAAGACGAAGATGAAGATATAGAGCTTACCATTGAAGAAAAACATAAGGAAGAAAAGCTAAATGGGAACTTTAAAAATTACCAGCTCGAAGATTATGACCCGACCTTAGAGTTATCTTCTTATAAATTACCCNNGAGCAACCGGACAAGGTAAATCAGTTGGACTAAATGCAATTATAGCCTCACTCCTGTATAAAAAACATCCTGCTCAGTTAAAATTTGTAATGATTGACCCCAAAAAGGTTGAATTAACATTATATACAAAAATTGAGAAGCATTTTCTCGCCATGCTTCCTGACTCTGAAGAATCTATAATTACAGATACACAAAAAGTTGTTAATACCTTAAATTCGTTGTGTATTGAGATGGATCACAGGTATGATTTATTAAAACTGGCACATGTAAGAAATATAAAAGAATACAATGCAAAATTTATAGCTCGGAAACTAAGCCCTGAAAAAGGACATAAATACTTGCCTTACATTGTTGTTATTGTAGATGAATTTGCAGATTTAATAATGACTGCAGGTAAGGAAATTGAAAGTCCAATTACTCGTCTTGCACAATTAGCCAGGGCTATTGGGATTCACTTAATAATTGCAACTCAGCGTCCTTCAACAAATATTATTACCGGTACAATTAAAGCTAACTTCCCGGCTCGAATAGCATTTAGAGTTTCTTCAATGATTGACTCAAGAACTATATTAGATAGCCCTGGAGCTAATCAGCTTATTGGTCGCGGAGATATGTTAGTTTCAACAGGAGGAGATTTAGTGAGACTTCAATGTGCATTTATTGATACTCCTGAGCTGGATAAAATATCAGATTTTATTGCGAATCAACAGTCCTATCCAACAGCTTTTATGCTACCCGAGTATTCACCAGAGGGTAGTGATGAAATTGGTGATGTTGATTTCTCAAAAAGAGATCCAATGTTTGAAGATGCTGCACGATTAATTGTCAGACACCAGCAAGGATCAACATCTTTAATCCAGCGAAAATTTTCAATTGGTTATAATCGCGCGGGAAGAATTATTGACCAATTAGAAGCTGCAAACATTGTAGGTCCGTTTGAAGGCAGTAAAGCACGGCAGGTGCTGTTTCAGGATGAATACTCTTTGGAACAGTATTTGAGAGACTTTCTGGAAAACATATAAAACATAATGATGAAAAAAAATCTTTACTTAACCATAATCCTATTAAGTTATCAGGCAATTTATGCTCAGCAAAATCCTGATGCTAAAAAAATTCTTGATGCTTTATCAGAAAAAACCAAATCACATAAAGTTATAGAAACAGACTTTAAAGTTACTTTCAAAAATATGAAAGAGGATATCCAGAATACATCGGAAGGTAGCATTATAATTAAAGGAGATAAATACAGGCTGAAATTTATGGGTACCGAATCATTTTATGACGGGAAGACATTATGGAGTTATTTGCCAGATGTTAATGAGGTAAATATAACCGAGCCAGCTCCTGATGATGAAGATATTTTTAATAATCCTAAAAGATTATTTACCATTTATGAAAATGATTATAAATATCAATTAATTGAAAACCTGAATCAAGACGGGAAAGATTACTCTTTAGTGGACTTGTATCCAATTAATCTGGAAGAAGAATATACCAGAATTAGATTACAAATAAATATAACGGACTATTTTTTAGCTTCTGCTACGATATTTGGTAAAGATGGATCGAACTACACGATTTCCATTGACAACTATAAAACAAACGCAAATTTCGAAGATTCTTATTTTACTTTTAATGAATCCCAATATCCTAAGGTTGAAATCGTTGACATGCGGTTTTAAAGTTAAATATTTTTCAAAAAAGAGGGTGTCCAAAAAAGATAAATATTCGCCACAAACCTGCCTGACGGCAGTCAGGGGCACTAAATCACAAAGGTTCACGAAATTATAACGTGCTGATTATTTGATTTTTGTGATTCTTTGAGCCTTTGAGTTTTGGTGGCTAATTTTCATTTTTTAATCTTTTTAGTTCGTATGTTTGAAAAGTGCTTCGAGGAAAGTTTATAACTTTCAATTGAACAAAAGACTCGAAGCACTATGAAAAAATTAAAGGTATTAAATTTTAATGGACAAAACATCTATGTAGGAATAGATTGTCATTTAAAAAGTTGGAAAGTAACAATTTACTCAGTAGAATTTGAGTTGACAACTTTTAGTCAAGATCCAGAACCAGGCATATTGATAAATTATCTTAAAAGAAATTTCCCTGGGGCCAAATTTAAATGTGTTTATGAAGCTGGTTTTTCTGGCTTCTGGATGCAACGGGAATTTAAAAAGCATGGTATTGATTGTATAATTGCGCATCCAGCAGATATACCAACCATGGATAAAGAAAAGAAACAAAAAAGTGATAAGATTGATAGTAGGAAGTTATCTCGTTCTTTGAAAAACAATGAAATAGAAGGAATTTATGTTCCTTCATTAGAATTGCAGGAAGCAAAATCTTTGGTTCGAACAAGAGAGCGTATTGTATCTGATATTGTACGTGTCAAGAATCGAATAAAATTCTTTTTAATGTACCATGGGATAAAACTAAACTCATATGGTAAACGAAACTGGAGTAAAAAATTTATGAACGAATTAAAATCAGTTAAACTCAAAACTTCAGCAGGACAATTAGCTTTATTTACATTCATCAAAGAACTAGAGTTTCTAATTCATCAAGAGAAAGAGTTAAAAAATTCAATAGTGAAATTATCAAAAGAAGCTTTATTTGCAACAAATGTTAGGCTACTATTAACAGTCCCTTCAATTGGTATTACAACAGCAATGATCTTTCTTTCAGAAATCGGTGATATCAGAAGATTTAAAACTCTTGATCAATTATGCAGCTATTTTGCCCTAATTCCTAATACTCATAGTAGTGGTGAAAAAGAAAACACTGGAAGAAATACAAAAAGAGGAAACAAGTTTCTAAAATACATTATTATTGAATGTGCATGGGTAGCTGTAAGGAAAGATCCCGGTTTACTCTCATACTACAAGAAACAAATTGTAAATAAAGAACCTAATAAAGCTATAATAAAGGTTGCTAAGAAGTTACTTAACAGAATAAAAACAGTATTAAATGAACAAATAGAATACCAGGTTGGATTAGCATAACCATTAAAAACCTAAAAAAGCAAGGTAAGCGTTAGGGGGTGTCTGCGAACTTCGTTACGCGAACGTATCGCTATTCTTAGTATACGCCTTGCCCTGTAAAATATAACAAAGAACTTGCGGCTGCCTGAGTAGACCGTTAATAGAAGATTGGTTTTATAGGTTTTGTTGAAATCATGGATAACTCATACTGAGTTACCCACAATTCCAACAAAATATCATTAACATTATGATATAATTAGATCAAAAATATTTAACTCGGAGCTTGGTTTTCAACATAGAGGACACCCCCTTTTTATTTTCATTCCTGTTTTTTCTCCGGGTATTTTATCCTTGCATGGTAGATATTCATTAATTTGTCCTTAAATATAGCTTTAACCTCAGTAATATTCTTAAAGTTAATATCAACATAGTCAAACTGTCCATCATTGATTTGATCTGAAATAATCATTTCAACCAAATTACTAATCTTTTCTTCATTAATTTCTGATAAACTTCGAGATGCCGCTTCAACTGAATCAGCCATCATTAAAACAGCCATTTCTTTTGAATATGGTTTAGGACCGGGATACGTAAATTTATTTATATCAACATCTTTATCCGGAAATTTCTTAATATAAGATCGGTAAAAATATTGAACCTTTGATGTTCCATGATGAGTGCGAATAAAATCAATAAGGGGTTCTGGAAGTTTATTCTTCTTTGCAAGCTCCACTCCATCTCTAACATGGCTAATAATAATATTAGCACTTTCGTCAAACTCATGCATATCATGTGGGTTAAATCCCATTCTTTGATTTTCGATAAAATAAGCAGGATTATTCATTTTACCAATATCATGGTATAAAGCTCCGGTTCTTACTAATAATGGATTCCCTCCAATTTTATGTATCGCTTCTTCCGCAAGGTTAGCAACCTGCATTGAATGTTGAAAAGTTCCAGGAGCCTTTTCTGCCAATGTTCTAAGTAATTTCTGATTTGTATCCGATAACTCCATTAATGTAAGATCTGATAAAAAGCCAAAGGTCTTTTCAAAGATATAAATCAATGGATATGCCAAAAGGACTAATCCTCCATTTAAAGCAAAGAACTTAAAATTCTGAAAATCAATTCCTGAAAAGCTTCCCTCCTGAGTTATGGCTAATCCAAAATAAACAAAGCTATAACTGACAAAAACTAAACCTGCCGATAAGAATAATTTTCCACGACGGTATAAGTTAGTTAAACTAAAAATAGCCACAATACCTGCAATAAAGCTTAAGAAAACAAATTCGAATCCATTTGGAGCTAAAAACCCGACTAACAGAACCGTAACAATATGTATAAACAATGCTAAACGTGCATCATAAAATGTTTTTATGATAATAGGAACTAAAGCAACTGGAATAATATATAAATAGTTAACTGTGAAACGTGAAATAAAAACAACAATAAGTACCAACATTAAGATAAATGTAGTTTTTAAACTATGTTTCAATATTTCACTTCTGAAATTAAGTAAGAATAAGAACAATACACCAATACAAGCAACAACAAAAATTATTTGGCCTAATAAAATTATTTCAGAAAAATAACCATCACCAAGCCTGGTTTCAGACTCATACTTAAGTGACTCTAAAATGCGATGCAATCTTGTATCAATAATCTCACCCTGAGAAATAATCTTCTCACCTGCCTGAACCATCCCCTTTGTTAATGAAACATTCTTTAAAAGCTCATTTTTAACAGCTTCTGATGTTGTTTTATCATATAACACATTAGGAACTATGTACTCATACAAATTAATGTTTTTATAAAACTCAGGATATTTCAGTCTTGACTTATTTTTTTCAACAAATATTTCTACTGCGCTTGTTACATTCTCATAAGCACTTTTCTGAGTATACATAGCACTTAAGACATAATTTTGTGCTATTTTCCCTTGTAAAATAATAATACTTTCATCGTTTGCTATTTTCTCTGTGACCTCATTTAATTCAATAATTCCTTTTATATAAATTTCTTCAAGTACTTGTATTGCTTTCTGTTTAAAATTATCCGAATTATTTATGAAATTCTGTTTTTTATAAGTACTAAACCCACTATTTTTATCCGTTTCTTTAATGATAAACTCCTCTTGTTTTGCTGCATAATATTTAAGGAACTTGTTTGTTTCATTAACCAGAACCGTGCTGTCGTACTTAAAATAAGGATCAAAATGCTTGAGCGTACTATCTCTTTCGTCTTGTAATTGTTTTTCGCTTTTATATATAGGGAAATCAAACGGAGCAAAAAGATTCTCGTGCAACCAGGGTCTGCCTTTTTGAAACTCGTATCTAAATTTTCCCTCGCGAGGAAAAATATAAACTATTAGCGAAGTAGTTATTACGAATAAGAATGCTCTGAAAATATATTTATAATTCCTCTTAATGTAATCAATTAGTCGTTTCATGTTTTGCAATATTGGTCTTTATACAAATGTATAAATTTTCATCCATATTATTATTTGTGGATTGATAGAATAAACAGGATTAAGAAAACAACAAGTGAATCTAATTTTTGTTTTAACCTCAATAAACTACCCAATCATTCAAAACTTAATGAAGTAATTTGTAATTTTAGCATAACGTAAAAAAAATTAATATGATTAAATACGGTATTAGCGAATTAAGTATTATTCCAGTGAGAAAAGAACCGAGCGAAAAAAGCGAAATGACAACACAGTTATTATTTGGTGAAACATTTCAAATTTTAGAAGAAGTAGAAAAATGGTGTTATGTGAAAATTACATTTGACAATTATGAAGGATGGATTGACAATAAAACGATTAGTTTCATTACCGAGGATGTATTTATTCAGATAAATTCTAATTCCGAAATTTCAGCACAAAATCTCTCAACGATTGTTTTATTCAGAGGTGAACAGATTATTGTTCCGGCGGGTTCTACATTTCCTAATTACAATAAAGCTTCCGGAACATTTATGATAAACAAAAATAATTATCAACTAACTGAAAGTTACATGGATTATTCTAATGATATAAAATCTTTATTAATGCAATATGTAAATTGTCCTTACTTATGGGGAGGAAAGAATCCATTTGGAATTGACTGCTCTGGTTTAGTTCAAGTGGTTTATAAAACATTGGGAATGAAACTCCCCCGTGATGCAAGTCAACAAGTAAAGCAAGGGAATACTGTAAGCTTTATTTCTGAAGCAAAACCGGGCGATTTAGCTTTTTTTGATGATGATGAAGGAAATATTGTTCATGTTGGTATACTATTCAATGCGCATGAGATTATTCATTCTTCCGGGAAGGTTCGGATTGATACGATAGATCAACAAGGAATTAATAATATCGAACTAAAAAAATATACACATAAATTACGCGTTATTAAAAGAATTATTTAATATTTAGAACTATGGGCAGATTTTATATTCTGGTTTTTATTGTATCTGTTGTAATTGTGATCTACGTTATTAATAACAGATTGCAACAAAAGGAAAAAGAAAAAAAATCAAATGAAGATAGATAATGCTATTTAGATATGATATATACTTATGCATATCCCCGTCCGGCATTAACAGTCGATATAATTATTCTTAAAAAAGTTAATAATTCATTTCATGTTTTATTAATTGAACGAAAAAACGAACCTTTTAAAAACCAATGGGCATTACCAGGAGGTTTTGTTGATATTGATGAGGAAATTGATGAAGCCGCATATCGTGAACTTAAAGAAGAAACTTCCATTTCAGAAATAAAATTATATCAATTTTATACATTTGGGAAGATTGGACGGGATCCAAGAGGAAGAACAATTTCAATTGTTTATCACGGATTATTAGAAAATGAAAAACAAGAAATTAAGGCTGGTGATGATGCTAAAAATCTTAGATGGTTTCCTATTGAAAATCTGCCTGAAATTGCGTTTGATCATCTCGAAATAATGAGCAAGTTTCTTTTGAACAAAAAAAGCTCGTTATGAAGTATGTTGTAAAAAATTTATTTCCTAAAATCCAGTCATAAAAACATTCATTTTGTTTGAAAACTCAACAGACAGGTCTGTCTGTTAGACTCCAGTAAAACCAATTCTAGTTTATTAAGCTCAACAGACAGGAATATCTGTTGTACTACAGTAAAATGGACAATTCTACCTATGGCAGAAAAGCTTATGCAATTTGATAAAACAGATTTATTATATACAAAAAAAGCTCATAACGGAGCTTTTACTGTATATCAATCCTTTTTTAAACTATCATTCCGGCAGCAACTGTATTATTTGTAGCTTCGTCAATTAAAATAACACTTCCGGTTTTTCGATTTGTATTATAAGTATCATAAAAAAGTGGCTTTGTTGTTTTGATTGTAATTTTTGCAATATCATTTATGCCAATTCTTTTTTCTTCGTTATTATGCTCAAGCGTATTTACATCGATTTTATACTTTACATCACGAACAACACACCTCATGTCATTGGTTGTATGTTTTAAGATATACTTACCACCCAGTACCATTGGTTTTTCATGAAACCAGCAGATCATCATGTCAATATCCTGACCAGATCTTGGCAAACCATTATCTTTTATAATTAGGTTCCCTCGACTAATATCTATATCATCTTCTAAAGAAAGGGCAACCGATTGCGGTGCAAAAGCTTCTTCAAGATTTCCTTCAAATACATCAATTGATTTTATTTTTGTTGTTAAGCCTGATGGCAAAACTTTAACCTTATCTCCAACCTTAAATACTCCACCTTCAATCCTGCCAGCATATCCCCGGTAATCGTGGAACTCATCTTTCATTGGACGAATTACATATTGTACCGGGAAACGTGTGTCGTTATGGTTTATATCACTTGCGATATGGATATTCTCCAGTAAATACAATAAGGTTGGGCCATCATACCAATTCATATTTTTAGATCTGTCAACAACATTGTCGCCCAATTTGGCACTTATTGGAACAAATCGAATATCATGAACATCTAACTTTGTGGCAATTCTATCAAAATCTGATTTTATTCCCTCAAAAGTTTCTTCCTTAAATTCAACCAAATCCATTTTGTTTATACAAACAATAATATGTGGAATCTGAAGTAAAGAAGCTATAAATGCATGCCTTAAAGTTTGTTCAATAACACCATTTCTAGCGTCAATTAACACAAGAGCAACATTTGCTGTTGAAGCACCTGTAACCATATTTCGTGTATACTGAACATGACCAGGAGTATCAGCAATAATGAATTTTCGTTTTGGAGTTGCAAAATAACGATAAGCTACATCAATGGTTATTCCTTGTTCCCTTTCTGCTCGCAATCCATCGGTTAATAAAGCCAGATTAACTTCACCATCTCCTGTTTTTAGACTAGCTCTTTCAATAGACTCCATTTGATCTTCGAAGATAGCTTTACTATCATATAATAATCGACCAATAAGTGTACTCTTTCCGTCATCAACGCTCCCTGCAGTAGTAAACCGCAAAAGCTCCATGTCTAAATAGCCCTTATTATATTCTTCTGACATAATTTATTTTTTTAAAAATTCAACTAAATTAGAAATAACCCTCTTTTTTACGATCTTCCATAGCTGCTTCTGAACGCTTATCATCATATCTTCCACCTCGTTCAGTAACCCGTGTTGCAGCAACTTCATCAATAATTTCTTCCAATGTATTTGCTTTAGACTCAACAGCCCCTGTACATGTCATGTCTCCAATTGTTCTGAAACGCACAATTCTTTTTTGAGGGATTTCACCTTCTTTAAGTGTAACAAATTCACCAGCAGCCAATATGGTTCCATCACGATTTACAACTTCACGTTCATGTGAAAAATATAAACTTGGAATAGGGATATTTTCTAACATGATATATTGCCAAACGTCCATTTCCGTCCAATTACTAATTGGAAAAACTCTGAAATGTTCGCCCATATGTTTTCTTCCATTAAAAATATTCCAAAGCTCTGGGCGTTGATTTTTAGGGTCCCATTGTCCAAACTCATCACGATGTGAAAAAAAACGTTCTTTGGCTCTTGCTTTCTCCTCGTCTCTTCGTCCACCTCCCATAGCACAATCGAACTTCATTTCTTCTATTCCATCCAGCAAGGTTGTTGTTTGAAGTATATTTCTACTTGCATTTACACCTGTTTCGTCAACTACTTTTCCCTGATCAATTGAATCCTGAACATAACGAACAATTAGTTTTGTTTCAGTCTCCTTCATCAACATATCTCTATAATCCAGGGTTTCCTTAAAATTATGACCTGTATCAATATGCATTAACGGAAAAGGAACTCTTGCAGGCCAAAAAGCTTTACGAGCCAGATGAAACATAACAATTGAGTCCTTTCCCCCGGAAAACAACATACAGGGATTTTCAAATTGAGCAACCACTTCTCTGATAACAAAAATTGATTCGGCTTCTAATTCCCTTAAATGATTTATTCTGTATTTACTGTCCATTATATCTATATTTTACTAATAGAGATTGCAAAATTAATCATTTTTATATTCTATCCTAGGTAAAAGAACATCTAATATTTTCTGAACGGATTCCTCAATACTATAATCCAGAGTTTTAATCTCAACATCGGCATTTTCGGGTTCTTCATATGGAGAATCTATACCTGTGAAGTTTTTTATCAACCCAGCTCTTGCTTTAGCATACAATCCTTTTATATCTCTTTGTTCGCATACTTCTAAAGGAGTGTTTACATAAATCTCGAAAAAATCTTCTGGTCCAACAATACTCCTTGCCTGATCGCGTATTTCTTTTGTTGGTGAAATAAAGCAATTAATAAGAATTACTCCACCTTTCATAAATAATTTAGACACTTCTGCAATTCTTCTTATGTTTTCAGTTCGATCCTCCTCAGAAAAACCTAAATTATTATTAATTCCTGTTCTAACATTATCACCATCCAATAACTTAGTTAAATAGCCTCTTTTGTGCAATTCCAACTCCAAATCTTTAGCAATGGTGGTTTTGCCAGAACCCGATAAGCCCGTAATCCATATAACAATGGAGTGTTGATTTAGCAGTTTTTCTTTATCCTCTCGTTTTAGGATTTTGTCAAATGTTGGGTGGATATTATTTTGCATGTTTATTATTTTAAAATTCCAAAAATATAAATAATATTAAATTTATAAAATATTACTAGTATATAAAAAAAGGGCTACTTAAATCAAGCAGCCCTTTTATTTTATTTTTCGAGTTTTTAATAACTAGAATGGAATAATTTCCATAGGATAATCCTGCGATTTTTCACTACTTAGTTTAGCTGTAGGTTGTTCGTATGTTTGATATAAACGACCAAAATAACCTAAATTTTCAACGTAAATTTCGACAGAGATATCAAAACTTGAATCAGTCCAATACCAATGCCCAACTGGTCCAGTTGCAGCATAAGGATTTGCTCCATCATATGCTCTAGCATATACAATTGGTTCTCCACCATAAGTAAGTCCAATAAAATTACTTGGACAAGAAATTGTACCATCTTCATTAAAAATCATTCTACAGTGTGCAGCAGCATATCCCCAGAATCCTGTAACAATTACATCGTATGGTTCTTCGGTATCCTCATCTGCAGTAATTGTAACACCATAAGGTCCCCAATCAACTGTTGTACTATCACTGTATAAATAGTCTGTACAATCCATTTCACCTAAGAAATTCTCAAATGCATTTTCCAAATGAGATGCAGGATCAACCATTGTTTTATAATAAAATGAGAAACCCGAAATAGCAACACTTTCATTTCCACTATAATCTAAGAATGCACCAGCATCTAAATTATGAATAATGAAAGTATTATAAGGATAATTGGTAGTATGCTTCAAGGTTACTGTATTACCACTGATAACAATATTTTCTTCAGTAATAATTTCTGACCATGTTGTTTGATACCCCCATAACTCAATAACCTTACCTGTTACATATTCTGCAATAGGTTCACTAAAAGTGATAACCGTTTCAACATCTATAGCTATGCCGGCTGATTGAAATGCTGGAGAAAAAGAAGCAGCATAAGGAGCTGTTTCATCAGTCACAGTAACAGCTGCTGAAGCAACAACACCTGACTGTCCTGCGGCGTTAGTAGCTACAGCATAAACTGTATATGAATTACCCTGGAATAAATCAACAGTAAATGTAGTATCAGTTCCAGAAGTAATTTCAATATCTCCTCCAGAATAGGTGTCAATTTGATCTAATACAAATTCATATCCTTTTGGATCAGTAATGCCTTCGCTTGTTGGAACAGCAGCCCACCAGATTTTACCATCCTGGTTTGTCGATAAAGTAACATCCACACCGAAATCAGTTAAAGTACCAGACACAACAGTTAATGTTACAGTTGGAGGGGTACCGGTATTATAATCGGTAGTATATTTTTCGTCTTCTTCACAAGAAGAAAGTCCGATAGCCAAGATAAACATCGCTATCAAAGCTAATATATAATTTTTTTTGTTCATATTTAATAATTTAAATATTAATAATGTTATTCAAAAACTACATCGTAAAGACATGTACGAAATTCATGATCCAAAGGACCACCATCTGTAGAAATGTCTACTAAATAATGTATAGTTAGTGTTTTATTACATGTTGAAAAAGTTGATGGATTTGCCGGATCCTGAATAATATAATACGACCAGGTGTCCTCAGTATTTGCATAGAATCCATAATCATCAAAACCTTCAGGAGATGGATATTTTGCTTCTAAAATTACTTGAGGATCTAAAGGATCAGTATTATCTAAAGTAATAAAAAGCTCACCACCATAAGTAATAGTTTCTTCCCAGTCATTGAAAATACCATTCATTAAGCCCTTAACAACATATTTTACCTTATTAGGAGTAATTTCTTCTTCAACAGCCCATTGTGCAGCAGCAGCAAAAGTTGGCCAGTTCGAATATGTTTCAATTCCAGCAGGAACTCCAATCCAGTTATTAGCAATCATCGCACAGTCATCATCAGAAATTGTAATAACTGCTGTTTTTTTAATTCCTGAACCAGGGTATCCCATAGTATAATCACCGGCACTTGCCAAAGTTAAAGTAATATACTTAGCACTATCTTCAACTATATTATCAAATACTGCTATTTGAATTTCAGCAGAGTTAGAACCAGCAGGTATAGTAATACTGGATAAGTCAGCAGGTTGAAGAACTTCGAAATCTACTCCTTCAACAAGTTCTTGTGTCACTCCTTGTGCAGTTAAACTAACATCAATAGTAACATTTAAATCGGTAACCGTAGATGCATCCGCAAGTAATACGTTTAAAGTAATAATATCACTTGAACTTTCAGCTACAGTTATACTTTCTTCACCGAAGAAAATAAATCCATTACCTGTGTATGTATTATCAACTTTCTCACAGGCAGTAAAAATAAGGAAGCTACTTATTACAAATAGTCCTAAAATTTTATGTAATGTTTTCATAATTTTTTCAGTTTATTAATTAATAACCTGGATTTTGTTGAATATTGGTATTTACATTGATCTCTATTTGAGGAATAGGAAATGCATAGTCATCTGATCCAGCAACAATAAGTGCAGCTGCATTTGGAACAGTTCTATCAACTCTTACGATATCCATACCTCTTCTTTTCAAGTCCCAGAATCTGTGTCCTTCAAAAGCCAATTCTTTTCTTCTTTCAGTAAGAATCTTTGTGCGAAGTGCTGAACCCGATTCAATAGAAGCTGCAGCAGCAGCATCGGCACGAGAAATAATTGCATCTAAATATGTTATAGCCAAAGCTTCGTCTCCCAATTCAAAATTAGCTTCTGCCGCATTTAAATAGGCTTCAGAAAGTCGGGCAACAGGTATATTATCAACACCAGGTCTTGCGCTTTTTAGACCAGGATACTTATTTGTATAAGTATAATCGCCATCAACATAAAACCAGTAATTTCTCATATCTGTATCCGAATATAAATCCATAAGGTCTGTAGTTGGTATTGCATCGCCATATCCTGATTTAAGATACATATAGCCTAACATGTCAACGGATTGGTTATCAACTGTTGTAAAACCAATACTAAAAATTGATTCATCATTATTATCCAATGCCCATGCATTAATATAATAATCAGCAGCAATAGTTTTTTCGTCTGGATTTAATTCATAAGGAGCTAATGAATATGCTCCGCTATTAATTAATTCTTCAGCTTCTGCTTTTGCATTAGCCCAATCGTTCATATAAAGATAAACTCTTGATTTCAAAACTTTGGCCGCTCCTTTTGAAAAATACAAATTACTTGAAGTATAATTTAGGTTATTATCGGCAATGTCCAAGTCAGCTAAGATTTGGGTATAAACTTCAGCTATTGTATTTCTTGAAGGTTCATAATCAACACCAGCTGGTTCAGTTAAAATTGGAATACCAGGGCCTGCAGGGTTCTCATTATATGCCTGAGCAAAATAATTTACAAGAATCAGATGACCTAAAGCACGTAAACCAGAAGCTTCTCCTTTAATTCGAGCTCTTTCAGCATCGTCTCCTTCTAAATCATCAATCTTAACCAAGATATTGTTTACACGATTGATTGCATCATATGTATCAGTCCAGAAGTCAGATACATAACCATCTGTTGGACTCATAGACCAGTAATAAGGGCTAAGGAAACGTCCAGAATTTTCTGGTCTTAGTTTTGAATTATCTGATGCTATATCGCATACAACATAATAATCACGAGCCAAAACAGTTTCTTCCTGTAAGGCGTCATAACATCCATTTAAAGCGATGTTAGCATCCGCCAATGTACTAATAGCCAGTTCGTTGGCTACTGATTGTTGAGGAGTTTGATCCAGAAACTCATCACCACATGCAGTAATTGATAAAACAACTGCAATTAACATTAATATTTTATAAATACTTTTCATATTTGTTTATTTTTAATTATTCTTAACAAACTGTTAAAATCCAATGTCTATACCAAAAGTAATAGTACGTGCCGTTGGGTAAGTAAACCATGCCTGTCCGTTTACTCCTTGTTCAGGATCTAATCCGGAAAACTCAGTCCAGGTTAAAAGGTTTTCTCCTTGTGCAAATAATCTTACTTTTTCAAGTTTGATCTTATCAGTATATTTAGATGGAATGGTATAACCTAAATTTACAGTTTTTAATCTTAAATATGATCCATCTTCAATATAACGACTTGAAGCCGCATTGGAACGATTGTTTCCTCCTTCAATAATTTGAGGAACATCAGTTACGTCACCTGGTTGTTGCCAACGGTCTAATATTTCTACACTGGCATTTCCAGTACCTTGTTGTCCATCGTGTAATAAATATCTCTTAGAGTTATTATAAATGTCATTTCCATAAGAGAAGTTAAAGAATATCATTAATTCAAATCCTTTATACTCGAAGGTATTTGTGAAACCTCCAATGAAATCAGGATGCGCACTACCCAGAATTTGGAAATCAGCATCAGCGATATTATCAACCAGGTTTCCATCAGAATCATACCACATTGGAGTACCATCAGCAGGATTCACTCCAGCCCATTCCTGTTTCCAGAATGAATAGAAAGGTTCCCCTTCACGTCTCATATAATGACCATCAATAATATCTTCGCCATTGTTAAGTTTAACAATTTCATTTTTGTTAAACGAAATATTGAAATCAGTAAACCATTTTAATTCACCTTGTAAATTTACTGTATTTAACTCAACTTCCCAACCGCTATTTTTCATACTACCAACATTTTGCATAATGTTTTCAAAACCTGTAGTTTTAGAAATTGGAACTTCAAGCAATAAATCAGAAGTTGTACGACTATAATAGTCAAGTGTTAAATTAACACGATTATTTAAAACACCTACATCAATACCAATATCCCAGTTTTCATTTTTCTCCCATCTTAAATCTGGATTTGCTAACTGAGTTGGAGCACTACCAGGTTGGCTATTATAATCCCATCCATAACCATAAAGACCTCTAGAAGCGAAATCATCAATATCAGAGTTACCAGAAGTACCAAAACTTCCTTTAAGTCTTAAATTATCTAATCCATTAAGGTTCATGAAACTTTCTTCAGTTATTCTCCATGCAAAACCTACTGACCAGAAATTAGCCCAACGGTTATCAGCACCAAATCGAGAAGAACCGTCGCGTCTAAAACTACCTGAGAGATAATACCTGTCTTGGAAATCATAGTTCATATTAGCAAAGTAGGAAGCTAAACTGTTTGCAGTCATACTAGTATAAGCAGTATTAGGTTCAGCAGCATTTGCTAAAGTTATAACCTGGTCACTAGGGAAGTTAGTGGCAGCAGTACGAGTTCTAAATCGTTCGCTTGACTGTGCTTCCTGACCTAATAATAAACTAATGTTATGGCTTTCTGCGAATGTTTTTGCATAACGTAAGGTATTTGTCCAGGTTGAAATGTATTGTTCAGTTGAGAAATATTCTGAATAACCATTATAACCTTCACCACTTGGGGTATTAGGATTCCAATAAGTATCTTCACCCAAGTAAAACCAATCAATACCATAATTTGTTTTAAATGTTAATCCTTCAATAATCTCATACTGAGCATAAACTGAACCTAAACCACGAACAATACTATTTGTATATAAATCTAAAGCAGTAATTGCAACAGGATTATAATCTAAGTTTGCAGGAATAGATTGATTAAAAGAACCATCTTCGTTATAAACTGGTTCAACTGGAGGCACAAAATACATAGAGGTAACAGGGTCTGCATAATATCCACTTCCTGAAGGGTTTCGTTGATCTGTGTAAGATGCAGCGATTTTAGCACCAAACTTTAATTTGTCAGTAGCCGTATTATCAATATTTAAACGTGTACTGTAACGTGACATATCTGAACCAATTACAATACCTTCCTGGTCAAAATATCCTGCAGAAACAAAGAACTGAGTTTTTTCATTTCCACCTCTAGCTGATAACTGATAATCGTTAGTTTTTCCGTTACGAAAAACTTCATTTATCCAATCCGTATCAACATCACCATATGCGTCAACAGTTGCTTGAGCAACAGCAGGATCAGTTCCAGCGTTTGTAAGCGCTTCATATCTGTATTCTTTATACTGTTCAGCATTCAACACATCAAAAAGTTCGTTTGTTCGTGTAGAGAAACCAGTTTGATACGAAAAGTTAATTTTAGTATCACCTGCTTTTCCTGTTTTAGTAGTAATTAAGATTACACCATTTGAAGCCCTGGATCCATACAATGAAGTTGCAGCAGCATCCTTTAGAATAGTAATAGACTCAAAATCATCAGGATCAAAAGAACTTAAAGCATTTGTTGATGATTGTCTTTCAGCTAAGTCACCTGATATAACAGGAATACCATCAATAATATATAATGGTTCGTTACCTGCATTGATGGAACCTGTACCACGAATACGAATTTCAGTATTCGCACCTGGCTGACCTGAAGCGGCATTTACTTGAATACCTGCTATGTTACCCTGTAAAGCTTTTTCAAAACTTGTAACGGGTTTTTTCTCAAGTTTGTCGTTTTTCATTACAGAAGCAGATCCTGTAAAAGAAGCTTTCTTCTGAACACCGTATGCGACAACAACTACCTCGTCCATTTTAAGGACTTCATTTTCTAACTGGATATCAATGATAGAACGTCCATTTATTTCAACATCTTGTTTCATCATTCCGACAAAACTAAATGTTAATGTAGTTGCATCACCAGGAACGGTTATTGAATACTTACCATCAATATCAGTTGTTGTACCGATAGTTGGGTTGTTTTTCACAACAACCGATACCCCTGGTATAGATAACCCGTCTTCAGCACCGGTTACTGTACCTGAGATTTGCATCTGTGCCGCAGCCTGAAAAGCAACAAACAGCAAGAATGCAAGAAAGATTGTCAATTTTTTCATAGATTAAAATTTTAGGTTCATAAATAGTTATTAAAAATTATTCATCCTGCTAAAATAAAAAAAAAAAATATATAAATGCAAAATATTGCTTAAATTCAGCAATAATTAGCGTTTTATGAAATTTTATTTATTGACTAACGGAAAATTTTCTTATTGATAAACGGAAATGTCAGATATTTAAATAAATAATAAGATTTGTTTTTCCCAGGAATTCAAATGGTTCTTCAAATAAAAAAACTTCACCCCCTTTTCAAGCTTCACGATTCCGAACGTATAAGCTTGTCAATATGGCAATTAAAGCAATTCACAATATTCTGCTTGAAATCATAAAAAAAGCACAAGCGAAATGCTTGTGCTTTTAATATATTTAAAACCCTACGTTATTATCGCACTGGTTTTTGATTTAAGTCAAACTTTTTAGTAGTAGATACTACAGTAGCTTTCTTACCTGAAGGATCAAGTGTTAAGTTAGCTTCAAAATACGGAGTTGCTTGATAACCGGCATTAAAAGCCCATCCTGAAGGATCAAAACCATCTTGATCTAATACATATTCTATATGCATAGTAGGAAATGCTCCGCTATTGTCATATGTTCCAGTACCTGATATTGTGTAAGGATATAAATCACCTTCATAATCAGTTGTAAAGACATATTGTTCAGCAATAGTTATTTCATTAGTATACTCATTAATCACGTATCTAACATTTCCTTCGTCAACAATAGTTTCACCCCAGAAATCAAACATCCAGCCAGCATTTAATCCATAGATTAACAAATCACCGTCACAACCTTGAGCAGTTTCCACTTCGCTTGTGTAATCACCAAAAACGGTGTAAGCATCATAACCATACCATGCTGTTCGCTCAGGAATAGAATAAGTTATTTCTTCTGCAATGGTATAAGTCGAACCAGCTTTTGTTACTGTAGCCAAATAAACTCTGAAATCATAGCAAGGAAATAAATTATCAATTACAGCAGGGAAAGGCAAAGATTTGTCAATAACACCAGCTTGAAAGAAATCCAATGTAATATCAAAATTAACGGCTTCACTTAAATCTCCAAAATCTGTTGCAGAAGTAAAGGCTGCCGCTAATGTATAAACGCCATCAGGCATAGTATCAAGTCCGCTATAATTAGTGCCTTCTGCATCAATAACAAGTACATCTGAAGCATCAAAAACTAATAAGCTTAATTCTCCAACATCTGCTGGGTCAAGCTCTAAACCGATAACATCCAACACATCAGTTTCCCAGCTTAAATCTATGTCAAGAAACTCGTTGGTATAATTACTTAATGTAAAAGTAACTTCAACGGGAGTAACCGTTGCGTTAGTAGTTCTTTCGTCACCAATTTGTAGAGTGAAAGTTTCTGTACCTTCAATTAATTCATCGCTAAGAACTTTAATTTCAAGTTTCCCTGTAGTAGAGTTTGCAGGAATGTATACCCGATTATTTGAGTTAACAATTGAAAAGTCCACTCCCATTTCGGCGTCACCATCAATTTGAGTTACATATAGTGCAACATCAGCAACTTGTGCCACAGATAAAGTTACATCAAACGAGTAAGTAGTATTTGTTTCAGTAAGGTTATACCCCCCTGCAGCAATACCACTTACAGTTATCGTTGGGCTTGTTGGAACAAGCTTTGAATAGCCTGTATTATCATCTTCGCTACATGAGTATGCGAGGAAAACGATGGCTAATAATGCTATAAAATTATATTTAATTATTTTTTTCATATTTTACTTTTTTTTAAGTTAAAAGTCTGCTTATTAGTTCAAAACTTTTTCTAATAGAATATAAAACTCTCTTGAACCAGAAGTCCCCATATATCCATAACACATGTTAAGTCTGTCTTTGCCTTCAACATCATCTTTTATTGCAGTGTTCATATTTGGTCCAGCTGCAGGAATAGCAAATGTCAAATCACCAGCATTCCTTTCAGGAACAATTAATGGAAGCCCATTAAGTGTTTGTGCAACACCAGCCCATTCTTCAGGATAAGTAATTGCACCAGTAGAAGGATCTATCTGGAAATACAATACATTACCGGTCCAACTAGATTGAATACCCCACTCTTCAACTCGATAAGTTATAGCATCGATTGAAGAAATTGATACTTCCTCTCCTAACCATAAAGGTGACAAATATGGTGCAGGATTATAATCTGGGTGATAATAAGCTCCACCCAAAGACACATAAGTACCTGCAAATCTGGTAGAAACAGTCATTCTAACAGGAGTAGCCATTTGTACCACACGACCATCGCTTAAAACAGCCTCTACTCTAATCTGAAAATAATTACCGATTTCCATACTACCTTCATCAGCAGGAAGTTCGCCCCCTTCTTCTGTAGTAAGGCCTTCGCGTAAATCGGCCCATGCCCAGTCAAGTGTAGCAACAGAATGACTTACCGAAGTTTCAGTAATTGTAATTGTATGTTCCAGTATCTCGTCAGTATATTTAGCAGGTACTGAATCTGCAGGTTCTACATCAAAATCATGTGCAGCAGGATCACTCCAAGGAATTGCCGCAGCATAAAAACATGATTTATAAAGATTTATCGAATTAACCTTTACAGCCCCTTCCTGGTGCACAAAAAGATCAAAAGTGTACGAAGCTCCGCTACCAATAACATAATTTATTGAAGTAGTGCTAAGATCAACTAAACCGCCTTCTAGGGCATTTTCGGTCATCAGATCATCTTCAGAGTCGCACTGAATAAAGAAGACCGCTATAAGTGCCAGAAAACTAATATATAATAATTTTTTCATAATTTATAAAATTTTAATTTTTAATATTATTGCATCCACCAGATATCCGTTGTAAGTAAATCAGCACCTTGTGCAGCAACAGCAGCAGCATAATTCACTGAATTTACAGATTGTTCGATAGGAGGATAATTGTATCTGGATGGGATTTTAGTTGTTAAAGCTTCGATTGGAAGTGCTAAAACCGGGTATCCGGTTCTTCTCCATTCTGTCCATGATTCAATTCCCTGGCAATATAAACCTAACCAGTTTTGTTCAGCAATTTGCTTTAAGGCGCTTTCTTGAGTTCCTGATAAGATAACAGCATTTTCGGTAATATATGAATCATACTCAGCGCTTAAACCATTAAACTCAAAAGATGCTTCAATACCTGCATAATAATATCCAGCAGCAGTTCCAGTATTAATATATCCCTTTTGTCTTGCTTCTGCCATTAAAAACTGCAATTCTGAATAAGACATGAAGAAACCAGGCAAATTTGGGTCAATATAAAATTCACCTACAGCTGATACGTTATCATAGTTCCACTCGTCACTAGGAACAGCATTGATACCAGAAGGTTTTCCTCTGTATTCACCATCGCTATTTTCCTGAGCATAAACCGGTAATCTTGGGTCATTCAATTCGTTCAACTTAGTTACCAATACCTCGTTTACTTTGTATTCGAATCTGCTTCTGAAAACAATGGCTTCATAAATTGGGTTCGCATTTGGATCAGCATCCAAATAAATCAATTTAGCTTCATCAGCGGTTGATTCGAAAATTTCTCTGTTCGAAACGATATCCTGTAAAGCAGCTGCTGAATGCAGTGATGTTCCAGATACTCTCATCAAACAACGAAACTTCAAAGAGTTAGCAAACTTCAACCATCCTGTAGAAGATCCACCATAAAGGATATCAGAAGCAGAATTTATTGTTCCGGTTCCAGTTGTTAATAAAGCATTAGCAGTATCCAACATGCTTAAGATACCTGTATATACTTCTTCCTGAGTATCATATTTTGGTTGCAAATTAGAAGGATCCATTGCTTCAGAGAATGGAATCATACCAAACATATCTGTTAACACATGAAAACCATATGCCTGAAGAATAATTCCCACAGCTCTGGTATAATCATTACCTTCTTCTATCGCAACATCTTCAATAGATTTGCCACCAGAAATTACATCTTCATACATTCCTTGCCAAATAGTTGCTTCAATTACACTATTTCGAACCTGGAAACGTTCTTCTTCTTCGTAATTTACTTTTGCCATTTGTTGTGACCAACATGAGCCCATGTCCATTCCAACAAAAGAGCTATACATAATATTCTCGGTTAGTATAACCACATCTGGTATAAGTAAACTGGAAGGAACTATCGTTGCATCATTAGGATTGCTGTTGGTTTCTTCAAAACCCTTGTCGCAACCAGCAAAAAGAAACAATCCTAGAATTGCAGTTGTTATTATTAATTTTATCTTTTTCATATTATTAAACTATTTTAGAAGTTAATATTGATATTAAATCCTAAACTTCGGGCAGACGGCATTTGACCAAATTCCTGACCTTGCTCAGAGTTATTACTACTGAAAGAAGTTTCCGGATCAATATGAGGAACATTTTTATACAGAATTGCAAGATTTCTTCCAACAAATCCTATAGAAGCTTTCTTAAATGGTGTTCCTTCAAACCATTTGCCAGGAAGTTCATAACTTATAACAAGTTGTCTCCATTTTACATAAGATGCATCAAATACAGAACTTTCAATAACTGCATTGTCATAAGCAACCTGGTTAAATGTTTTAGCAGAAACCACAACATTGTTAGGAACATATGTTCCGGATTCAGCATCCCACATAACACCTTCGCCAACAAGACCACTTTCTCTACCAAGTAATGTTTCTTCAAGAACACCTGAATAACGTCCCCATGTAGTTGTCATGGTATAAATATCACCACCGAATTTACCATCAAGCGTTGTACTTAAACTTAAACCTTTATAGCTAATGTTCATCGTAATACCACCTCGCCAGTCTGGCTGAATGTTTCCAACAACTTCATAATCTGCTTTTTTTACAGGAACTCCATTTTCGTAAATGATATTGCCATCAGCATCTCTATCGAATGCAGGACCATAAATATCACCCCAAGGATGACCTTCACGAGCTTGTAGATCCATGTTCCACTGTCCACCAAGAACTAATGCTTCCAAACCACCTAATGAAGTAACTTCATTTTCGTTTTTGTAATAGTTAATATCAAAATCAACTAATAAATCTTTAGTTTTTACGGCTGTAATTCCTAATTGAACTTCAAAACCTTTATTGGTCATTTCACCAACATTATCAAGAGAAGTAATATAACCGGTTGATGCAGAAACTTCAACAGGAACAATTAAGTCTGAGCTTGTTTCGTTAAAATAAGTTACATCTAATCTTAACTTATTGTTGAAAAATCTTGTATCAATACCAACTTCATAAGCTGTTTTTGATTCAGGTTTAATGTTAGGATTGTTTAGCTGATCAGGGTTGAAAAGTAATGAAACACTTCCCCATGAGTCAGTCCTAAACTGATATGCTTGTTCTAACTGGTAAGGATCTAAAGCTCCAATACCTCCCACTTTTGACCAACCTAACCTAAGTTTAGCAAAAGTCAAAACAGATGATTGCATTCCTAAAAGATCAGTAATAACAGCACCTAAGTTAACGGATGGATAAAAGAAAGAATTATTATCCATAGGTAATACAGAAGCCCAGTCGTTTCTTCCTGTGAAATCCAGGAATAAAGCGTTTTTATAAGAAATCTGACCTTGTCCGTAAATACTATTGATTTGACTTTCTTCTGTAAAACTTGTTAACGTAGGACTATAACCAGATTTAACATTTGACAGAGTATAAACACCAGGTAGTTCAATACCAGGAGCTTCGCCTTGTAAACGAGTATAAGATCTGCTCATTTGGTTACCACCAAGATTTAAAGAAATATTGAAATCACTTGCAATTTCTTTGTTGAACATAATTAAGATGTCAGAGTTCATTTCAGAATATCTTCTGCTGGTTTCTCTGTAATAACCATCTTTAAATTCGTTAGTTCCAACAGCTTTTTGTTCTTTAATTAAAGAAGACCAGCTATCAATAGAAGTTTTTCCAACAACACTTAAATAATCTGTAAACTGATATGATAAGTTCAGACTTCCTAATAAACGGTCTTTATCTAACTTATTTAAGTTATTATCAAGTACCCAGTAGGGGTTGTTTTGGAATTGTGTATTCCAGTTTAATGGAGTTCCTTCTGCAGGAGTTCCAACTGGTGCTAATGGTAAATTCTTATAATCTTCCAGTGCCGACCAATCCACGTTTCTACCAGCCCAAATGGTTTGTTGAAGTGGGTTTTCGTTGGTATAACCAATTGTTGGCAGATTTCCACTTATTGATTTACTATAATTTACCGTAAAACCTGCTTTTAATTTATCAGTAAAATTATAACTGGCATTACCAGAAATAGTGTACTTATCGAAATCAGTATTTGGAACCATACCAGTCTGATTCATTGCTCCCATAGATAAACGGTAAGCCATTTTTTCGGTACCACCATTTAAAGCTAAATTATTATTTGTGGTTATACCTGTTTCATAAAAATCTTTAACATTGTCTGGTTGCGAAACCCATGGAGAAGCACCACCATTATATTTGTAGTTATCCCATTGTACAAACTCTAATCCAATGTCAAGAGGTGGACCCCAACTTTCATCAACACCACCATCACCAGTAGTACCATCAATCCACTCAAAATAATCATTGTTTGGACCTTGTCCATAAGAATTCTGGAATGATGGAAGTACTAAAGGTTTTTCAAAAGTAGTAGTAGAGTTAAAAGAAACACCTATTTCTTTATTTTTACTAGCTTTACCAGTTTTAGTAGTAATTACAATCACACCATTAGCTGCTCTAACACCATATAAAGCGGCAGCACTAGGGCCTTTTAACACTGATAATGTAGCAATATCATCAGCGTTAACATCTGCAACACCGTTTGGAAGGTCAAAACCTCCACCATCAGTAGCAGTACCATAGTTTGTGTTATCTAAAGGAATTCCATCAACGATAAATAAAGGTTGAGTATTACCAGTAATTGAAGATGCACCACGAAGCTCTATTCTTGTAGAAGCTCCAACAGCACCCGAACTTTGGGTAATATTTACACCTGATACTTTACCGGAAAGAGAATTTACCACATTAGCTTCACGAGCTTTTGTAAATTCATCTCCGCTTAAATCCTGAACTGAATACCCTAAGGCTTTCTTCTCTCTTGAAATACCTAAAGCTGTTACAACAACTTCATCCATTTCAAGAACCTCTGCTTCCAGCTGTACGTCAATCACAGTGCGGCCATTAATAGCTGCTTCCTGTGTTTTCATACCAACGAAACTAAAAATCAAGGCTTCAGTTTCACTAGGAACAGTAATATTAAATTTACCGTCCATATCGGTAGTAGTACCAATAGTGGGATTGTTTTTTACCACTACAGATACCCCAGGGATTGATAACCCGTCTTCAGCACCGGTTACCGTACCCGAGATTTGCATTTGTGCCTGCAAGGTAAAACCAACAAACAGCAAGAATGCAAGAAAAATTGTTAATTTCTTCATAGATAAAAATTTTAGGTTCATAAATAGTTAATATAAAAATATTCTTCAGCGCTAATGTATAAAAAAATTAGAATAAACAAAAAAAACTAAGCTTAATAAAGCAATCTTTTTTTAACAGTCATCAACATTTAAAAAAAATATTTATTAAAAAACGATAAAATAATTTTAAAAAAAAACTCCAGTTTTATTTGAAATAAAAAAACAAGAAAGCCCAGTATGCATGGAATACTGGGCTTTCTTAACATTTAAGTTAAATTTCGTATCTAAATTTTAATCTTTTAAAGCTTATCATGGACTATTTGTAAAATTTCTTTTTCAAGTTCTTCTGTTTTTCTTTCGATTTCTTGTGCTTTTGAGCTAACGGTATGTATAAAGGTTTTATCATCGAGGTCACCAGAATTGATTTTAACATTTAAAAAAGCACCTTTTATACAAGATCGAATTGCTAATGCTCCAACTCCAGCATCAGAGATTGAATTAGGATTCCCAATCTCAGCCATTGCTTTTACGACTTCTAATGCTTTAAAAGCAACTTCCATAACCCGAAAAGGAACTAATATAGCATTTTTGGTTGCATCCTGAATTGCTTGTTTTCTTGTATTCTTTTCTTCGTCTGTTTTCTTTGGCAAAGCAAACGCGTCCATGATTTTATTAAAAGCATCTGTATCTTCATCAACCAATCGTA
Organism: Bacteroidales bacterium; assembly: GCA_003446015.1. Taxonomy (GTDB): domain Bacteria; phylum Bacteroidota; class Bacteroidia; order Bacteroidales; family UBA12077; genus UBA12077. The sequence goes on along the minus strand of DMBU01000131.1, from coordinate 14,856 downwards.
CTAACTCAGATTGATATTTCATTCCTTTTTCAGCCCATTCAGAAAATTCCTCCCAACGATCGTCCCAACCACGCTTATGAGAAGATAAATTTGCAACCATTGTTCCTAAAGCTACTCCCATTGCTCCCATGTAAGCAGAAGCCGATCCTCCTCCCGGTGCTGGTGACTCAGAAGCAGTTTCGTCTGTAAACTCAGTTAGTGTTAAATCAACCAGTTTCTTTTTCTTTTGATCAGCAGCCAACTTATACTCTATAATTTTTTCTTCAGGTTTAAATTCGTAAAGATCATTAAGACCTAATGACTTCACAGCTATTTTTATAATTTCTCTTTCAGGAATCCCAACAGAACGATTTTGTTTTTTCAGGAAATACTTTCCTGCATCAATCATTGCCTGTAATGGAATTAATCCTACCAATTCTGAACCTGTAACACGAACCCCACGTTCAAGAGCTTTTTTAAATACTTCGTCGTATGCTATATGTACCGGAGTAATACTAATATTTGTGAGATTCATTGAAATTTGCGCAACACCATATTCGTCAATAAACCAACCAATAGCTTTAACAGCTTTTAGACTTCCGGGAATCCAAACTTTATTTCCTTTTTCATCAAGCACTTGTTTTCCGGTTATAGGATCACCTTCGCGCAGAGGTCTTCCCTTTTCACGAACATCAAATGCAATTGCATTAGCTCGTCGTGTTGATGTTGTGTTTAAGTTTACATTATATGCAACAAGAAAATCCCTTGCTCCAACAGCAGTAGCTCCTGCTTTAGCATTAAATTCTGAAGGACCAAAATCAGGTTTCCATTCAGGTTTTGACAATTTATCTTTTAATCCCTCATATTCGCCAGAGCGACACACGGCTAAATTTCTACGTTCATCAATTAATGCTGCATTTTCATAACAATATATTGGGATATTCAATTCATCGCCTAATCGTTTAGCTAATTTTCTTGCATATTCAATGGTTTCTTCCATAGTAATTCCGGCTACAGGAACTAATGGACAAACATCAGTTGCTCCAAATCGGGGATGTGCGCCTTTATGATGACGCATATCTATTAATTGAGATGCTTTCTTAACTGCAAGAAATGCTGCCTCACAAACTTCATCAGGAGTACCAACCATAGTAACAACGGTTCTGTTAGTTGCCTGCCCGGGATCAACATCCAGCAAACTTACTCCTTCAACAGATTCAATTTCATTTGTAATTTGTTTGATAATATCCATATTGTTCCCTTCACTGAAATTAGGAACACATTCTATTAATTGTTTCATTTTATTTTCTAATTATATGTTGGTTTTGAAAATTAACTATTTTTAGACTATATCTTAATATTATATGTAAAATTTTAGAAAGATCTATGGATATCTTATACTATTGATCTTTTTAAATTTGGGTTCTTTATCTTTATAAATGATTATGAGCATTTTAAATTATTTTACCATTTAGAATAACCTGATCAATTAAATTACTTGTATATGAATAAGGCATGAAATCATAACTCGGAATTTCCTTTGTAATAAAAACATTTGCAATCTTACCTTTTGCAATACTGCCATGAGATTCACTTAAACCCATTGCATATGCACCATTTATTGTACTTGCATTGATAACCTCTTCTGGTAGCATTCGTAATTTTATTGTACCTAAAGACATTATAAATTTCATATTCCCTGATGGTGATGAACCAGGATTATAATCAGAGGCTAGCGCAATTGGTAAACCAGCATCAATCATTTTACGTACAGGAGGATCAATCATCCCTAAGAAAAACGCAGCCCCGGGTAGTAATGTTGGAATAGTCTCGGATCCTAGCAAAGCTTTAATTTCATCATCACCAGTAAATTCAAGATGATCAACAGATAGAGCATTGTACTTAACACCAATTTGAATGCCTCCGGAATAATCCAGTTCATTAGCATGTATCTTAGGACGTAATCCATATTTCATCCCTGCCATTAAAATTCGATCCGTTTGCTCAACCGTAAAAAACCCTTTATCACAAAATACATCAATATAATCGGCTAAATCTTCAGACGCTACTTGAGGGATCATTTCATTGATAACTAAATCGACATAATCATCCTGTTTTTCCTTATATTCAGCCGGCACGGCATGTGCTCCCAAAAAGGTTGATTTTATTGTAATTGGGGTGGTATCCTTTAATCGTTTAATAACCCGAAGCATTTTCAATTCATCTTCGACTGTTAATCCATAGCCACTTTTAATTTCAACTGCACCAGTTCCGAATCCAATTATTTCGTTTATTCTTTTCAAAGATTGCTCATACAATGCATCTTCTGAAGTGTTATGCAAAAGTTTCGCGGAATTTAATATTCCACCACCACGTTTCGCAATCTCTTCATATGATAATCCTCTTATTTTATCTCCATATTCAATTTCTCTGCTACCGGCATAAACCAAATGTGTATGCGAATCACAAAAAGAAGGAAATACCATTTTTCCTTTTGCATTAATTATTTTGCCTTTAAAATCTTTCTCAATAAGATCCTCCATTTTCCCAAAATCAGAAATCTTATCATTTACAATTAGCAAATATGCATCTTCAATGGTATTTAATTTCTGCATATCCTTTCCAGCAACCCACTTTACAGGATTTTTTTCAACATTGATAAGTGATTTTATGTTCTTTATTAATAATGTCATATGTTTTGAGTTTTGAGTTTCAGATTTCTCAAACACTTTATTTTATCTTGAAATTTGAAATATTAAACCTGAAATATTTTAGTATTGATTTGGTACGAAAATACAAAAATCATTGTGATATAAACAAAAAATTTCCTGTTGTATAAATATATTCTATTTTTACAAACTTGAACGGAAATTGAAATCAATATAGCTATGAAAAAGAAGAGAGTAATTCCACACACATTTGTCATTGTATTTTTTATCATCCTGTTTTCAGCAGTTTTAACATGGTTTGTTCCCGGAGGTGAATTTGACAGGGAAACCATATCGTTAAGCGATGGAACTTCAAGAGAAGTAATTGTTAAAGACTCATTTCATTATACTGATAATGAGCCACAAACCTGGGAAGTATTTTCTGCCTTTTTTGAAGGTTTTGTTGATAAAGCCGATATCATCGTATTTATATTAATGATTGGTGGCGCGTTCTGGATTATGAACGATAGTAAGGCTATCGATGTGGGAATTTTTACTTTTCTTAAAAAGACTAAGAAGATTGAACATTTTAAACTATTTAAATTTCTCGGAATTGAGAATATAATAATCACTCTGATTATGCTCATGTTTTCAGTATTTGGAGCTGTATTTGGAATGAGCGAGGAGACTATTGCCTTTGTTATAATATTTGTTCCACTTGCACTTTCAATGGGTTATGATTCAATTGTAGGAGTAAATATGTGTTTTGTTGCTGCTGCACTAGGTTTTGCCGGTGCTTTATTAAATCCTTTTACCATTGGAATTGCTCAGGGACTTTCAGGAATTCCGTTATTTACAGGAATTGAATATAGATTATTTACATGGATTGTGATCAATGTTGTTGGAATAGCCTATATATTAAGGTATGCCCAAAAGATTAAGAAAAATCCCAAATTATCACCTGTTTACGAAGATGATAATATAAACTGGAGAAATAAAGAACATATCGATCCTGAACACATGAAATATAACACTCCTGTTTCAGCATGGATAACTTATGGAATAATCTCTGCTGCGCTAATAATTATATCTTTTATAAATCTGAATACGACCTTATCAATTGGAAATTCATCAACAACTTTACCTATTATTCCAATACTAACCGGATTGTTTATTTTATTGGGTCCAATCGTTCTAAAAAAATCGGTGCATTTTTTTATTTTAAATATTTTATTATTCACCATACTATTTTTAATAATAGGCGTTATGGGTTACGGGTGGTATGTAATGGAGATAGCAACTTTATTTTTCGTGATGGGTTTAGCCGCAGGGATAGCAAACAACAAATCTCCAAATAACATTACAAAATTATTTTTAGAAGGAGTAAAAGATATTGCATCAGCCGCATTAATCGTAGGATTAGCAGGAGGAATCATTATAGTTTTACAAGAAGGAAAAATTATTGATACCATATTACATTCTGTTTCGCAATCGATGAAAACAATGGGAAAGGTTGGTTCTATCGGAATCATGTATATCATTCAAACTTTTATAAATATAATTATTCCGTCTGGAAGTGCTAAAGCAGCACTTACCATGCCAATTATGGCTCCATTCTCTGATTTAATCGGAATATCGCGCCAGGCTACAGTAATGGCTTTTCAATTCGGTGATGGATTTACAAATATGATTACTCCAACATCAGGAGTTTTAATTGGAGTGCTTGGTGTTGCCAAAATTCCTTATGAGAAATGGGTTAAATGGGTTACTCCTTTTATGATCATTTTAATTATCTTAGGATTCTTATTACTAATTCCTACTGTTTTAATGGATTTAAATGGATTTTAATTTAAAAAAAATAAACATGAATAAAGCTAATTCCCTTATCCTTTCAATTCTTTTAACTTTTTTGTCTTTAATCTTAAATGCACAGGTAGATACCTTAGCAACAAAAAATAATAAAGAAGAAAAAATTAAAGATGGATGGACCTTTGGAGCTGTTCCTGTTATTGCATACGATAGTGATTTAGGATTTAAGTATGGAGGTTTGGTAAATTTCTATAATTATGGAAAACCAACAAGTTATCCGGAATATTTACAATCCATTTATCTTGAAATCTCGAGAACTACCAAAGGAAGTGGGATAAATCAAATAGCTTTTGATTCAGAGCATATGTTTCCTGACAATCCCATAAGAATAACCAGTGATTTTAGCTATTTAACTGAACAAGCACTTGATTTTTACGGATTCAATGGTTATCAGTCAGTTTATAATTCAAATTTTGAAGATGATGATCCGAATAATCCTTTATACAAATCAAGGATGTATTACAGGATGGAGAGAAAAATGATTCGTTTTGCTGCTGATTTCTCTGGAAATATGATTGGTGACAAATTAAAATGGCTTGCAGGATTTGCTCATATCAATCACAAAATGGCATCCGTTGATATCAATGCATTAAACGATGGATTAAGTGATTCTGAACTATTACCTTCGATTGATAGTGTTCCGGGATTATACGACGAATATGTCAATTGGGGAATTATACCGCAAAAAGAAGCTGATGGAGGAAAGATAAATTACATTAAACTTGGTGCCGTTTACGATTCAAGAGATAATGAAGCGAACCCTATGTCGGGTATTTGGTCAGAAGTTATTCTGGTTACGGCTCCTGAATTCCTTGATAATTATGAAAATGATTATACTCAGCTTTCAATTACTCATCGCCAGTATTTTACTTTGGTAAAACGTAAATTGTCATTTGTGTATCGTTTAGCATATCAGGGAACTATTGCCGGCGAAACTCCATTTTATATGTTACCATATTTAAATTTTTCATATAATCCTTCGGTAGTTATTGAAGGTCTGGGAGGATCAAAATCAATACGTGGTGTTTTAAGAGACCGAGTAATTGGAGATGGCGTTGTTTTTGGAAATTTTGAATTTCGATGGAAGTTCATGAATACAGTATTCATGAATCAGAATTTATATATTGCACTTAGCACTTTTGCTGACTTTGGACAGGTAGTTCAGGAAACCAAAATTGATAAAACAAATATCCCAACAGATGGAAATGTAGATTTAAGCAATTATTTTGATTCAGATAAAGATAAACTTCATGTAGGTTATGGATTAGGACTTCATTTTGTACTAAACGAAAATTTTATTGTTGCTTTTGATTACGGTTTAGCGAATGACAAACGAGATGGTTCAAGCGGACTCTATATTGGTATGAATTTTTTGTTCTAATTGAATTAGTATCTTGCAAAATAAAATTTACTAAAATTAAAAAGCCAGTGTTTATTTTCACTGGCTTTTGTTTTTAAAATTCCTCAAACTTATGAGTTACATCTCTAAATTCACAACATTCATCCAAATTTTTACTATAAACTTCCATAGCTCTTCGACTCATACCCATACTAGAGAAACCTCCATCATGGAATAGATTCTGCATAGTAACTTTTTTAGTTAGATCTGAAAACATCGTTATACAAAAATCGGCACATTCATCAGCAGTTGCATTTCCCAATGGCGACATACGATTTGAAAAATCCATCAAGCCTTCTAATCCCATAATTCCGGAACCAGCTGTTGTAGGTGTAGGTGATTGTGATATTGTATTAATTCTGATTTTTTTCTCTCTTCCATAAATATAACCAAAACTACGTGCAATAGATTCAAGTAATGATTTAGCATCAGCCATATCATTGTAACCATACAAAGTACGCTGCGCAGCAACATATGAAAGTGCAATTACAGAACCCCACTTATTCAACGCATCCTTTTTTCTGGCTACTTGTAAAATCTTATGAAATGATAAAGCTGAAACATCCAATGTTTTTAAGAAATATTCATAATTTAAATTGTCGTATGTAATTCCTTTACGTACGTTTGGAGACATACCGATTGAGTGCAAGATAAAATCAAATTTACCTCCAAAAATCTCCATTGTTCTTTTTATCAATTTTTCAATATCTTGAACACTTGTTGCATCAGCAGCAATAACTTCTGTGTTACATGCTTCTGCAAGCTTTTCTGTATCTCCTAAACGTAATGCAAAAGGAGCATTTGTTAAAACAATCTCTGCTCCCTCCTGGTAAGCTCTTTCGGCTACTTTCCATGCAATTGATTTATCATTCAATGCACCAAAAATTAGTCCTTTTTTACCTTTTAATAAATTAAATGCCATATTCCATTTTTTTTGTTTGTACAAGTTACATACAATTATGTAAAAATAATGTTCACTTGTAAGGGTTATTAAGATTTATTCTTATTTAGTGATGGCAAGAAAACTCCATTTCCTTATCCAACACCATACTTTTCATGCAAACTCTATTTAGATAATAATACTCTTGCGTTTTGTATAGCAGCATCAGTTAAGGCTTCACCGCTCAACATTTTTGCAATTTCATTAATTCTTTCGTCTTTTGTAAGGAGTTTTATGTATGTGTTAGTTGTTTCGTGGTTATCTTTTTTATAAACCAAATAATGATAATCTCCTTTGCTAGCAATTTGAGGCAAATGAGTAATATTTATAACTTGCATTTTTTCAGACATATGTTTGATAATGGATCCCATTTTATCGGCTATCTCTCCCGATGTACCAGAATCAATTTCGTCAAAAATGATGGTTGGTAAGGTTGTTGTCTCAACGATTAGTGATTTTATACTAAGCATAAGCCTTGAAATCTCTCCACCTGATGCCACTTTAGATAATTCTTCCAACGCAACATTCTTATTTGCTGAAAACAAAAATTTTATGATTTCTTTTCCTGTTGTCAGAAACTCATCAACGAGTATTTGTTCAACTTTAAAATTCGCATTTGGAATTCCAAGTTGTTTTAAAATCTCAACAACTTTATTTTCAATCTTTGGAATAATTAATTTTCTATTCGCAGAAATCTGATTTGCTAGAGATGACAATTCTTTATGTAAAGATTCTATCTCTTTTTTAATTTTTTCAGTTTCAAAATCATACGAGTTTATTAAATCTAATTTGTTTTGCAGTTCCTCCTGAATCTGGATTAACTCTTTAACCGTTGAGACTTTATGTTTTTGCTCAAGTGAATAAATATTATCTAACCTTTCACGAATAAATTCGATTCTTGACGGATCATGTTCAACCTTTTCATTAAGCTGTTCAATTTCGTTGTTAATATCTTGTAATTCGATATATACAGAATCTAAACGCTGAGCTAGCTCATCCCCTTCCTTCATATATTTTGAAATTGAAGCAATTGAATTTTTAGCTTGTTTTAAATTTGAAAGAATAGCAACTTCTTCACCAGAGAGCAAATTATAACTATTTGATAAATTTAGCTTTATCTCTTCGGCATGATTTAGTTTTACAAGTTCTTCTTCCAGCTCTTCCTGCTCTCCATCAACTAATTTCAACGCCTCTAATTGATCAAACTGAAACTGAAAATAATCTAAATCAGCTTTTGCTTTATCAGCATTTTGTATCAGCCTTTTATACTCAGTTGTTAAAACATGGTACTCCTCATATTTATTCAGGTACTTATCAAGCAACTCATGGTGATTGGCAAACGAGTCGACCAGGCTTAACTGAAAATGATCATCACCCAATAACAAACTTTCATGTTGAGAATGAATATCAATTAGTTTGTCGCTTAAATCTTTAAGAATTGATAAGTTAACCGGAGTATCATTTATAAACGCACGTGATTTGCCATTATCAGTTATCTCACGCCTTATCGTAGTTATTTCTTCATAATCAAGATCGTTCTGTTTGAAGAAATCTTTGATTTTATATTGTTTGATTTGAAATTTCGCTTCAACAAAACATTTTTGTGATTTATCTTTCAGCACAGAAGTGTCTGCTCTTTGGCCAAGGACAAGTGAAAGGGCTCCCAGTAAAATTGATTTCCCGGCTCCTGTTTCACCTGTGATTATATTCAAACCTTTGTTAAAATCAATTTCCAACTCACTGATTAAAGCATAATTCTGAATATAGATTGATTGAAGCATATAATTCTTGTTTGTCTAAAATTATGAATACAAACTTACTAAAAAAAGATTATGGAATATCTTTTTCTAAAACTTAGACTAATAAAAAAGTGTAGTGCTTATTGTTCTTTTATTTTCTTGTACTTATCCGCACGAGTCGGATCAATCTCAACCAGAATAGTATAAACCCGATCGGCCTCGGCCATAAATGATTCCGAAAAAACATTTATCAGTTCATCAGATTTTGCGTTCATTACCAGATCGTAAAAAAATAAATAAGGATCAGGTTTCTGACGATAAACTTTTTGCAACAAATCAAGGCTTTCAGCTATTTCAGTTCTTCCAACTGCTTCTTTACTTTCCATAACATCAAGTCCTAAACGATGATATCGGTATAAAAATTCTCTTAATCCTTTGTAGCGATCATTTAAAATATTTTCGATTAGCCAGTACCTGTTCTTCCTGCTTTCAAAAGCTTTCCATCCTTTTTCCTGAGCATTTTGAGCGTTATTTACAATTCGTTCTGCTTTCTGGTAATACTCAGTACCACCCAACATAGAAAAAGTATCGTAATCCAAACCTATAATAATATATGCATAATATGCCAAAACTGAAGTTAAGTTCGATCGATGTTCTGTAATACTAAATTCCAGTGGTTCAAATTCAACATAATTAAATCTTACATCATCATCCTTAAAATTAAGTACTGTTGTGTTATATGAAGTATTAAACGTGGGTCTTCGCGATTGCACCTGAATGCTACCATTGAATTCATCTCCACTATGATCCTGAAGATTAATTAAAATATTACATTCAATACGTTCTTCGTTTGTGTAAACATGATTCGTCCATGCAGTATTATTCATGAACTCATATATAGCTGTTTGTAAAGTTTGAAATACCTGCTTATTTGTACCTTGAATCTGATTTGATACAACCTGAACGTTGCATCTTAACTCCTGACTATTCGATGCGTGTGCAAAAAGGAGTAATCCAGTTAAAGCTAAAATAAGTTTTTTCATTATATTATGATATCTTAAGTTTGCTAAGCAAGGTATTAACGATGTCAATTGCAACTTCCTGCTTTGATTTTAAATCGTATCTTGTTATGTTTTCCTGATTATCAATGATACTAATTTTATTTGTATCGTAACCAAAACCTGCACCTTTTTCATTTAACGAATTTAAAACGATAAAATCAAGGTTTTTAGTATGGATTTTTTTCTTTGCGTTCTCAAGCTCATCTGTTGTTTCTAATGCAAATCCAACAAGAACCTGGTTCTTTCTCTTTAATTTGCCTAACTCTGCTGCAATGTCTTTATTTGGTTCAAGAATCATATTCATATTCTCTTTACCACGTTTAACTTTTGTTTCAAATTGAACAGATGGTTTAAAATCTGCTACAGCTGCCGACATGATAGCAGCATTGCAATCAGAAAAATATTTTACTGATTCCTCAAACATTTCCTGAGCAGTATGCACATTAATTTTTGTGATGGATGAATCTGAAACCTCCAAATGTGTTGGTCCGGAAATTAAGAAGACCTCTGCCCCTTGACTTGCCAACACTTCAGCAATGGCATAACCCATTTTACCTGTGCTATAATTCCCGATAAATCTAACCGGATCTATAGGTTCAAAAGTAGGACCTGCAGTAACAAGGATTTTTTTATTTTTTAGTTTTTTTTTTGAAGAAAAGAATTCAATTATTCTTCCTGTAATGATTTCAGGTTCTGCCATTCTCCCTTTTCCAATAAGCCCACTTGCTAACTCTCCACAATCGGCATCAACAATAATATTTCCATAAGATTTTAGTGTTTCAATATTTTTTAGATTAGCTGGATGTTGAAACATATCTAAATCCATTGCAGGTGCAAGCATAACAGGGCACTTTGCCGACAAATAGGTGGTAAGTAATAAATTGTCAGCAATTCCATTTGCCATTTTCCCCATTGAGTTTGCAGTTGCTGGAGCAATAACATATAGATCAGACCATGCGCCTAAATCAACATGGCTATTCCATTGACCGTTTTCAGGATCAAAAAAATCAACAAGAATTGGATTTTTTGATAATGTAGCCATAGTTAAAGGAGTAATAAATTCTTTGGCCAATTTGGTCATAACCACTTTTACCTGCGCTCCTTCTTTCACAAGTAACCTGACAAGAATAGCAGCCTTATAGGCCGCTATTCCTCCAGTTATTCCCAATAAAATATTTTTTCCTTTTAGCTTCATGAGCTAATTATTAGAATATTTCTATTCAGTTTCTTCAGTTTCAGGCTTTCTAAAATAAATCTGGTCATCCATAAACTCCTGCATTGCAATTAATGTAGGTTTAGGAAGTCTTTCGTAAAACCTTGAAATTTCAATTTGCTCTCTGTTTTCGAATACCTCTTCAAGATTATCGGTATAAGATGCAAATTCTTCCAACTTCCTGTTTAATTCTTCTTTAAGCTCACTTCCAATCTGATTTGCTCTTTTTGAAACGATAGCGACTGTTTCGTATATGTTACCAGTAACCGTATCAATTTCATTCAAATTACGGGTTACGGTAGTAACAGGAGCTTTTGTTTTTTTATAATCCATCCTATTATTATTTATAAAATACTAATTTTTCAAAATTTCTTGTGAATCATTAAACATACCAGTCGCATCTTTTAAATATTCACTTGCCGGAAATTCTCCAATAAATGAATAATACTCATCAACGGTTGACTGGTATCTTTCAATTCTTTTATTTGCAATACTATTTTCAGCTAATAAAAATTTAGCTTTTAATATCAGATACATTATTTCTTCTCTGTACTTCGTTTCAGGGAAATCATCCAGACTATTATTCAAGGCTATTATTGCAGCTTTATAATCTCCCAAATTATAGTATAATTTAGCACTTTGATATGATTTATCAACAAGTTTATTTCTTAGATCATCAATATAAGAAATACATTGAGCAATTTTATCACTATTTGGATACCTTGACATGTATAAACCAAACAAAGTAATTGCCTGATATGAATATGACTGATCTAAACTCGGACGAGGTGATAATAAATACGTGCAATAAGCTGTCATATATTCAGCATCTTCAACAAAGTGACTATTCCCGTATGTTTTCTTAAACTCACTGAAATAATGAGAAGCTAACAAATAACTTTTCTGGTAATAACTACAATATGCAGCATAATAAAAAACCGTATCAGCTTGTTTTGTGCCTTTTAAAATAGGTTTAAGTTGTTCAAATAAACCTTCGGCTCTCATATAATCCTCATCAGCATAATAATCAAGCGCTTTTTGGTATTTTAACTTATAATCACGACTTTTTAATAATTTCTCATACTTACATGATGAAACTATTACTATTAACAGGATAAAGGGTATTAATCTTCTCATTTTTTTAAACATTTTGCAAATGTACAATTTTACTTTAATATGCTAAAATATAATTACACTAAACGCTTATTTTATTTAATTTATTTTCATCCATTTGCTATTTTTTTAAAATTAAGTACTTTTGTGCCATTGAAAAATAACTAATAAATCATAATACCGTGGATATTTTTAATAAAATAAAACAAAGTATGGGTCCTTTAGGTCAACATATGAAAGAGGCTCATGGTTATTTTACATTTCCAAAACTGGAAGGTGAAATTAATAGTAAAATGAAATTTCGTGGTAAAGAAGTTTTAACATGGAGTTTAAATAATTATATTGGATTAGCAAATCACCCTGAAGTTAGAAAAGCTGATGCAGATTCAGCAAAGGAATATGGTTTAGCTTATCCTATGGGTGCTCGAATGATGTCTGGACAGACAAGTAAACATGAAGAGCTTGAAAACAAGTTAGCAGAATTTGTGCATAAAGAAGATGCTTATCTTTTAAATTTTGGTTATCAGGGAATGGTTTCTATCATTGACAGCTTGGTTAGCAGAAATGATGTTATTGTTTATGATAATGAATCGCATGCATGTATTATGGATGGTATTTTTCTTCATAAAGCTAAAGGAGGAAAAAGTTTTGTTTATGCCCATAACGACATGGAAAAGTGTGATAAAATGCTTGGGTTCGCTACCAAATATACTCAAGGAACCGGAGGAGGTATATTAGTCATTACCGAAGGTGTTTTTGGTATGGCAGGTGATCTTGGTAATTTAAAAGGAATTGTTGCCCTAAAAGAAAAATATGATTTTAGATTATTAGTTGATGATGCTCATGGATTTGGCACTATGGGAAAAACTGGTGCAGGTGCAGGAGAACATCTTGGAGTTCAGGATGGAATTGATGTTTACTTTGCCACTTTTGCCAAAGCAATGGCTGGAATTGGAGCTTTTGTTGCTTCAACCGAAGAAGTTATTAATTATTTAAGATACAATTTAAGATCTCAAATATTTGCCAAATCATTACCAATGCCACTTGTAATTGGTTCGTTAAAAAGATTAGAACTCTTACAAACACAAAAGCATTTAAGAGAGAACTTATGGAAAGTAGTAAATGCATTACAATCTGGTTTGCGTGCTGCAGGTTTCAATATTGGAGTTACAGAATCTCCGGTTACACCGGTTTATTTGTCAGGAAGTATTCCTGAAGGAACAAACATTACTATGGATTTAAGAGAAAATTATAATGTTTTTTGTTCCATTGTTGTGTATCCGGTAATTCCAAAAGGTCAATTATTATTGAGATTGATTCCAACAGCTACACACACATTAGAAGATGTTGAGTATACGATCAATGCCTTTAAAGCAGTTCATAAAAAATTAATTAATGGCGAGTATCAGGCAGATAAAATTGCTCCGGTTTAGCCATTTTAAATAAAATAAAACAAAGCCCGACCATATTGATCGGGCTTTTTCATTTTATACTGTACTGTTCAACTTTATAAAGATCCTAAAAATCTCTCAGCATCAATAGCAGCTCTGCATCCGGTACCTGCAGCAGTAACTGCCTGACGATAATGAGAATCCATTACATCACCACAAGCAAAAACTCCATCAATCTTAGTTTTCGTAGTATCTGGTTTTGTTTTAATGTATCCAACTTCATCCGTATCTAAGTACTCTTTAAAAATATCTGAGTTTGGTTTATGACCGATAGCAACAAAGAAACCATGAATATCCTTCTTCACTTCCTCTCCTTTACTATTTGTCAATATAACACCATTAACACCACTCATATCACCAACTATTTCTTTTGTCTGATGTTCATACAAAACCTCTATATTTTTTGTTTTATGAACTCTGTCAATCATTACCTTTGAAGCTCGCATATAATCTTTTCTGACAATTAAGTATACTTTATTGCAAATTCCTGCCAAATATGTAGCTTCTTCAGCAGCAGTATCACCACCTCCTACAACTGCTACGTCTTTGCCTTTGTAAAAGAAACCATCGCAGGTTGCACATGCGGAAACTCCCTGTCCCTTGAACTTTTCTTCAGAATCCAAACCTAAATATTTTGCAGTAGCTCCCGTAGCTATTATTAATGCTTCTGCTTCTATAATCTTAGTGCTATCAATAGTAACTTTAAATGGTCTTTTCGACAAATCCGCTGCTGTTGCAATTCCGAACCTTACATCAGTGCCAAAACGTTGTGCTTGTTTTTTAAAATCCTCCATCATAACCGGTCCCGTAACACCTTCCGGATATCCGGGGTAATTCTCAACTTCTGTTGTTGTAGTTAATTGTCCTCCAGGCTCTAAGCCTTCATACATTACAGGATTTAAATTTGCTCTTGCTGCATAAATAGCCGCAGTATATCCTGCAGGGCCTGATCCAATGATTAAACATTTCACCTTTTCTACATCTGAACTCACACTTTTTGAGCTTTTATCATCTTCAAGATTGTCTAATGATTTAAATAATGCCATTTTTTTATCGTTTAATTTGTTGATTTATTTATCTTAATTATATATCTAACTATTTTAATTTATGATTTTCTAATCAAACAATAAAGATACCAATTTTAAACTGAAATAAAATTTGTAAAATCAGAATTGATAGTTATTTTTGCAATTCAATTCGGGGTGTGGCGCAGTTGGCTAGCGTACTTGCATGGGGTGCAAGGGGTCGGAAGTTCGAGTCTTCTCACCCCGACAAAAAAGCTATAAAGTTTTTCTTTGTAGCTTTTTTTATGTCGTTATGTCAGTTTATGATTGTCATATAATAATAGATCAAATGATAAAGTTATGGAAAATCAGAGTCACCAAATAAAGATTTGATCATTTTTATGATTTAAATACACTTTTTTGGCTTGACCCAAAAAAGT
>DMBU01000171.1 GCA_003446015.1 Bacteroidales bacterium | reverse complement strand
ACAGTAATCTGAACAATTAAAGAACAGCCTTGTTTAAAAAACAAGTAATAATAAGCAAACATAAATGAATCAGTTAATCATTATAGCACATCCTAAAAAAGATAGTTTTAGTCAAATTATTAAGAATGAATTAGAAAAGCATTTTATTGAGAGGGACGATCAGGTTAAAATCAGAGATCTTTATGAGTTGAAAATAGATCCTGTTTTAACCGAGGGCGAGCTTAAATTCAATAAAGAAGGAAATATTTGTCCGGATATACTGGTTGAACAGAATTACATTTCGTGGTCAGATCAGCTTACAATCATTTATCCCTTATGGTGGAATGCTTTTCCTGCAATTTTAAAAGGTTATATCGACAGGGTTTTTATTAATGGTTTCGCTTTTAAAATAAACGGACATGGCCCTGAGGGATTGCTAAAGGGAAAGAAAGTACGTTTAATTACAACGGCAGGTATGACAGAAGAATCGCTCAAAAAATCGAATATTTACGAAGGATTAAAAATTACTCAGGATCACGGAGTGTTTGAATTCTGCGGGATGGAAGTATTAGAACATTTGTATGTTACTGAGATCACATCATTATCAGAAGAGGAGAAGCAGAAAGAGATGGATAAAATAATTTCAAGAATTTTTGTAAAAAATAGAGTTCGTACTTGATTTACCACTAGCTTGCCTGACTTCCTACGGCAGTTAAATCAGCAGGCAGGGACACTAAGTTCACCTAGAACACTTAGTGTTTCTTAGTGTTCTTAGTGGCTTAGTGGTGAAAAAAAAAATTTAAAATCCAAAATTGGCACCGAACGAAATGGTGTTTTGTTTCCCGTGGAACACCGGAGCGGTATATTTATCCAAATCACCGGTTATATTACTGTTTACATAATTCAGAAAGATATATCCATCGTTAATAATCTGGTAGCTGGCTCTGAAAGCGATGGTTTTGTTTTCCCATTCAACGGTGTCCATAAAAGGATTACCCAGGCGGGATCCGCCTAAATCATCATAATCTTTTCCTTTTTGTGCAAATAAATAAGAAAGTTTTAAGCTAAGCGTTCTAAAGGGTTTGTGCATAACTGAAACATAAATTTCCTGCGAGTTATCCATTAAGTAATGACCCAAATTATATCCATTACTTTCGAAAGTAGTAGTTGGTATATTATGCTTGTAGGTTAATGGCATTGATTTAGTATATTCAGCTGTAATAAAGGTATTAGGAATTAAATCAGAAATTCGCATGCTTGTTTTAATGCTCCAGAAATTCCATACTGAGTCGTTAAAAATACGACTGGTCGATAATTCATCAATAAACAAAGTAGCCGATAAATGAACTTTCTTAATATTTCGCGAACTAAGATCAAAAAACATTTGTGAGTTTTGGCCTACATTTCTACCCGACTGATCGGTTGCATTGTACGTATGATCAACAGATTTGTAAAACATTACCGGGATCAAAAACTGAAGTTGAGGCCCATCGGCACTATAGATAACTGAATTCCCGGCAGAGATATAGAAATTTTTAAATGGTTTAAAGGTAAACATATTAGCAGCCAGATATTTATCGAACATATCTTCGATTCGATCTGTGCCATAGGCATTGGTGAAAGTTACCGTTGAGGCACTATCAATAAGTTCAGAAACCAGCCATCCGTGAACCCAGTTAAACTCGAACCAGTCAACCGGTTTTAAATTCAATCGAATATGTGCAAAAGAGGGAGTACGGCCCGAAAAAATATTTGCACCATGGTAATTATTACCCCACTCAAAATGATCTTTTACAGCTCCAAAACTTCCCCAATCCCAGGTATAAGTTATTCCTCCTCGCATTTCACTGTAATCTCCACTACCTTTATAATTAGCTCCCATTCGCTGAGTTAAATAATCTTCTTTGGTAAGGATTTCGCTTTCGTGATTATCGCGCAGACTGGCATAAAATCCCCAGTGATCGCCAATGTAAGCAAAAGCTTCGGCTCCGTTCCAACGATGGTAAAAATTTCCGCTGTCGTTCATGAAATATTCAGCACTCAAAATGGCGTTTACCGAAAAAGTAAAAAGGCTGTCTTTGTAATATAGAATGTCAAATCGCTTATCGAAGTTCTTATTCTTTCGATCGTAATGAGCTTTTAATTCCTTATTAAAATCTTTTAAATAAAAATCCAGCTCATCTTGTTGACGCTTCGTTAATGAATAATCACTTTGCTGTATCTCTTGTAATTTATCGGCAATAAAAACCCTCGAATATGGCTTTATGGTAGTATTCAACTCAATTACACCTATGCTTGCAAATTCGTCTAAAAAGTCATAAATAGATTGGTTGGAAGTATGATGGTAGACTTCCTGGGCGGTAATAGAAAAAGAGAACAGGAACAGTAGAGAAAAAGAGAGTGTGAGAAGGGGAGAGAATGAGATAGTGAGAAAACGAGAAGGAGAGATAAGTGGGTTATTTTTTTTCATGATTCCTAAATTTTCCATTTTTCAGGTTGATTTGACATGACTACTAATTTACCAATAATATGATCATATACAAGAGTAAGTCTATCAAAATCTTCTAACGAAATATAACTGTGATTATATGAAAACTCCAACCATACTTGATTTTCTGCCGCTTCACCTTCTGAATCGGAAAGTTTTGATATAAAAGCTTTCGGATACCTTCTTTTACGAAAAGCCTCAGCCAAATTCGAACATACAGATCTTGAAGCTCTTCTTATTTGATCAGTTAATGAATATTTTTCTTCCTTTGGAAATTTTTTTGATAATTCAAATATTTCTAATGCAGCTTCAAATGCCTTTTTATACACCTCTAATTCAGTATGTTTTGTAATTCTCATAATATGTTGATTAATTTATACCATTTTTTTCTCCTCTCCCCATATCTTCCTCTCTCCAAGTCTCCCCACACTCCAAGTCTCCCCCTCTCCACATCTCCCTCTCCCAAGGTCTTCCCATATCCTAAGAGCTTCTCGCTTTCCTGAAAACTATATTCCACACCGCTATCCAAAAATATTTCCAATCGGTTCTGAAAGGATGTTTTGCGTATGCAAGTAAATATTTCATTTCTGATGCCTGAATTTCATCCAGCGTTTTGGGCATATCCACATAAAAAGGAGGGATGAGGCCGGGTTTGGTTTTGATTCGTTTTTCCTGCAAATCTTTATTATACAAACTAAAATAATGTTTGCTTAATGGCCGTACCCCAACCAGTTTTAACTCTCCGCGAAAAAAATTAATAAACATGGGTAATTCATCTAACCAAAATTTACGAAAAATTTTCCCGATCGTAGTTATTCTAAAATCATCTTTAAATTTACCCCCTTCCTGTAAATCCGACATGTCATACACATATTCCTGCAGATATTCCGCATAAGGATGCATGGTTCGTAATTTATACACTTGTATTATTCTTCCATTTTTACCTATGCGATTTAATTTTACAAGAGGTCCGTAACTGGGCTCCATATCATAAAAGGGATCTCTGTTTTTACGGGCTACGAAATAGAGCATCCCCCTTATTTCTTTTTCGTTAATCACCTTAAATCCGCAGGAATATAAACGACCATAGGTTTCTGCTTTGGAAACAACCCTGTTTTCGCCTCTTGTAAGGAAGAAATAGATCCTTTTTGTTAAATTAAATTTTGGGAATACCCGTTTAAGGATAAAATCAAACAGATAATAAATACGGTTTAAAACCGGAGGATATTTTTTTAGTAATCGTTTTTTTCGCTGATCTTTGGTCTCAACACATCCTATAAAAAACCCACCATCGACCAGTTTACGATTTACCGATTCAAAAAACTTATTGATAAACCGAATATCATTAATTCGTTTCAGGTTGACAATTTTTAAGTAGATCTTTTCGGGAAGCTTATCGATATTAAACTTGGTAGTTGTGGCAAGTAAAGAGTAATTTGGAATATTAAGGTTAATATTTTCGGATAAAAAATTAAATACCTCGATGTTAGATTCTTCAATGATGGTTTCTTTAATATTCTCAGGTACCGGATCGAGGGTAAACTCTACAGGTAAAGGCTCGGCTTTGGGAAATCCATTCTCGCGTCCAACAACGCGCTGGTATACTTCAAATACTTTGGATGAATCTTCTCCTGTTTTTGCATTGCAAATAAAATAATCGAAAAAGGCAAAAAAAGACTCAATAATATTGATGGCAATGATGGTTCCAAATACAACAAAACGTGAGTAATCCAGTGATCGAAACAAAAACATGATGATGGTAACGATTCCGGCAATGGTAAGATTGGTTATGGCAATATGAAATAGGGCTCGTGTTAACTTGAAACGCTCAGGTGCAGAGTACTTTCGTGCAATAGAAGAAACAACAATCCAGATGATCGTAAATATTAAAAAGGAAAGGGAATATTTTGTTATGTAGGGTTCGGCCTTTCCGGGCTTAATCCATAAAATGAGCATAAAGGCTGCAAAAATCGCCAGAATATCAACAAGTATATTTACAAAGAGGGAGCGTTTATTCATTTCAGTTATCAATTATCAATGTCTAAATAGCAAATACCAAATATCAAATACCAAATATCAATGTTTAAATACCAATTACCTCAAATATTTAATACTAAGAATTATTTTGTTAAATGATAAGTGTATTACTTAAGTAAAGTTAGAATATTCAGGTTAAAAGACAAAAGTTAAAAGATAAAAGATAAGTTTAACTGACTTCTTAAGATAGTTAAATCGGCAGACTGGGTAAACATGATTTAGTTGGATGGCCCGATGTTATTGTTTAAGTTTGTCAGGATTTTTTCCTAATTTCTTGCTTTCTGAATCCACCTTTCTTTCTAATTTTTTAATATCTTCTTCTGGAGGTAATTCTTCAGGTTTTATTCCTCTTTCTAAAAGAATTCTTCTTACTGACCTGTTAGTTGTGATGTGTTTCGCAGAAATTTGTCGTTCTTGTCTTAGATTAGCTATACCAGGGATAAACCACTCGATCTAATTCTACTTTAGTATTGCTTATGATATAATATTGTTCAATTTTTAAACTTTGGGCTAATTTTTTAAGTTTATTCAAATCTGGTTCTATTGCTTTTTGTTTTACTTCCAATGCTATTTCGTTGTTTAGAATGAAATCTATTTCGGCAGTATTTCGTTTATTATAAAAAGCTAAGGTACCATGATTTACAAGTTGATTAGCAACGGTAGTTTCCAGCAATTGTCCGGGACTTGTTTTTGTTACAAGATTTAAAATCCCGCTATCTGAAAAATAGATTTTTTTACCACCGGCAATGCTACGTTCGATACTTTGAGTATATTTCGGAATTAACCGGATAAAGAACGTTCCCTCGAGAAATTCTAAATAATTGTAAGTTTTAACACGGTTTATTCCTAATTCAGATGCCAAACGGGTAACATCCAATATATTTCCATTTCGGGGCCCTAAAAGCAAGATAAGATCCCGCAGTTCTTTAACATCTTTAAGCTCATTAAATGTTTTAATGTCTTTTTCGAAAAATGAAGCAAAAATATTTTTTAAAATCAGGTTTTTTGTATCATAATCTTTTGTAAGCGCAACTTCCGGAAATCCTCCGAACTCCATATATTCATTATAAAGTTTCGATTGCTGGATTATTTTGTAGTCACTATAATTTTTCAATGCTTCATTAAAACTACAATGAAGCTGATCTTCTGGTAACAAACCATTAAAATGAAGAAACTCCCTGTAATTTAATGGATTTAAAACAAATAAAAATTTTCGTCCACTGAGCGATTCGGGGAAAAGATTACGCAGATAATAGTTTGATGAACCAGTGACAATAAATTTAACGTGGTAATGGTCAATCAGGTATTTAATAATTTTTGTGATTTCGGGAAAGTTTTGAATTTCGTCGATACAAACCAGAAAACGCTCGTCTTTTTCCGCTTTTACAACTCGCTTTAATTCTTCATAAATTGCATTGTAATCTTTATTTTCGAACAGGAGCGTATCGAGCGGATTATCAAAATCAAACCAGGTATATTTTCCTTTCCAGGCAAGAGACAACTGTTTCATTAATGTTGTTTTGCCAACTTGGCGCATACCTGTTATTACAATGGCATTTTTATGTTCTAGTTGAGGTAGAATGGTATAATATAGAGATCGCTTAAGCATTGTGTAAAATTATTTTTACAAAACTACTGTTTTTTGTAATTATTTGCAAACAACAAATCTATAAATTCGATTCTTTTTATCATATAATTTGCCGGTATGATGAATACAAGTTGGAAGTATACTTATAACTGAGATTATTTTACCACGTTTTTCGTATTCTGAACTATAAGTAAGGGTCGGAATATGAATGGAACGCAGACCCGTCCCGATAATTATCGGGATTCGGGTACACAGATTCGCTTCGCGAAACGCGGATGAACACTGATTTAAAGCAAGTGAGGAATACCACTAACTTGCCTGCATGCTATACGGCACGTAAACCGGCAGGCAGGCAAGGCTCTCCCCTACAGAGCCTGTCCCGTTGTCGGGAGGATAAAGGGGCTGTGAAGGCCATTACTTTCCTGTTTTATTCAAAAAATACTTTACCATATTTTTATTATTTTGCTAAATCAATTTAATTGCCACCGCTCGCCCTTTTGTTACTCGCAAGCTCGTGAGACCGCTTCGCTAAGTTCCCTAAAGGGATGGCCCTCCCCTTTAGGGGCCAGAGGCTGGGCATGCATTATAAATTCAATTTAATTTTTTCAATAACCAAGTCTATATTTTGAATCACTTCATCATTTGAAAAACGAAGAATTTTTATTCCATATTTTTCAAGTTCAGCTTCTCGGCCTAAATCATATTCTTTTTGAAATTTATGAATTTCTCCATCTATTTCAATGACTAATTTGGCTTTATGACAATAGTAGTCAACAATGAATCTTTCAATTGGATGTTGAGCTTTAAATCGAACACCTAATTGACTTTTTTGTAATTTACCCCAAAGAACTTTTTCTGCCCCAGTCATATTTTTACGCAACTCTTCAGCTCTTCTGAAAATTTCAGGAGAAGCGTTATAAAACATCGAACGTTCAATGGTTNNGTCCCGTTTTCGGGAGGATAAAGGGGCCGCGAGGGCCTTTACTCTCTTATCCTATTCAAAAAATACTTTACCACATTCTTCGTATTCTGCCACACGAACTCTTTAATCCAGGGCGCAGGACCATTTGTCCAACGTTGCGGATGAAAGGTGAACATGATCTGATTGGGTAATTCTCGTTTTTCAACGGCTTTTATAATGTCGAATGTTGTTTTAAAACGTTTACTTTGGCTGTTGCGCGCCCCTAAATCCCCTAAAGGGGAGCCCCCTTCAGGGGGTTGGGGGCTGCTAAGGAAATTAATACTATTTTCTCTTTTATAACCGAAAGTGGTGTCTCTCCTTTCTTTTTTAACTTTATCTCTTATGGAAACTTTTTCCCCATCCCAGCGCCTACCGGTATCTGTTAGGTATAGCACTTTCGAAAAATCCACATCAAAATAGGGTTCGCCGATAATTCCGTAATCGCGGTAATTATAATACTTCCACAGCAGCTTATTATCGTACCTCGAAAGCGGACTACCATGCATACAGATGGTTTTGATTGGGTAGAATCTGCGGAGCTCTTTGAGGTGTTTGTCGAATAATTGAATGGCTTTTTCTGCAAGCAACTTTTCTGTTTCTTGTTTCTTGTTTCTTGTTTCTTGTTTAGTTAACATTTTTGCTGCGAGATCTACATCTTCATAATGGTATCCTATCTCATGTCCCAGCTTAGCAATCTTCTCAATAATTTCTGGATCATAGCTTTCAGGTACCATCCTAAAATAATAGCTTCCTTTAATTCCCAGTTCGTGTTGAATTTGTGCAAAACGCAGTGAGTTTTCGGGGAGCTTGTCTACATCGTGGCGGAGAATAATAGTTTTGGCTTGGCCTTCACCCGCCCTTTTGTTACTCGCAAGCTCGTGAGACCGCTTCGCTAAGTTCCCTAAAGGGAGGCTATCCCCTACAGAGCCTGTCCCGGATTTATTTCGGGAGGTTAGTGGCTGTGACGGCCTATTTATAAATTCCTGAAAAGTCTGAAAAACATAAGCCTGTTTTTGCAGTGTATTTACTAATTGCTTGTATGTGTTGAGGGTGAAATCCATAATTAGTTTGTAATCTGGGTAAGAAATTGTTTAAAATTGCCATGTCCAATAAGCTTAACATCTAGAGTGGAAGTTGAATTATTACCAGTATAGATTAGTGTTTTTTCAATATTATCATTAATTGAAGGTAAATTCTTAAAGTTTTTAAGATAATCTTTATTGAATGTTTCTCCAGCTTTTATTTCAAGGGCTATTATTTTTTGACTACTTAATTCTATGATACAATCAATTTCAGTACCATTGCTTTCTCTCCAATAATACACAGAAGGCATTTTACCTGCATGGTGATGCTGCTTTACAATCTCGCTAATGATTAAATTTTCGTACAAAGCTCCATATAAGTAGTGAGTTCTTATCATTTCTGAGTTTTGAATTTTTAATAAAGAACAAGCAAGACCCGTGTCGTAGAAATATATTTTTGGTGATTTAATTAATCTTTTGTTATAATTCTTATAAAATGGCTGGAGTTGAAAAAGAATAAAGCTTGATTCCAGCAAGGATAGCCATGATTTAACCGTGTTTACAGATATTCCTGCATCATTGGCTAATGAAGAAAGATTTAACACCTGGCCAATTCGCCCGGCACACAAACCCATAAAACGAGAAAAGGTATTCAAATTTTCAATCGCTTTTAATGATCTTACATCTCTTTCAATATAGGTTTGTATATAGGATGGATAAAACTCTGTTGGTTCAATGTTAACATCATGTAAACGGGGATAAAAACCATTAAAAATGGTTTCTTGTATTTCTTCAGGTTTAAGCGATAATTCATTTAAACCAAAGGGTAGTAAATGGCTTATATGTGTTCTTCCGGCAAGCGATTGGGAAATGTGATTATTTATTAAAAAACTTTGGGAACCCGATAATATATACTGTCCGGGAATACCTCTTTCATCAGAAAGTACTTGAATATAACTAAATAATTCAGGTAAACGTTGTGCTTCATCAAAAATAACCTTAGGTCCTTGTGATTTTAAAAATCCCATAGGGTCTGAAATTATTAATTCACGAAGATCAGGTCTTTCCAGATTAAAATAATTGAAATCGGGGAATTCATTTTTTAAAAGTGTCGTTTTTCCAGACTGACGAGGACCCGTTAAGGAAAGGATAGGGAATTTCTTTAATCGATTTTTTAGTATAGATGTAATCTGGCGCGGAATCATTTTATGTAAATATAAAATTACATTGCAAATTTACATGCTTTTTAAGCTTTTGTCAAATTTTGTGATTAAAATATTCCAAAAGGATCATATTCTGTATTTGTGCAAAGCGCAGGAACTAAGAGAAGCCTTGCAGGCAAGTGTTCTCACAGCCTGTCCCGTCCCGATAATTATAGGGATTCGGGTACACAGATTCGCTTCGCGAAACGCGGATTAACACTTATTTAAAGCAAGTGAGGAAAGGAACAACCAGCAAGTCTCAGTGTAAGTGAGACTCGGCGTGTCTCAAAGACACGCCGAGTCTTGCTTTTAAAGTTAAGTGGTTTTTGGTAAATCCTGCGTAAAAAATAAAACCCCGGTTTAGCAGGGCTGTTAATAATTGTTGGTATGTGTTGAGGGTGAAGTCCATTACTTAAAATTATACTGGTAATCAGGATTTTCTTTCATAATCTTTACACTTTCTGGGTAGGTTTCGATAAACCAGTCCAAGAAAGCAGTGCCATCAATTTTTTCTTTTATGAAGTCATCGTGATTTTTTTTAAACTTTTCAATATTCTCAATTAGAGAAATAGCATTATTTACAGTTTCAAATAAATTTGAATCATCAATTAAAGAAAAAAGCAACCCTTTCTTTTGTAGTTCGACTGAATTACCGTTCTGAATGGAATTAATATAAATTGTTGGAATTCCTAAGAGTACGGCTTCTGTTGCCATAGTTGCCCCTTCCGTAATTACTAGTTTGGACTGTGCTAAAACTTGATGCATAAGGTGGGTAGGAAATGTGACTTGATATTTTTTTAACTCTGATGGTAATTCTGCTTCTGATGAAATTATAACTTTATATTTTAGAGATAAATACTTAATAAGTTCCATTTTTTTATTATTTGTAATACCCTTTTTCCCCTTATCATGATGAGCTTCCCATGAAACAAATCTTATTAAGGTCAAATTTGAAATATCACTTAAATAGGGCCTTATAATATCTCCATTTATAGTAAAGTAATTTTTATGCAGATACATAATTTCCATTAATGATTCAAAACGAATATGTTTTTTTCCAAGGTTTTTATAAAATTCATTTGGGGTTATTATAGCGTTTGTAAAGGGCATATGAAGAAGACGTGCCTTTGTTGAGGCTTCTGTATCATCAAAAGCAATATATGGCTTACGAAATATTTTGGAAATCGGCGCAGCTACAATTGTGCCCATATCTAAAAAGACATCAGGCTTAAATTTTCTGGCAATTTTATAAATATTAAAAATTGATGTAACAAAATATTTTAATTTGCTTTTAGATTCTTTGCTCCTTACGACATAATCCAAACCATAAAAATCAGCTAACTCAACAATAATACCTTTATCTCTAAGAGTAAATAAACAAGTATGTCCTTTTTTATTAAAATTTTTGGCAAAATTTCTGAAGTAGTGAACATGAGCCGGATGGGCTATATCAATTAAAACTTTCATTAAATGGAATTTTATTTAATTATATAAATTTTCCTTAAAAACATATTTTATATTCTTTTCAATAGAGTATTTTCTAAAATCAAAGTCAATAATAAGTAGGAATGGTAATAATTTGGTTCACAATTTTTTCGGTGTTTTTGCAATTTGTATTTTGATATCCGAAAATCTTGGCCCAACGAATGGAATTACTAAAATGAGTTCCTATTTCAACACCATTGTTGAAATGCTGCTGAATAAATTTATCACGATTTTTCACCAATATTGGAAACATAAAAAAATTTGGATCATAATCCGTTGAAAAAATATGTTCATCGAATGTAACATATTCAGAGTAGAGGCTTTTTAAATTTATAGCATTCTTTTTTTGTTCTTTCTTTGATTTGTTATACTTAAAAATTTTATTCAAAAATAAATACTTATTTGTCCTTAATATCTTTTTTTCAATTGCCTTATACTTATTCCCAAAATCTAAATTTTTGTCAATTTTTTTTAATATAGGCAATGTTAAAAGTTTGTATATAATCGGTTTGTGTAAAAAACTTAAAAGAATACTATTAAAGATTGATTCAAATTCGCTCAAAAGGGTATTGTTTTTTAAGAGTTTGATATGTTCTTCAACGTTTTCTAAATAATCTTTATTATTAATTAAAAGATATCCTCCCGAACCAATAGACGGAAACTTTGCTTTTCCAATCGAAAAAATACCAATATCACCAAAAGTACCAACGGTTTTGTTTTTGTAATTTGAAAGAAATGCATGTGCACAATCTTCAATAATTGGTTTTTGTTTGAGCAGAGTTTTAATCTTATCCATATCGGCAGGTATTCCAAATAGATGGGTAATAATTAGTGCATCAATAGAACCATTTTTTTTATTTAAATCTTCAAGACATATTTGAAAATTATCATTAATATCAATAAATACAGGATTATAACCTGCTTGTTTAATTGCGTTAAATACGGTAAAACAATTGAAAGCCTGCACACCAATGTTTGCATTGGGTGGAAGATTTATAGAATTCAAAGCAATTCGTAAAGCAGTTCGTGCATGATTTGTAAAAAAAAGATGATCAGAGAAAAATAATTCCGACAATTTTTGACTAGAAATATTTTTGGTCCACAAGCCTTTAATGCTGATTAATGCATCTTGTAATGTATATTTATAATTTAATCGTGGCTTTAAATACAACATTATTTTAAAAATTTCCAGATTTTAAAAGCAAAGGCAGACGCTTTGTAAATAAACGGTTTATGAATTTTTTCAAAACGCCCATAGTTGACAACATTTCCTCCAAATTTTAATTTATGATCTCTTACTCCATATGGTATGTTTGGTTTTCCTGCCCCTCCAAAATCAAAAAAAGTAAACCCATTTCTGTTTCCCCAGTCCAAGATATTCATAATTAAAAAATCATTTGGATATTTATCAGTATGGTTATTAGAACTTCCGGCATAAAAATCGTGAATTATATTTTTATATGTTAAAATAATCCGTATTCCGATTATTGTATTGTTGTTTTCAGCTATAAAAAACTTACAATAATTTCTAGAATATAATTCATTAAACAGATTTGTAAAAAATGAAATTTTTGGAAAAGGCAACTTTATTCGTTTATAAGTTTCTCTAATTAAATTATATGAGCTGATAATTTCTTCATCAGACTTCAGCTCTTTTAATACAGTCCCTTTATTTAAGGATTTTGTTAAATTTCTTTTTCTACTTTTTTGAATATTGTCCAATAAATTATCCCAACTCTCCGCTAAATTTATTTGAATATTTAAATGATCTTCATATTTAAACTTATGATCTCTGCATGCAGGTTTAAGATATTCTAAATCAAATAAATTTCTAAACTGACTATAAATAGCTTTACTTTTGATTCGATGATTATAATTTTTTAAAATAAAATTCCCAACATCTATATTGTTATTTAAAACCAAGGGGCCACCCCAAATTATGGCCCTCGATGTAAAAATCCCGATAAAACTGTTATATTCTTTTTGAATAACTGCAAGCAATACACCTAAAATGTTATTGTCTTCGTATGCTACAAAGACAAAAGGTA
The DNA here is from genome assembly GCA_003446015.1 of Bacteroidales bacterium. GTDB lineage: Bacteria > Bacteroidota > Bacteroidia > Bacteroidales > UBA12077 > UBA12077. The sequence goes on along the minus strand of DMBU01000171.1, from coordinate 31,755 downwards.
AAAAACCCTCACTTTTTAAATATAAAAAATACATTTCCGGAGATTGAAATATATTTCCATCAGGATGGTTTTGAATAAATTCAGACCATTGTTTAATGTTAATCTTATCAATGTTATCAATAATTTCCATCACACAAGAACGTCCTGGTAAATACGAATTAACTGCTTAGCAATATTTTCGGAATCAACACCTATTTCTTTAATATGATCCCGACCACTTGTTTTTGAATTAAACAAAAGAGCTTCTTGCAATTTATTTGAAACATCTTCATTTTGAAATTCTGCAATAAAGCACCCGGGAGTTTTTCCCAATATCCAATTAACATCACCAACATTTGTTGTCACAATAGGACAATTGCAAGCCATGGCTTCCTTAATAACGTTAGGGCTTCCCTCCCAAAAGCTTGTTAACAAAACAACATCACATGAATTAAAGTAATAAACCATTTTATCGTTGGGAATGTTTTGCAAATCATGTAATTCAACATCATTGTTCTTAATTAACTTGAAACTTTCATTTGCAAGAGTATAGTTTTTTTCAAATCTTTTTGGATCTGCCGCAAATAAAATATGTTTTTTTTGGGGATTCCATCCAGTTTTTTGAAGCGCAATATTTTTATCTAAAGGAATAAATTTATCCATGTTTACACCATTTGGAACAATCTCTGCTTTTCTTATACCTAAGTTCTTTTTCATTTTTTGTGATTTAACGATACACTTATCCCAAATAAAAAAATTGAAAAAACGGATGATAACTTTTTCTAAATTATTTTTATGTACATCGCTTCCCATAAGAGAAACCACCAAGGGTTTTATTTTTACCAGCGAAGCTAAATAGGAAGAATAAGAATAATGAGCATGGCAAATATCAATATTATTTTCTCGAATAAATCTTTTTAAAGTAATCAGGTTCTTTAAATATCCAGTTATGCCTTTGCCTTTAATTGAAAAAATTTTAATATCGTCAACAAATGGTTTTATTGATTCGGCTTGATTTAAAATGATTGGTGAAATTCCAAAATCAGAATTGCCACTGCTAATAAAAAGCAATCTCATCAATTATTGTTTTTAATAAATTTAACGATACTTTCAACATAAACCTTTTCAATTTCGCCGGTATTATCAAATGGTTTCCATTCATTACTAACATGCATAAAGTATTCTTTTGAATGTTTATGTAAAATACCTGCAGTTCCAAAATAAATACCCTGAAATTCAACAAGATGAAATTTCGTACCATCAAAGGCAATATCGATTGACAAGTTTGGAACCTTTAATTCATTAAATAATTCCTTTGCAAAATCAAAAATACCTTCAGGAATTTTAGCGTCTCCACCATAGAAATAATTATTATATCCACCGCCACTTGCTCTGAATCCACGATGTTTAAAAATAGGTCTGTAAAAAATAAAATACTTTTCTCCAAAAACATAGACCTTCCAGTCATTTTTAAGATCTGGAATAAAATTTTGAACTATAAATTTTAACCTGTTTTTCGACTCTTTTATATATCCTTTATGTTTCCATGTACGCCCAATTTCCCACAGTTCTTTCTTAATGTTACGTGTATTACTTATTTTTTTAGCTTGTTTGATTAGTTCATTTTTATTTTTTGCCAAGCTTACACCTCTTCCGGATGCTCCCGCTGCTGATTTAAGAACAACAGGGAAATCAATTATTTCTGTTTTATTTTTAAGTTCCTCAATAGAACCAAAATATAATGATTTTATGGTTTTAAACTTATTGGAATTTAACTGATCTCTTAAGAGTTCCATATAAACTTTATTATTGTTCGCTCTTAGAAAACAGAACGAAGGAATATTTTTTGCGCCATTTTGTTCAAGTATACCAACAATATCTTCAATAAAATCCTTATAAAAATACCCAACATCTTCCTGCGACGTATAAAGAATTATTTCGTTATTAAAGTTTTGTTTTCGAAAATCTAAATCTGTGAAATTCATGAATTTAACCGAAAAACCAAATTCCGAAAAATAGTTTTCCAGCTTAGTTTTATCAAAACCACTTCTGTAAGGGAATGCCAAATGTTTTGATCCAAAATGATTTTTATAATCAGTAAGTAAAAATATTTTCTTCATATTGCTTATTTAATCATGAAATCTAAGGCAAATGTTTTGTAATTATTTTGACAATGCTCAATTATTTCATCGGTGTAAGTTCCGAATAAGGGCCCATTGTTCATCTGAAAAAAGTTAATTTCATTATTAACATTATTTATTTCAACGATCTTAATGTTTGAGTTTTGATCTAAACAAAAATCAAAGCCGAGCAATCGGGCATATAAATTTTTGGGGGCCAATTCTTTTGCAATTTCTAACATATTATGATATAATGGTAAGATTAATCCCGAATTTAATGTAACAGAATTTATTTCGTTATATTTATTACCATACTTGTCAATAGCGAAATTATTTAGCAAGCCATCAGGGTTTATTCCGACAGAAATTCCTCCCGAAGCCTGATTGTCAACAAAAACTCCTTTTTTGCCTATTCTTAAAACCGAGTGTAAGGGAATAATTTCATTGTTTACCACAGAGCGATACGTAAAAATTCGTACCGTATTTAGTGATGTTTCATTAAATTGCTGAAAAAAAGAATGTTGATGAATATATTCCTGAACAATATAATTCTGATAGAATTTTTTTAATAAAAGATTTAAAGACAAAGAATTTCCATCTTGATCAATAAATTTATCATTCTGACGAATGAATAATGATATTCCAAATCCGCCACCACTATCAATTGAAGGTTTTATAATTATTTTTTCATATGGATTAAGTAATGTAAACAACAAAGGATCATTTAAAGTGATAAATTCAAACGATTTTGTATAAAAACGTCCGTCCAGATTTCTTAAAATGGTATTTGGAAATATATTTTTATCAAAGTACAGATCATAAAAATTCTTGTCGGCATAAGCTTTTGTTAGTTGTCGATTATTTAAAACGGGTTCGATAATAGTGTAATATATAGTTTCTGGTACATAATGAATATCTGCTTTATTATTGATTGTTGAAAATACTTTTATCCATTTATCGGAAAAGTTTCTAGTCAACCTTCTCCAGTATATATCATGCTCTTTAATAATTTTTTTCGGAATAGATATTTTGTCGGTTTTACAAACATTTGTATAAACATGTTTGATTTTTGAATAATAAGCCTTTGATTTTTTCCAGTTAAAAAGGGTGGCAATTATATATTTTAAAATATTTATCATATACCCTGAATTTTATTTTTAAATTTTTTTAATAAATATGCAGTTGAAATGAGAAGCCAACCCGTATCCTTATTGCTTTTATGTTGTTTTAAATCTAAATCAATCTTCAAAGTATCAAGTAAATCATCTAATTCTTTCATAAAATCATACCGAGTAAGATAAGTTTGATAAAAATGATTACTTCTGCCTTTTTTAAAATAATGGTATGTGTTAAAAAAGATCTTTTTAGGAACAACTTCCTTAAGATATCCGCTGGCAATAGAACTGAGACTTTCTCCATCATAAAAGTTAAACCCATAGTCAGAATCAATTTGAGCAAGTTGCGGACTAATTTTTTTTATCATATCGGCTTGAAAAGATAGAGACTTACCCAGGTAAGGAATTGCTTCATAAGCACGCGTGCTCACAAAACCTTCAGCAAAAGGGCTTAGAAAAAAGACTGCTTTATTTTCGAAGTTCGATCGTACAGCCCTGTTTGACACATTGTATATTTCGTTTTGATAACGTTTAAGCGTAAATTTATTTATAGAATGATCTGTTTTTATATCTAATTTTTGTTTTATTTTATTTGAGTACCAAATTATAAATTCTTTTTCAGCACTTGATGTTACAAACACATTACTGCTATATCGGTACAAAACCTCGTATTTAAGCCAGCTCTGAAAATTCCATTTAGGCAGAATTATCCGCTCAGTATTTCTGTATTGTTCGCCACCAACTCCATGTAAACCAAGTGAATTATTCTGGTACACATCTTTCAAATAATTTAATGTATTGTATGCCTCATGCCAATAAAGCTGTGAGCGAATGTGTCCATCGCAATGGTAAAAAGCCTGATCAAGATTTTCAATTGCCTGATCTTCCGACATGTCTAAAGGATGGATTACGGGATAACTCATTAATTCTTTGGATACACTTTGTGCAAGTATTTTTGCAATTTTAAGCTCTGCACTTTCTGTTTTACGCCAATGACTAAAATATTCTATGTTCGAAAAATGGCGTTCTGCAAAACACATTAGTAAGCGGCTGTCGAAACCTCCGGTTAGCCCAATAGTAATTCTGGTCTCAGCAACGGTTTTTTTGATTGATGAAAAATATCCGTCCAAAATATCTAACTGTTCTGAAATAACTTGTTGTCGAGGTTTATCACGAAATTCGAATTCGGGGTTTTTAAATTGAATGATATTTATGTCCTGAAAATTGGGTTCGGCATTGGAATCGAAACGGTAAATATTTGTAAATATTGTTTCCGGCCCTATTAAAGCTCCGGTCAATAAATTTTCTGCAAGGGCTTTTTTATTAATTTTTAATTGTTTTTCGAATTCACAAACAGCAAGAAAAGAAGAAGATATGGTTTTCGCGGAAGAACTGTAATAGATGTTTGAAATACCAGAACAGTCGGTAAAAAGACTTATTTCATCGTTGGAAATAATAGTTATTGTAAATTGTCCTATTGTTTGATTTGCAGACAAGTTTCCTGTTTTATAATCTAACAGAAACTGCTTAACGCTTTCCTCTAAATTAAGTTCTTTATAAATTAATGTACCTACAACAAAAATATGGTCCTTTTCATTTTTATAATATTGTGTTATTGCAGCTATAATTTTTTTGTAAAATACGATATGATATTGACTGGTTTCAAGAGTTATGCTTTTTTTAAACCCCATTTTTGTAAATACGGAGTTTTCGAAAAATCCGGGATAAAAATTATTTTTATGTTGAATAATAAAGGCACCCATTTTAATTTAAAAAATCTAATTTATAAGGAGAAATATATTATGAAACCGATAAATACATTATTTTTTTATTTCCCGGGAAAAAAAATAGTAATCCTAAAATTGCTGTAATATCTCTAAATAAGTATTTCATTAATAAATCAATAAAATGAACATTGATAACATTTTTAAAAGTTTTGAAATTACTTGCGGATCTTATTCCCAAAATAATGACATACGGAATAAAAACATACGCTTGTAAGTAAATGAAAACAAATATAATACTTGCTAGAAGTAAGAAAACAGTATAATTTATTCTTAAATTTCGTTTCAATATTTTAAAGTTAAATAAATGGTCTCTTATCAATAACCCGCGAAACAATAATTGACGAAAATTTAACAATTCTGTTTTTATACCGGGGTTAAAATTGTACTGAATAGTATGGTGTTTAACCATCGTTTTCGATGATCTGTATATTTTATATCCTTTCTTTACCAATCGATAGGCAAGGTCGATATCCTGAGAACGATCATATTTTGATTTCATTCCATGAACTGACAACCACAAATCCTTGGTGATTATAAATGCGCCGCCATTTGTAATATCATATGTTTCGAGTTTGTTCGATTTTAAAAGACCTTCGGATTTAATAAAATTCCAGTCTTTATCATAATAATAATTTTCAATTTGTCCACTTATATAGTTTATATTGTTTTTTATTAATAAGAAGGACTCAGCTAAAAACTCGGGAACTAACTCCATATCTCCGTCAAGAAACACTAGGATTTCACCTGTCGATTCATTTACTCCAATATTTCTTGCTATAGCAGCATTAAATTCTCCCGTAATTTGAAATGATTTAACAGAATCAAATTTTTTAATTCTTTCAATGCTATCATCTGTCGATTTGGAGTCGATATAAATCATTTCAAAATCTGTTATTGAATTTTGATTTATGGACTTCAATACACTTTCGATACATTTGGTTAATTTCCAACCTTCATTCCTGCCTATAATAATAAAGCTCAGCATGTTTTTCAAATAATTACTTGATGTTTTTTGAAAGAGCTTCGGCAAAAAAACCAGCTGTTTCTATGCGAATATTTTCTTTCGTTTTTATGTATTTTAAAAACTTTTTAAATCCTTTTAAAAAGTTTTCATCAGAAAAAAGAACCCAGGGATGAAAACCAAACCCTAAAATATTTCCCTGATTAAAAAACGTACTGTTTTTAATAAAAAATTGCAATACTTCATTTTCACTATAATTACTTTTATATAAAAGCCAGTCATCGCCAATGGTATTCAATCTCACAATTCTTTTATTTTCGGACAAAGTAAGCATGTATGGTTTTTCAATGCTTGATTTTTTACAACTGATAACATCATAACTGTAATTGTTTTTGGAGCACAGTCTTATGCTATTCGTATTCCACAATCCGTTAGGTGAATGAAACCCGGTAATTATATTCTTGCTTTCCGCAATCTCTGCGTATTTTTTAAAATCATTTTTTAAGATTTTACCAGGAGTGCGCAAGGGAGCCAAATGAGCATATGTATGTGAACCAATTTCGTGTCCGTGGCTTAAAATATTTTGAACTGATTCGGGATATTTTTCAAGTATTTTGCCAACCGTGAACCAGGTTGTTTTAATATGATATTCTTCCAGCAATTTTAAAAGAAATAATATATCCTGATCCGAAATTTCAGTTTTGTGGCCTCCAAATTCTCTTTCGTAATCAAAGTAGAAAAAAACATTTGTTGTACTTCTTAGAAAATCAGGAACTCTAAGAGCTTTTTTTTTGAAAATTAACTTAGCAAAAAAATAATAAGCATCAACATATATTTTTTTAAAATATTTCATTTTCTATAAATCAAACACTGAAACAATCTGCCACGAATAAGTTTTAATACTTTTCCAAAGGTGGGCAAAAACTCAACATGATCGCCACCAAAACTATATTTAAAACGCCACATATCAAATTGGGGATGCGATTGAATTGGCACCGGACCGGGGCAAAAAGCCATATCATAAAACTTAAGCCCTTTCTGTTTCATGTGTTTGATCATGACCCATTGCATATAATGTCCGGGAGAAGGACAACCTTCGAGTTTTTTATAATCTGGATTTAAAGCTCCATGATAATATGAAGCTATTCCTTTATTTGTTGCTAGTCCAATGTTAATAATTACTTCATGATATTTTAGTATAAATAATGTAGCACCACCATCAAATAAAGATTTTATTTCAGTAAAAAAACGAGATTTAGAAAGAGTTTCAAAATTTTTACGATTACCCAAGTGTGAATATAATTCATAAAACAGGGTTATATTTTCAGATGAGAATTGATCGAATGTTTCAATCGTTATATTCGCTTTTTGAGCCAGCTTTATTTTTCTTCGCGTCTGAGAATTCATTTTTTTTAGCAACTCATCCTCACTTAGCGAAAGATCTATCCAATAGGTACTTTTTCCTGTCGAAATTTGTTTAAAGCCTTGCTTATAAAAAATCAAATTGAATTCTTCACCAAACTTTGTTATAGTTTCACCAATTTTTTGAGGAATCCATGGAGTTGTTCTAATATAAGCCGCATTTTGTTTCTTAGCCCAGTGTATGAAATGTTTTAGAATAAGACTTAGAACGGCATTATCAGGCTGATCTCTAAAAATGATTCCTGAAACGATATCAGCTGTTTTTAGTAGCCCGGCAAAAGATTTTTTTAATGAATAATGTACTCCTGCCAAGTCAACACCATTTTTGGTAAAAATAAAACTTGTTGTTGATCGTCCTGAAGTTTGTCTTGAATATTCAAATTGAGAACCAGCCATGTAATGACTATATTGGGAGACTGACAATAAATTTGCCCACCTGATTTCATCTTCTGGAGTTCGCTTTAATTGTGTTGTAATTAGGTTCATTAAATATTAAGTAAGAGCTAATTTATTTTTTTAAATGGATTTTTTAAAAACGATAATAGGTTTCTGTAAACTCTAAAAGTAGGCCAAGAAATAACACATTTCGTGTTTAAAAGTTTATATCCTTTCGATAAGGCATATTTATTTCCTTTTTTATTTGATAGGTCGATTTGCATAAAAAAATTCTTAGCTCCTTGCCTGACAGAATAGTTGATTAATTCCTGTTCCATTCTTTCATGAAGTCCTTGGTGGCGGTGTTCTGGAAGACAATAAGCAGAGTCCCAAAAGATAAATGGCTCAGAGACATCAATGTGAAATTCATTTAAATATTCCTCGTATTGGTGATGTATCCAGTTCATGTAAACAATATCGCCAGAGTTTCTGTCGATGAAAGCAAAACCTTTACAGCGACTAGAATTAAGACGTCTAGGAACTTTTATATCAAATGCCTTTGCACCGGTATAATCATAAAATTTTTTTAATTTTTCTTTGTCATTCCAGCTAATCTCTCGAAATGAATATGTGTCGGGAATTGAAACTAAATTATTGATGGGTTTAATATTTTGTAAAACCAGTGTTGTCATTTGAAATATTTTTGGAATATTTGAACCGATTACAAAACGAACTGATTTTGGAACGATAACTCTTAAAATCTTCTTAATTCCAGTTTTCATTTTAACTCTAATTTTGTTTGCTTATTTGTAAAGTCGATTTCATTTTTATTTTCAGGGTAAAAAGTAAATGTTGCATTCACATGGTTTAAAAACAATGCAATCAAGAAAGCCGCATCCGCTGGCATATAATACGAAATCATTGTACGACTTGAAGAGTGTATAATTAAAATTATAATTATGGCTAAGCCGATGATATAAAAAGAATTTCCGGGGAAACGGATATCCAAATGAAATAGAAATCTTGACATGAATAAGAAGGAAAACCACATGATTACAAGTCCTAAAATTCCTCCTAATAATAGCAAACTATGATTTCCAACATGGGGGTCAAAATATTGTGAAGAAACTTTGCTGTAGCCAAATCCAACAATAGGGCTTTCCCAAAAGCGAGTGAGTACTCTTGGACCTCGTTCGGTTAAACGGCTCAATGTACCTCCTGCAGTTTCGTCACCTTCGGCAAGGGCTTCAACGGTTTCTAATCGGTTAAAGGCAGCATCCAGATTTTTTTTAAACGATTGAGGAAGTAAAAGAAAACCGATAATTAAAACAAAAATCATGGTTGCAAAAGCCTTTACAGACGATTTCCCCCTTAATACATTAACAATATAAAAGGCAAACAAAAGTATAGTAGAGGCTATCATCCATCCACGTGTTGCACTACTTAAAATAAAAATATACGAAACAAGAACTAATGTCCATAAATACCCAGAGTTAAAATATTTTTCTTTTTTAGCAAGGTAATAAAGTCCAATAATCATGACATACAAATGAATGGTAATTCCTCCAACAAAACGAATGAGATTTGCATCATAGGCGGCCCCGGTTACAGACTTTCCAAATGAAACAAATTGAATAAAAGCCCCTCTTGTTGCAATATCGATAATGCTGCCAAAAAAATGCAGCAGCGAAAAAAGAAAAATAATATTATTAAAATTCGGAAGTTCGTATTGACTTAGTAATCGGGGGACGCTAATAAATAAAAGAAAGGCGGGAAAAAATTGAATAATTTTAAATATGGAAATAACATTATGCCCATAAACAAAGCTCCAGAGGAGCATAAAAATGATAAAAATCCCTATAGGTTTGTAAAATTTTAAAAACAGATCCTTAATGATAAATTTCCTTTTTTTAAAATAGAAAAACGATTTAATCAAGAAAACGATACCAAACATCGACACATACGAAATCCCGACTGTTGATGTCAGGCTAATATACCAATCGTGTGGCCGATAATAAAAAAGACCCCAGGGATTATTTAAAATAAGGAATAAAAAAGCTGTCCAAAAAACAATATTTTTTGAAACAATAAATCGATAAAAAACAAAGCTGTATAAAATGAAATTGCCAATCGGAGAATTTATTTTATATACAAAGAATGCACCTACTTCTATAAGAAGGACTAATTTTATAAACAAATAGAAATTTATTTTATTTTGTTTTTTCAAAGAGAAAAAGATGATTTAAATTTTGGATGTTTTTAAAACTCCCATAAAATAGTTAGTAAATTTTTGTGAACCAGTTAAATTTAAATGGTCAGCGTTATAAAAAAGTTTGTCATCATCAAAAAACTGGTTAAAATTTAGAAAGAGAATATTCGATTTTGTATATTTTAGAAATAAAGCATTGTATTTTACTATGAAAATATTTGGTATTGAATTAAAATAATCCTTGTGTAAAGGAGCACCGACTAATATGACGGTTTTATTATTCTTTTCACATAAACGGACTATGCTATCCAAATAATTCATTGAATTATACGAAAGATGATAAGGTTCATTTTTATTTTTGTAAAAATGTTCTTCAATTTTTGTTTTAGTATCGTTTGTGTATAAAGACTCTATTCCCTTGTATGATCCTATGAATGATGTGTGGTTTGGTTTAGGAAAAAGGCACATGTTTTTAAAAAAAATTATGAAATTTTTATAATAGTTTATATTCAATCGTTTTAAATCGTCAAATCGCTCTATTGCATAAATTCTTTTATATAATTCTGTTGAAATAATATCGTTACTAAACCTCTGTTCTGTGTATGAAGAGATGTTTTGATATGAAAAACCTAAAATTAATGTATCGAATTTAATTCGATACATTAAATACTTAATTTTCCAATATGAAACAACAATTGGTTCTGCTCCTTGACAAATATTTTGTGCTGATGCAAAACATTCCGGATCTAATGCCGTTTGAAGATGAGAATCTCCCATAATAAGAATATTAGAATCAGCGATAGGTGGTTTTGCATAATTGATTATATAATAGTTAATTAATAAATTAGTTAAAAAATAAACGAACCCTAATAAACTAAATAATGAAAGACGTTTAAATAGTAGTGTCATTTAATTAAAATTGAAAATAAATAAAAGCTTGTTCATCACCACCAAACCAAAGGATCAAAACAATTAAAGCATAATAAAAGGTGTATCTAAAAAAACGATTCCATTTTAGCCCAAACTGTTCAATGGCATACTGCTGTTGTCTTCCGAACCATTCAATCAGAATAAACAATATGGTTAAGAAAATAGTTATGAAAGCCTTACTCATTCCTGTGAAATGAGGAATGGTAAAAATAGAAGGAGAGAATATGTCTGAAATATAATGAAAAGCGTGTTCAATGTTTTGAGCTCTGAAAAAAATCCAGGCAAAAACCGTTAAACAAAATGTTAAAAACATCCGTGAAAATTCTTTCAAAGAGGGAATGATTCTTCCTTGTGAAACGATGTCCAAATTTGTTCGATTTTTATTGGTTAAAAGCAAGGGTAAAAAATAAATGGCATTCAGGGCTCCCCAAACGATAAAGGTCCAGTTAGCACCATGCCAGAAACCGCTTACTATAAATATAATGAAAGTATTTCTTACCTTCATCCACATACCTCCTTTGCTTCCTCCCAATGGGATATATAAATAATCTCTAAACCAACTTGAGAGAGATATATGCCATCGTCTCCAAAACTCTGCAATATCTCTCGAAAAGTATGGAAACGCAAAGTTCCGCATTAAATTAAAACCAAAAAGACGAGCTGTTCCAATGGCAATATCGGAATATCCTGAAAAATCACCATAAATTTGAAAGGTAAAAAACAAGACCCCTAAAACAAGAGTACTACCGGAATAATCGCTTGAATGATTAAAAATTAGATTGGCATATTTAGCACAATTATCGGCGATTACAATTTTTTTGAATAAACCCCAAAGTATTTGCCTTAAACCATCTACAGCCTTATAATAATCAAATTTTCTGTACTTATAAAACTGAGGAAGCAGGTTGGTTGCTCTCTCGATAGGTCCGGCTACTAATTGTGGGAAAAAACTTACAAAAGCAGAAAAGGCTATAAAGTCTCTTGTTGGTTCAAGTTTACGGTTGTAAACATCAATGGAATAACTTAAGGTTTGAAAAGTATAAAAACTAATACCAACAGGTAATATGATATTTAAAGAATTGGCCTTTATTTCTGTACCAAAAAATGAAAAGGCATTTATAAAATTATCGAGAAAAAAATTGTAGTACTTAAAGAAACCTAAAAAACCTAAATTGACCAATATACTTGTCCAAAGCAAAACCCTTCTTTTAGTTTTGTTATCTTCATTTGAAAGTCCAATACCAACAGAATAGTCAACAATAGTACTAAAAAATATGAGGGACAAAAAACGCCAGTCCCACCATCCATAAAAAAAATAACTGGCTACAACAATGAGTAAATTCTGTAGTTTTAGATTTTTGTTGCTTACAAACCAATACAGAACAAAAACAATTGGCAAGAATATGGCAAAATCAATTGAATTAAAAAGCATACATTAATGATTTATAAAAATGTAAAAGTTTAATTATAAGGATTATATCCATTATTAGGACGCTTATTAAACATCCAGCAAAAGCCCCAAAAATACCCACGCAACATGGCAATGGCGCAATTTCGTTTATTTTCTTTTTTAAATAAGGCCAAGGCCGAAAAAGTTACAAATTTTTTCAAAATCGAAAGAATCAGGTATTTTATTTTCAAATGGCGATAATGTAAAACGAATAATCCCTGTCCCCTCCAGTAACAAACCTTTGGAGAATGAGTATTTCCTCCGCCCGTAGTCATACTTACTTTGTGCCAGAGCTTAGCATCTGGAGTATATATCAATTTGTATCCTTTTTTCTTTGCCCGAAGTGCATAATCGCCCTGTTCTGCATACAAAAAGAAATAATTGCAATAGAAGCCAACATCTTTTACAAGCCCCAAAGGCAATAACCAAAAAACATCATCAAGTGCATCGCGCTCTATTTCCTCATCGAACTGGCCTGTGTCTTTTTCGTTTTTCCCGGGAGCAAAGGTTTTTAAGTATCGATGGTCGGTTATGATTTCGCCGGTGTGTTGCAATACATCGGGACGATCGTAATAATAAACTTTTCCCGATACAATCGCATTGTTTTTATGCCGTTGGGCTGTATAAACCAAATATCCAATAGCTTCTTTATCAATAATCGTGTCATTGTTCATTACCAAAAAGTAATCAGGATTACTTTCCATGGCTTTTTGGAGTCCAAAATTAACACCACCAACATAACCGCAGTTTTTTTCAATTCGTAAAACATTTACTTTCCCTTGTTGGTTAAAAGCCTCTAAAAGTTTGTTATAATCATCTTGTGCCGATCCATTATCAATTAAATAAACCCTGTAGTTTGGGTATTCAGATTTTAAAATAGATTCAACACAGGGAATGGTTTCCCCGCTGAGGTTATAGTTTATTGTTATTATCGCTATCATTTTAGTATTCTGTATTGCTGGCAAAATTAATAGACTCTTTCTTTAGTTTTTTGAATTTCTAGAATGGAATATCTGTGAAATTTTTGTGAAAAGAATTTCCTTTTCATGCTTAGAAAGAAATAAAAAAGAAAAACCAATAAAAATAAAGCTGAGGAAATATTTTACGGTAAAATTATTTAAAGCAATTAAAAAAAGCGCAAATATTATAGAATAGGACATTAACATTAAATTCTTAGTTGAAATTACCAGACTTATTTTAGCTCTTAAATAGAAAAAATAAACAAATAAAAACAGAATAGGGCTAATAATAAACTTTAACATCCAACCATAAAGTCCAAGTTGTGGAACTAAAAAGTACACTATGGCAACATTGATAATTGACATTATTGTTACAAAAACACCATGTATTTTTATTCTTCCTGTTGGTGTTAAAACAATTGCTAAAATATACCACCACATATAAAACATAATACCAATAAAATGCCATGGTAAATATTTACCTGCCTCACTGAAATCTTTAGAATAAAACAATGGAATTAATATATCTTTAAAAGGAATAGCAATAAATACAAAAGGAATAATTAAAAAGGTTATTAAATAAAGATAATCATTTAAAATTGCAGCTATTTCTTTATTGCTTTTACACTCACTATATCGGGGATATAAATAAACCTGAACCGCTGGTAATATAAAACCAGTAAGCAAGCCGCTCCATGCAGCAATGGGACTATAAAGTCCAAGCTTGTCAATGCCTATGGTATTAACCACAATAGATCTGCTAACACTTTCAGCTCCTACGTATATCAACCCACTTGTAGCTCCATATAATGCAAAAGTTAATAGTTCTTTACTATATTTTTTTTCTGTTTTAGCCGTGAATAATTCTTTAAATTGAATACCCACTTTATTAATAATCAGCTTGCGTGCTTGGTAATTGTTGATGTATAAAACAATTGCAAAATTTATAGCTACTGAAATAACCGCCCCCTTGATACTAAAAAAATATACCAGGGGTATAAAAAAACAAAGAGAAAAAATAGCACTAAAAATATTAGCCCGTGAAATTGCCTTAGTTGCCTTGTGACTTTTTAGTAATGCAAATGATAAACTATTGATAATTAAAATAGGCACACTTCCAATACCCCACAGATAGTAGTCTAAATATTTATAATCACCCAAAAAGAAAATAGTTAGGGGTTTTGCAAAAATAATACATACAATAAAAGCCAACAAAATCGAAAAAATAATCAGAATAGAATAAGATTTAATTAAGCCTTTTAATGTTTCTTTAAAATTTGGGGCTTCTTTATTTTGTGCTATTTGCTTTACCAGACCATCATTCATACTCAACAAAGTAATTTGGGAAATCATGTTGGTCAAATAATTGACCTGATTATAAATTCCTATTCCTGTTGTTCCCAAAAATAATGCCCCAAGTTTAGATTTAACAACTCCAATAATAAACTGCACTACTTTCGATGTTGCCAAATAAGAAGTGTTTTTTATGATTTTTTTTAATTCCATTATTAAAGGCGCAAGTGGTTTTATCTATAAAGTTAGTTTTTTGATTTCTTTTGCAGGTACACCACCAACGAAAGAGTTAATTGATACATCTTTTTGAATTACCGACCCTGCTGCAACCAATGAGTTTTTGCCAATATTTACACCCATTAGAATTATTGAGTTTGCTCCAATATATACATTTTCCGAAATAATAATTGGTTTTTGAAGTGAAGGATAAATTGTTGAGAGTTTTGACTGAGTCATATCAATGTGTGTAATAAAAGAACATTGCATAGAAATAACCACATTGTTACCAATAATTATTTTATCTTTTAAATCGAAGAAACAATTTTTACCTATGTGGCAGTTGTCCCCTACTGATAAGTTGGAGTAATTTTTGCAATTATGAAAAACTAACCCTGTTTCTATATCACAATCTTTGCCAATAATTGCTCCATTTACTTTTAGAATCAATTGTACAGAAAATTTATCAACCCTTTGGATAAACTGATTTGCAACATCAAAACCGATAAAAAATTTACGAAAATAAAATAGAAACAAATTTGTAAAGGCATAAACCTTGCGGTATTTTTTATATAGTTTCAAACCTGTTTTCATGTCTGAAATTTATTTAGGATTAACACAATTTAAAATTAATTAAGAATATCGTTTAAACTATTATAGTTTTTTGAACCAACAAGTATCATCTCAATTGTTGGCTTCCTATTGATATTTGCATATTTGTAAAGGGCAAATAATGGCGATGTAAAGTATTTAAACAAAATGCTGTTTGATGTTCTCATACGAGTCCAATATATATTTTCCGCCTTATAATTCCTTATTAGCTTATATTTGAAAAGAAACTTGTTTTGCTTTTTAAGTATTGAATTTACTTCTTCAACTGTTGGTAATCCTAGTTCTAAATGTTCAAGAGTCCATTTATTGGGAGGCAGACCATTTTTTTCTAAAGTGTTCAAAAAATTCTTACAAAGTACTTCGGCATATTTTCCTTCGGGAAAATTTAAAAATACACCTTCTTTAGATATTCTAATCATTTCTAAAATAAATTGTTCTCGCTCGTTTTTGGGGATATGTTCTAAAGTGTGTATTGAAATTGCCCAATCAAAAGCGTCATCTTCAAAATTAATTTTTGATCCTGTTCCAACAACTGTATTCTTAAAATTTTGTTTTGCAATATCAATTGAAACCCTGTCTATATCATAAATAAAAATATCAGTTCTATTTAAGGCTAATTCTAAACTCCCTATTCCTGCTCCAATATCTATAATGCGTTTATTGGGATCAACAAACTGAAAAAACCTTTTTAATGGAAGTAATCTTAACCAGGTTTCATTATTAAATAAAAACATGGATACATTTGGTAGAAACCTAAACTCCAGAATATACCGTATTCTCCTTTTAATTTTTTTTAAATTCATAACTTAATTATTCATTTATATAGACAGTAATCCATTTTGAATAGAATATTTATGCTAAATTTTTTATTACTTATAAATTATTACTTATTTATTCCAATGAATTAAGGTATCAACAATATATTCTACTTCTTCATTGCTTAGATCAGCATGTAAAGGCAGTGTAATAAAACGGTTGGCCTCTTTTTCAATATAAGGACAATTATTTCCCCATGGTTTAAATAAAGGTTGTAAGCTTAATGGTGTATAATGACAGCCTGTTGCAATTCCCTTGTTTTTAAGATAAATCATTAGTCCATCACGATTATCCGTTCTGATTCCAAACATTTGGTAAGGATAATTTTCGGGTTCGAATGGGAGTAAGGGTTCAATACCTTTAATGTTTTTTAGCCTGTTCAAATAAAGCCGGATAATTTCAGATCGTCGTTGATTGAAATGAGGCAGTTTTTTAAACTGAACCAACCCGATGGATGCAGCTAAATCGTTCATATTGTATTTATATCCCAGCACATTGAGTTCATAAAACCAATGTAAAGCGTCACGATTCGCGTGAGTGTATTCTTGTGCCGTTTTCCAATTGTCTTTATCAATTCCTACCCAACGCATGGCTTTAACATCTTTAAAAAGTTCGGGATCGTTGGTAACCATCATTCCACCATCGCCGGTTGTCATGAGTTTTTTTTCTTCAAAGGAATAACACCCTATATCGCCCCATGTTCCCAACATTTTAGCTTTGTAGTTTGCTCCTGCTGTGTGAGCACAGTCTTCAATCACTTTTAATCCGCGTTCTTGTGCCCAGGGCATAAGCAGTTCCATTTGTACAGGGTGACCGGCATAATGAACGGGCATTACAGCAACACAATCTTTGTCGTATTTTCGATCTAAGTCTTCCGTGCTGATTCCTAAAGTAACAGGATCGGAATCGACAAAAACAGGAATTAAACGGTTATATAAAATGGCCGAAGCTGTTGCCGAAAAAGTTAATGAAGGAACCAGTACTTTTTTCCCTTCGGGAAAACCAAAACATGCTAATGCAAGGTGAAGAGCTGCTGTTGCGGAATTAAGGGCAATGGCTACTTCCGAACCCGTAAACTTAGCCCATTCCTGTTCAAATTCATTTACTTTTGGGCCCAGCCCTACCCACGACCTGTCAAAGGCTTCCTTTATGGCTTGTAATTCTTCTTCTCCCAGTGAGGGTTTAAAAAGTCTAATATTCATAGTAATAAATTTTATAACACTTTGCTGACTGAAAAGCAGAAAACCTAATTTAATACTTTACTTGGAGTAACTCTGTGTCTTCTCTGTGAATCTCTGTGTAATAGCTTTAATTTATACCACAAAGTCTCGCAAAGTAGGCGCAAAGAACCACAAAGGCTTTGCTTCCAATTCCTATTATTCTATATTGCATGATACTGTTGCACAAACTCTGCAAGTGTCAGATTTTGTTTATCTTTTTCCGAAAGAACAGGATCGTTAACTGGCCATTCAATTCCAATTTCTGGATCATTCCATAAAATTCCTCTTTCGCTTTCTTTTGAATATACATTATCCACCTTATATACCACCTCGCTTATATCACTTAATGTGCAAAAGCCATGTGCAAAACCTCGTGGTATGAGAATCATTTTTTTGTTTTCAGCACTTAGTTCAATACTGTCCCATTGCCCAAAGGTTAAAGAGTCCTTTCTTAAATCTACAAAAACATCAAGTACGGCTCCATGTATACAACGAACCAATTTTGTTTCGGAATAGGGTGGAAGCTGAAAATGCAAACCCCTGATAATTCCCTTTTTTTCTGAACGGCTATGATTTTCCTGAACCCAATTAAAGTCAAGGCCAGACTTCTGAAATAAATCAATATCAAAAGTACGCATAAAGAAACCCCGCTCATCCATGTGGGGTTTTAAGGTAACCTCAAAAACACCTGTTAATTTCCGTTCAACGAATTCCATTTGTTCTGATAGCTTAAAATTTGACTTTTTGTTAAATCAAAGACCTTTGTTTTTTTATAATTCATATACCACTCGGATGTCATTTGAACGGTTTCTTTAAAATTTAAAACGGGTGTCCAAGCTAATTTCTGTTTTGCTTTGGTAATATCGAGCATGAGCAGATTTGCTTCATGCAGTTGATCTGGTTTAGAAATATCAACAAAGCTTCCTTTTTCGGTATAAGCAATAATTTCTTTCACCAACTCAACAACAGAATGGTTATCGTACATAGCAGGACCAAAGTTCCACGCTTCAGTGAAACTTTCGGGATTATGAAACAGTTTAGCACCTAAAAGCAGATAAGCACCCAGGGGCTCCAATACATGTTGCCAGGGACGCGTAGCATTTGGATTACGAAGTTTTATTTTTTCTCCTTTTTCAATAGCTCTAAAAAAATCGGGAACCAATCTAAACTCAGCCCAATCGCCCCCTCCAATAACATTTCCCGCTCGGGCTGAAGCAATAGCTGTTTTTCCATTTTCTGAAAAAAAAGATTTTCTGTAAGAGTTAATCACAATTTCTGCAGCTCCCTTGCTTGCGCTATATGGATCGTGACCTCCCATAGGATCTGTTTCACGATAAGCCCAATCCAATTCTTTATTATCGTAACATTTATCGCTTGTAATAAATACAGCCACTTTTACAGAAGGACATTCCCTGATTGCCTCTAATACATTTACAGTACCTGATACATTCACTTCAAAAGTTTCAACAGGATTTTGATAGCTGCTTAGAACCAAAGCCTGAGCAGCAAGATGAAATACAAAATCAGGTTTTACAGACGTAATATATTCCTTTAACCCCGACAAATCTCTTATATCTCCACGAAAGTCATGTATTTTAAAACCGATTTCGCTGGCATGGAATATTCCTTCCTGGTGAACCGGGTCTAAAGCATAACCAAAAACCTCCGCTCCCAGCAGGTGAAGCCAGTTACTTAACCAACCACCTTTAAATCCGGTATGTCCGGTGATCAGAACTTTTTTCCCTTTATAAATTTCTAATTCGCTCATATTACCAAATTTTCCAGGGTGGATTTTCTTTCCACATTTGATTCAACATCAGATTGTCGCGGTATGTATCCATGGAGTGCCAAAATCCTTTATGCTGAAAAACAGAAAGCTCTTTTTGTTCAACAATGGTATTCATGGGCAATTTTTCCAGATCAATTTTTGGATCATTGGGAATTAAATCAAGAAATTCTTTTTTAAATACAAAGTAGCCTCCGTTGATGGGTTGCTGGCTTTCAACATCCTTTGTTTGTTGTTTAAAAAGATGTACCATATCGCCATTTAAAACCAAATCGCCGAAGCGGCTAGGAGGGTAAACACCGGTAACGGTTCCTCGCGTGTTTTTCTTTTTATGAAAATCAATAAGTTCCTTGATATTCACTGTTGAAACAGCATCACCATATGTTAACATAAAACGATCTTCGTGAATGTATTTTCCGGCGAGTTTGGTCCGATAACCTGTCATCGACTCATCTCCTGTTTCAACCAGAGTGACTTTCCAGTTGTTTTTTGAACCAACGTTTTCAATTTGAACATTTCCGTTGGAGAGATCGACTGTAAAATCCCGATTGTATTTATAATAGTTTAAAAAATAGTCGCGAATAACATCACCTTTATATCCTAAAGCCAGAATAAATTCATTAAAACCAAAGTGCGAATAATGTTTCATAATGTGCCAGAGTATAGGCCTTCCTCCAATTTCAACCATGGGTTTAGGTTTATATTCGGTTTCTTCGCGAAGGCGGGTTCCCATACCACCGCATAATATGATTGTCTTCATAATATTTTAATTTGAATAAATTTCTTTTAAAATTTCTTTTGCTACTTTTCTCCTGAAATGACTGGCATCATAAAAATTATCGATATGCAAGCTAAATTGACTTTTCCCGGAGAAATCGTATACATTCTCTTTTCCGAAAATATTTTGCAATAACTCTTTTTGCTTATTGCATAAAGGGAATTGGCTTATAAAAGGATTGCTTACAATTTTATATTTGGTTTGATGTTTGTCGAAAACTTCTTTTATTTCATTCAATAATTTAATTTCCGTATCATTTGGAAGAAATACTTCTGGTTTGACTTTGTATTTTAATTCGCTTAATTTTTTCAGTTTTGAATAATAGTTTAAAGAGTCGTTTTTTATTTCGGTTTCCAAACCAATAAACAAATCAGATGTTATGGGATCCCATATATTGGGATATTTTAACTTCAAAATCTTACTTCCCATAAATTTTTTATAGTTTCCTGTATATTTAAAATAAAAGTAACCTAAAAAGAATTTGGGATTGGAGAATGCTTTGATGAATAAAGTATGATAATGAACCCAGCTTTCGTTACTTACACCGGGGTATTCTATATATAAATGACCTTTATTTATGCTGTTTTCCAGGAGCATTTGATCGATAAAAATTAAAGCATATTTAATTGTATCCGATTGCGTATCAATAAATTTTATTTTTTTGTTTATTCCTGATAAATTTTCTGCGTTTCCATCATAATGAAACGGAACGGCATTGTCGGGAAGATATTCGACCCAGTCTTTGCATTTTACGGCTATGGTTCTGGAGCTGCCAAATATAAAGGAGTTATAATGTATATTTCCTCTGTTTTTTATATAAGTTTTTGTGTTTATTACCGACCTGTTTAAACTGACAAAGTCATTTTTAGAATAATAGTCGTTATAGTCATATAAAATTTTGAAAGGATCGGTAACAAGATAGATTAATAGAAATACGATAACCGGAAGTGAAAAAAAGATTAATTTTTTTAAAAGATTTCTCATAACATTAGCTCTTTTTCAAAATAAGTGGCTTAAACATTTCTAAGTCCCTTTGATTAAAAAACCTTTTACGGATCAAATGATAGAAAAAAACAAGTCCTAAAATAAAAAACATATAATAAAAAGGAATAAAAGGCAACATGCGCCTTCCTTCATCAGACATAAATGGAATCATTAAAAAATGAAATGTAAAAACCGGAATATAAAACCAGATTTTAAAAATATATTTTACCATTCCTAAAAGGGCAAAAATGGCAATAACGATTCCTAAAAACAATGAGATGGCCATAAGAATTTGATTGTTGTTTTTTAATAAAGAAGATATATTTTTTCTGTAATCTTGTTTCCAAAAGGGCCAAATCAAAGCCTTTCTGAAATTTTTAAAGAGAATGTTTTTAAGAAAAAAATTTGCCTGATTAGATTTTGAACTGAAAGCATTCAACCCGATAACTTTATTTAATGAATCGGCATAATGGAGATAATAACCATTGAACGATTTTTCAAACATTTGTTTTCCTGATTCGCTATATCCCTCAATAATTTTTTGCCTGTATAAGTCACCATTCCCATTTAAATTTGCAAAATATGCTTTTGCATTAGCCTCATGAAATTTTCTGAACTCATAAGTGTATGAAATACCAAAGGTTTTAATTGCTCTTAAATCCTTTGCTTCTTTATATCCCCTATACGACCACGGAGCAACGCCTAAAATGAAGACAATACTTATAATAGAAACAGATTTAAACGTTTTCTTAATGCTTTTTGTGATTAAAATATGTGAAATTAAAAATACGGGCAAAATAAAAATATAAGCTTGTAATGTAAGAACCAGGACTGCAGAAAGTAAGCCGAATATAATATCAAACCAAAAGGACTTATCGGTTGATGCCGATTGTAAAAACAAATAACCCATTCCGGTTAATAAAGCGGTAACAAGAATTTCACGTTGCGGGAATGTGACAAAAATGGAAAAGGGCAAATAAAATATAAAAAGAAAAGAGATCAACAGTGCGAGTTGCGGTTTTAAAAAGAAAAGAAGAATTTTATAAAATAACCATACCGTTAAGCTGGCTAAAAGAGCATGTAAAATTCTTAATATGAAAATCTCGGTATGAGTTTTATCAAAATAACCCGGCTTAGGATTGTTGTATGAAAGCGCTATGTTTTCTTTGCCAAATAACTTATTAAGGACACAAGCCCCTGAGAAAAAATAGGGGAACCCCGGTTCTCTAAAAAATTGTTTTTCGAATGGAGGATCAATGTCATCCGAATAACCATTTCCTTCAGATATGTTAACAGCCATTCTTTGAAACGATCGCCCATCAGATCCTATATACTGTTTGTTAATAAATAACGCGATAAAAAGATAAAAAAACAATCCTGCAATGAAAATAATAAAACCAGTATTTTTTTTTTGAAAAGGATTCAACATAGATTTTTTTTGTATGAACTAAATAGATTCTGAAAAATTTTCTTTGATTTTGTTTCCCTGGTATTTATTGAAAACATAACTGATTAAGAGAAAATTCCACAACATGGTAAAGGGTGTTGCACAAATTGAATTTATAAAATCATTAAAACTAAATAAGTACTTTGTGATTTTTATTATAAGCAAACCCAATCCCATTCCGGAAATGTATATCCCGTAATAAAGCAAATATGTTTGCAAACTTAAAGATGATTTGAAAACCAGTTTCCCATTTAATAAATAGGAAAATCCAATGCTAATGAGATAAACAAATATATATGAGAAGTAAACATTTAGTTTAATAATATCAATACATAAATAAAGTAATCCCAAAGAGAATACGGTAACAAAGATTCCAACAATTGAAAATCCTGTTATTTGCTTAAAAAAATGAGAGTTAATGTAATTTTTAATATTCAGTTTTTTCAAATTCATCCGGGTTGTTTTGTTTTTTTTTGATGATATATCCGGGGCGGTTTTTAACCTCTTCGTAAATCCGCCAGATGTATTCAGCAATAATGCCCAGCGAAAACAGAATAAGTCCTGAAAAAAAAGAGATGATAACCACTGTTGATGTCCAGCCAGGCATATGTTTTCCCCAAAAATCTTCATTTCCAAACAGCCTGATATAGGTATAAAAAACAATCATAGCCAGAGCAAATAGCGAGAAAAAGATTCCCAAACTGGTAATGACCTTTACCGGCCAGGTTGAACTGGAAAAGAAGGTGTCTTTGGCCTGCCTTAATTTTTTTTTAAAAGTCCACCTTGATTTTTTGTTGATGCCTTTAACTCTTTCGTAGGGGTAATAATATGGAGAGAATCCTAATCGTAAAACTTCTGATATTATGGAAGTATTTATGGGATGAATTCTGGAATTGATAATATCAATCATTTCGCGGTCTATAAAGAAAGTGTCTGCGCCACCCGGCGGGTATTTGATATCAGAAAATGCATTAATAATTTTATAAAAACTTTTTGAATATAAATCTGTTAAAAAGCCATCGTTTCTTTTTATTCTGTGTGGGATAATTAATTTTTCACCCTTTTCCCATAGCCGGTACATTTCTACAATGGTTTTATAGGGTTGTTGTTCGTCATCGGGTATGGGTATGGCGCAATTCCCATTACATACACTTAAGCCTGCAAAAATAGCATAATGTGAAGTGAAATTTTTACTCAATTGATAAGCCCTGACGTTGGAATTGTTTTCTTCAAGGTCCAGTGCAATAGCAAACGAATTGTCTTTGGAGTCATCGTCAATAATAATAAACTCAAATTCAATTTTTTCATCGTTCAATATTTTTGAAAGATGATCAAAAGTACTGTTAATTCTGTTGCCGCTATAATACGATAAAAGGATGACGCTAAGCATGATTCTTTATTTTAATTGCATTCGTTTTTAATTACTTCTGATATTCATATTTATTTAAAACATCAACTACGAATTCAGCCTCATTTAAAGTCATGGTTTGGCTTATGGGTAAACTGATTACCTGATCGTGTATCAGCTCGGTTATCGGCATGTTTAGTTTGTTCAAAATAGAATATGCTTTTTGTTTGTACGGAGGAACGGGATAATGAATCAAGGTTTGAATTCCTTTTTCAGATAAATGATTTTGTAAATGGTCCCGGTTTAAAGTTCGTATGACAAATAAGTGCCAGACTTGTTCCTGCGGGTGACTTGTGAAATGTGATTTGTGAACAGGCAATATGATACAAGGATTTGTAATGTTTTGGCAGTAGTATTTGGCAATTTCTCTACGCTTTTGGTTTTCGGCATCAAGGTATTTTAATTTAACATTTAAAAAAGCTGCCTGAATTTCGTCCATTCTGCTGTTTAGCCCCTGATATTCGTGAATATATTTCTTCTTACTTCCGTAATTTCCAAGTGCTCGTATGATTTCTGCCAGCTTGTCGTCATTTGTTGTTATGACACCTGCATCTCCTAGTGCTCCTAAGTTTTTCCCGGGATAAAAACTGAAACCAGCCGCATCACCCAAAGCACCTGTTCTTTTTCCATTCCATTGAGCTCCAATAGCCTGGGCATTATCTTCAATGATTTTCAGGTTGTGTTTTTGTGCAATAGATTCAAGATCCAAACTCCAACATACCTGTCCATAAAGGTGAACCACCATGATTGCCCTTGTTTTTTCTGTAATATGTTGCTCAATAAGAGAAATGTTTAAGTTGTATGTATCAATATCGGGTTCTACAAATACAGGTTTAAGTCGATTATCGGTTATGGCCAGAATACTTGCTATATATGTGTTGGCAGGAACAAGAATTTCATCGCTTTCCTTCATAACATCCATTTCAATATAAGCCTTTAAAATAATTCGGAGCGCATCTAAGCCGTTCGCTACTCCGATGGCATGTTTAATACCTATATATCTGGATAAATTCGTTTCAAACTCTTTAACCTTTTCTCCTAGGACATACCAACCACTATCAATAACCTCACCAGCAGCTTGCTTTAATTCTTCTGCATACTGATTGTTTATTTTTTGAAGATCGAGAAACTTAATTATTTTATTGTAATTCTTCACCAACGATTAATTTTGCATCTGTTTCAACATACACTATTCCATCACTTGTTGATATAATATAATGATTTTGTCCTAAGTCGGCTAAAACGACACCAGGTTTATTGCTAGTAATGGATTTTTTAAATTTAACGATTTTGTCACCCTTTTTAAATGCAAATGCATTAGGATAAGGATCCACAAGAGCTCTGATAAAATTATGCAAGTACCTTGATGTTTTAGTAAAATCAACTCTAGAATCTTCTGGATTTCTTTTAGGGGCCCAAATAATTTCTCCTATTTGCTTTTTAGGATACAAAGTTCCATTTTTTAATTGTTTTAAAACTGTTAATATGAGATTTAAACTTAATTCTATTAATTTTTGTCTAATGGTAAGAATAGAATCTTCGTTTTTAATAGGTACAAAATCCTGTAGTAATATATCACCAGCATCAACTTCTTCTGTCATAAAATGTACTGTTGTAGCTTGATAAGGCTCATCATTTAATAATGCTGCAGATAGAGGATGATGTCCCCTATATTTTGGGATGGCCCCTGTGTGAATATTAATAGGATATTTAACCAGCTTTAAAATTCTAGATGGCAAAATAAATGGAAATGCAACACTAATAAATAAATCAACATTCAATTTTATAATGAAAAGTTCTAAATCATCTTGTTGCTTATGAAAAGAATGTATTTTTAAGACCTTAATATTAAGAGAATCAGCTTTTTTTATAAGTTCTTGATCAATGATATCTTTGTATAAAATGATCCCTTTGGGGACATATCCATTTTCAATTAAACCATTTAAAACATAGTTTCCAATAGCTTTTCCTCCCCAAAAAATATAATTCATCATTGTTTTTCAATTAAATTATTAACTACAAAAGCAAAATAGTCCACATCTGTTTTAGACAGACTTTGGTGTATAGGAAGAAAAAAGGCATCTTCACCATAAAATATGCTGGTTTGTATCCCGTGATTCCAAAAGTGTGTTTTTAATGAAGGTAAATCTTTTATTCGTTTGTGATTGTTAAGCATTAAAACGGATGGAATTGTGAGCCTGTTGTTTGCAAACCTTTCGGTAAACCCCATTTTCTCAAATATTTTTAATGCATAATCATAAATTTCACTTCTTTTTACTAATAAATCTTCTTGTTTTTCTAAGTAGAATGAAATGACTTTTTGAATGTATAATTTGGAATCTTGGTCAATTATCGAATTTCCAATTATTGTAATATCTGTGTTTTTTACTAATAAACCTCCGATTTGTATTGGAAAAAATTTCGGGAAACTATAAACGGCAAAATCACCATATTTACCCACTTTCCCCTTACTATCCTGACTGAAAAAAGTAGTGCAACAATCTTCTATAATTGGAATTTCCAATGATGAAATGTATTCCATTTCGGGGTAAATATAGCCAAACTCATGATTAACAAAAATCAATTTTGTTTCAGGTATAATTTCCCTGTTCCACTTACAAAATTTCTCAATTTCATTTGTAACACAACTGCTTATGTAAAAATTTTGACTTGTTGTGAGAATTGTAACTAAGTCAGTTTTTTTTAACTGATATGACTTTAATGCTAAATATATCGCTTCTCTTCCATTTACCGTATAATTATATTCTCCAAATCTTTTTTTGCAATAATTATCCAAACTTTCAATATCTTTTTTGGGATTATTACAAATAGAATGGTTTTGGGATAAATCTTTTGTTGTAAATGGACCAATTCTATATGCAGGTAGACTGTATTGATCAGGATTAATAACAAACATTATTTAAACTTTTAATTTATTAATTATTGTGCCAGCAAAGAGTATATTTTAATTCTGTTTGCGCCTCGTGTGTTTCTTTAAATCTTAATAAACCTTCATTTATTATTCCTCCATTTTCTGTTGAAATACCCAAGTCGATATATGAAAAACCCATATTTTTATAATAAGACCAAAGATTAAAACTTAAAAAATCCATTGCTCTTTTAGGTCTTCCTCGTTCATTGTCTCCCCAAAAGGCTGCATATACAATATTATCAGAAAACTGATAAAATATTCCCGAAGCGAGAATTTTTTTTTCAAGATCAAAAATCCCAAAAAAATCAATTGGCCATAACTTTCCAGTATCCAATAAATTGTTAAAAGTCATATACATTGGCCTATTGTTTCGTTTTCTGTTTGCAGAAATTAAATCATAAGCCTGCTTTTTACTATCTTCAGTAGTTAATTTTATAAACTCCAATTCATGTCTTAGGGCCTGATTATAGTATTCTCTACTATTTCTCTGATTAAATCTAAATGCAAAACTATTCAAATCAACCCAGTTTGTCAGATCAAGAACTTCTGTAGTAAACTGTTTTTTTAAAAGGATGGCTATCATTTTTGAATTAAAAGATATGCCATAAATTGAGGGTGCAAAATTTAAATAAAGCAGATTACAGTTTATATTTATAATATATTTCTTTAATTCGTCAACAAACTTTTCCATTTCGCTTGTGTAAATATTTTCATGTCTATAAAGAAAACCACCAAAAGGAGCGGAAAAATGCGATACTAAAGTACTGTTTTTTATCCCTGCAATTAGACCAATAGCTGGTTTATTACTATTCTGTACCAAATAAACAACTCTATCCACTTTATTACTATTTAATGTAATAAATTCTTCCTTAAGAAAAGGATTTTGTTGATGAGGGAATGTTTTATAGAATAATTCTTTTGAGATTTCTAATAACATAATAACTAAGATAATTCTTTGAAATGGTTATAAGTTCTTATATAATCACTTTCTGTATATATATCCGAAGCTAATACTAAGCAAATTGCCCCGGAAGAAAACTCCAGAAGTTCACGCCAAATACCCGGAACCATTAGAAGGCCATAATCCGGTCGGTTAAGTCTTACGATCTTTTTGTTTATCCCATCATCAAGAAGAACGTCGAAAGAACCACTTGCAGCTACAATTAACTGTTTAAGTTCCTTATGTGCATGGCCTCCCCGGTCTTCACCTCCAGGAACGTCGTACAAGTAATAAATTCGTTTTACATCAAACGGAACATGTTTATTTCCCTCAACAATAGTAATGTTACCAGCACGATTGTGGATTTTATTTAAAGGAATAATGACACAATCGTAAACACTACTTTTCATTTTTCCTTCCATATGCTAAAAATTTGTTGTAATCATATATATAATCATCTGTATTGTAATGTGTTGAGCTTAAAACAAGAGCTAGTGAATTCGTTGAAAAATTTTGCATTTGTCTCCAGATACCTGATGGTATATACAATCCAAAATAAGAACGATTTAATGAAAATGTTTGTTTTTTTTGTCCATCATCAACAATAACGTCAAAGCTTCCGGAAAGGGCTACTATTAGTTCTTGTTGTTCCATAAAAGCATGTCCTCCACGTATTTCTCCTCCCGGCACATCGTATATCCAATATGCACGTTCTATCTTAAAAGGAATATGCTTGTTTTCTTCAATAAATGAAAGATTCCCTCGTATATCTTCAATTTTCGGTAAATTTATAATTCCTGCATTCATTTTATAACTTGTAATTAATAGTTCAACAGCTGTATGAGCGTTGATTATTTATTATACCTTAATTCTTAAGTATGCTCGTATTCAAAGTATTTCGAAATTTTAAAATCATTAAACCGGTACCGTGCCCAAAAACCCATTTGATTTGATTTCCTTTTCGTGTTGGTTTATATCTTCGGTAAAAAGTTCTTTGTTTCGGCCTAATAAATGGAGCATGTTTTTTTGTGATTTGTGAATGTCTTAGCTGTTAGCTTTTGGAATTTGATCTTTGAAAATTGGTCTTTGATCTTAGCTGTTAGTCTTTTATCTCCTTTTCTCTTCATCTCCGGGTCTCCCCGTCTCATTGTCTCCCGTTCTCCCTGCTTCACAAACTCTGGAAGGTTTATCAACCGCACATTCCTTTGCACAAACTCTTCCAGGTTTTCCCCTGGCTTTTTCTCCCAGTCTCCCGTTCTCCTTAACTTCTTTTTCCCTTCGCTAAATGCTTGAATGTCTTCCAGACGCCTGCCTGTCGGTTTACCCGCTGTCTTGACTATCTGTGGTAGAATTAGAGCAGACAGGATTCAAGATTTCTCCCTTTCTCCCTTTCTCCCCATCTCCACACAATCAAACCCACAATCTTTCCGGCACTTAGCTCTTTCTGTCCTTTGGTATTAGTTCTTACTATTTACTTCTGCTTGTATAACCATAGCCATACCCGTAGCCATATCCATAGTTGTACCCGTAGTTATAGCCATAGTATTTAGGTATTTTTAAATCATTAACGAGGATATTCATTTTACTTATTTTTTGATCCTGTTCCAGTTTATTGATGAGATCAAAAACCTGTTTGTGGGTATAGCGTTGCCTGATCATAAAAATATTAGCATGTGCAAACCGGCTTACTAACAGGGCATCCGTTACCAGGGCCAACGGAGGCGTATCGATAACAATATAGTCGAAATTTTTAGCTGCCAGCATAAAAAAGTTTTGCATTTGCTCTGTTTCAATTAATTCGGCAGGGTTAGGAGGGATAGGGCCCGAAGGAGCTAAAAACAAATTTTCAACAGATGTTTCTTTGATAATCGCCTCGTACGAGCTTTGATTGCTCAAAAAGGTACTTATCCCAATTTCGTTGGGGGTATTGAAAATTTTATGCAGACTGGGTTTACGCAAGTCTAATCCTACCAACAATACTTTTTTATTGGACATGGCCATGATGGTCGCCAGATTAACGGCTGCAAAGGTTTTTCCTTCACCACTAACCGTTGATGTTATCATCACTATTTTTTGATCTTTTTCGCGCAGGATATATTGCAAATTAGTGCGTAATGAGCGGAATGATTCTGCAATGCTCGATTTTGGATCCATATAAACAGCAAGCTCACTGTTGGTTTCGTTATGCCCAATGGTAGCGATGATAGGTGTTTTTGTGTTGCGTTCAATGTCTTTTTTATCTTCAATTCTGGTGTTCAGAAAATCTAATGCAAGAATAATTGCTCCGGGTATACCCAAACCTAAAATAAGGGCGATCATGTAATTTTGAGAGCGTTTGGGTGTTATTTGAGCAGCGTTCTCGGGGCGCGCAATGTCAAGTACTTTATTGTCGGCCACGTTCGATGCTTTGGTAATACCTGCTTCGGCTCTTTTTTCAAGTAAGAAAGTATACAATTCATTGTTTAATTTGTATTCCCGTTCAATATTGATTTGCTGGCGTTCGTCGGCAGGTAACTGAAGAATTTGGGAATTAATTAAATTCTGTTTCTGATCAAAACTGTTTAAAACAATCTGGTTGGTTTTTCGGTTCGAAACCAGGTATTTGGCCAGGGTTTCTTTGAGGTTGTCGATTTCATTTTGAATAACAATCAGGTTAGGTGCATCTTCCTGTGCCACTTGACTGAATTTATTCTTCTCCGACAAACTGTAATTGTAATCCTGTACCAGTTTTTGCAATGAGGGGTCTGTGATTCCCAATACCGAAGGCGCAACGATGCTTGTGTTTTGTTCTTTATGTTGAAGACTTGACTCAAGATAATCGAGGTATTTGGCTTTTACATCGTATGCAAATCGCTCATTTTGTATGGATGTTAATTCATCATACAACATGCTTCCTTTCTGGCTTAAATTAATCACCTTGTTTTGAGTACGAAAGTCCTGCAAACGAATTTCGGATGCATTTAAATCTTTAACAATTACCCTGAGTTGATCATCAATAAATCGCAGGGTGTTTTCGGCTCGTTCGTTTTTTTCGATGAGAGCCGAACGAATATACACTTCCGATAATTTATTCAGGTATGCAGCCATCTGTTCGGGAACAAAGCCATTTATTTTTAAGATCAGGATTGAGCCTTTTTCATCGTTTACATCGATGTTTAATTTTCCACGATATTGGTTGGCCAGGGAGTTGATGTTATTAAAATAAAAAATGTATTTGTTCGAAGTGTTTTCGTTATAGCTGAAAGCATTCGGGTTTCGCAGTTCAAGTTTAAAGTTAAATATTTCGGAATTAAACGTTTCGCCAAATTTAAGTGTACGTTTAATGTTGTAACTGTCGTTAATTTCGAGAGAATATTCCTGTGCCGATAAAATTTTAATATTTACAGGGTAGCCATTTAACTGGACAAAAGCAGTGTCAGGAATTACAACAAAAGGGCAGCTGTGGTACATTTTACTTTCGGCAATTTCTCTTTTTCCAATTCCGATATAGGTAATGTCAAAATCCAGTTCTTCCAGGGTTGTACGTGCCATTTTGTATGATTTTAAGATGGCAATTTCGTTTACCACTTCGGCTTTTCGGCGTACGCGGCTACGGCCCAGTTCTTCAATAATGGCTTCCACGCTGGCTACATCACTTTGTTTGTCGGATATTATTAAGGATGAACTTATGGTATAGGTCGATTCGGAGTACCGGTTAACCAGGTACGCTACAGTCAATGCTACAGCTAATGCAATAGCAAACCAGTACCAGTTGGCAAGGAATTTAAAGAGGTACTTTTTAATATCTATACTCTCTTCTTGATAGATGTTATTGTGTGCTTGGTGCTGTTCCATTTTATTTTCAATTAACAATGATCAATGTTCAATTATCAATATTTGAATTCAACTTATGCTTTTGTTCTTTAATTATCAAGTTCAGATTTTCAAGTTCAAGGTTAAAAGTTTTTTAGCAATACGTTTTCCCCTTTAGGGGTTAGGGGCAATGTGGGATTCTTTTTCACTTTGGTTGTTTTGTT